>NZ_JAMPKY010000001.1:345640-691280 GCF_039962255.1 Leptolyngbya subtilissima AS-A7 | reverse complement strand
TATACAGGAATAGGCATAACCCCCTTAGTAGCGAATCAGCCCCAACTTGCCCCGTAGTTTTTACAGTGAAGCCGTCACCGTTTCCCGTTGAGGATGGATGGCTTGCCCAGTCTGCAACGCCGTGTACAGACGGTTGAGAGCGTGCAGGTAGGCGTGGGCCGAAGCCACCACAATGTCCGTGTTCGCTGCGTGGCCCGAGAAGACGCGATCGCCGTGGCGAATGCGAATGGTCACTTCCCCCAGCGCGTCGATGCCCTCGGTCACCGACTGCACCGAAAACTCGATCAGCTGGTTGGGAATATCGACCACCCGGTTGATCGCTTTGTAGACCGCATCCACTGGGCCGGTGCCGATCGCAGCATCCATAAGCTCTTGGCCATCGGGGGTGCGAATGGTGACGGTGGCGGTGGGCTTAGCGCTGTCGCCGCAGGAAACCTGCACCAGGTCGAGGTGAAAGTGCTCGGGGGTCTGCCGGCTTTCGTCGTTAACGATCGACTCAATATCCCAATCGGTGATTTCTTTTTTCTTGTCGGCCAGCTCTTTGAAGCGCAAAAAGGCGCGGTTGAGGGCCTGGTCATCTAATTCGTAGCCCAGCTCTTGCAGACGAGTGCGAAAGGCGTTGCGGCCCGAGTGCTTGCCTAGCACAATCTGGTTGTCGGTGAGACCAATGGAGGTGGCATCCATGATCTCGTAGGTGAGCTTGTTCTTGAGCACGCCGTCCTGGTGAATGCCCGACTCGTGGGCAAAGGCGTTGGCCCCCACGATCGCCTTGTTGGGCTGCACAAACATGCCGGTCAGGTTCGATACCAGGCGCGAGGTCTTGTAGATCTGGCGGGTGTCAATGGCGGTCAGGGGTTCCTCCGACTCGGCGGGGCGACCCAGGAAGGGATTGTAGAAGGCGCGGCGCACGTGCATGGCCATCACCAGTTCTTCAAGAGCAGCATTGCCGGCTCGCTCGCCGATGCCGTTGATAGTGCATTCGAGCTGGCGCGCCCCAGCCTTCACCGCTTCAAGAAAGTTGGCCACCGCCAGGCCCAAGTCGTTGTGGCCGTGGACGGAGATTACGGCTTGATCAATGTTGGGCACGTTGGCTTTGATGCCGCGAATCAGGTCGCCAAATTCACTCGGCGTCAGGTAGCCGACGGTGTCGGGGATATTGACGGTGGTGGCCCCAGCGGCGATCGCCGCCTCCAGCACCTGGTACAAAAACTCGGGGTCAGAGCGGCCCGCGTCTTCGGGCGAAAACTCGACATCGTTGGTGAAGGTCTTGGCGTAGGCCACCATCTCGGGAGCGATCGCCAGCACCTCTTCACGGCTCTTACGCAGCTTGTACTCCATGTGGATGTCGGAGGTGGCGAGGAACGTGTGAATGCGTCCCTTTGCGGCGGGCTTAATCGCTTCTCCGGCCCGCTCAATGTCGCCCTTGGTGGCACGGGCCAAGCCGCAGATGGTGGGGCCGTTTTCTGTACCGACTTCTCGGGCAATCTTCTGCACCGCCTCGAAATCGCCAGGACTGGCAAAGGGGAACCCGGCTTCGATGATGTCAACCCCTAGCCGCGCCAACTGTTTCGCAATCACCAGCTTCTCTTCGACATTGAGGGTGGCCCCAGGAGACTGCTCGCCGTCCCGCAGAGTGGTGTCAAAGATTAAGATGCGATCGTGGCTAGGCGGGTTGCTCATGGTGACTCCCACTGAGTAGACGGCAAGTGCTAAATCGACGGTAGATTTTTTCCGGAAGCTAGCTACCGACAAGTGATCCGGCTCCGGAGCAGATCAGGCAAATGTATCGGTTCTAACTATTCTACCGGCACAAAGTCGGAATCGCTACGACTTAGCCCTAAACTTTTTGAGCGATCGCTGACACAGCCGCTGCTTCTAGACATTTTTGCCAGAGGACTTCTAACCCCTTTAGAAACAGGACTCCCGTGCTGGTCGATCGCGATCGAACCGGCACGGGAGTCCTATGTGAGTAACAGGTTGGCCCTAGAGCTCTGCTAACTGGAGAGCGTTAGTCTCTCCAAGTCTCAGCTTGCATTCTCAGGACTTGGTTGACGCTATTGATGTAGCCCTGGTCATCCATGAGGTCACTGCTGATGTAGCCCTGGTTGATAGCAGCTTCAACGATGTTTTGACCCTCGGCAGTGCCGTGGCGCGCTTTATAAACCGAGTAGCCTTCATCGCTGCCGGCGTCTAGCTCGCCCCTAACGGCCATGTAAGCCAGTTGGAACGGGCTCACGAGATCGCTGGAGAGAGATGCGCCCATGCCGGTGCCCATGCTGTCAAACTCAGCGCTGGGCGCAGAGGTTTGCCCAGGAGTCCGCATCTGCCCAGAATTCGGCGATTGTCTGGGGACTTGGTTGCCCGGAGTTTCGTTGGGGTAAGCTTCCGGACTCTGCCCAGGTACTCGCTCAGGCGCTTGGGTAGGAGCCTGTCCAGGATTTTGGCCCTGACGAGGAGTTTGCATTTGTCCAGGATTTTGGCCCTGCCCAGAGTTCGGAGACTGTCTGGGGACTTGGTTGCCCGGAGTTTCATTGGGGTAAGCTTCTGGACTTTGCCCAGGTACCCGCTCAGGCGCTTGGGTAGGAGCCTGTCCAGGATTTTGGCCCTGACGAGGAGTTTGCATTTGTCCAGGAGTTTGGCCCTGGCGAGGAGTTTGCATCTGCCCAGGATTCTGGCCCTGGCGAGGGGTTTGAGTTTGTCTAGGAACTTGGTTACCCGGAGTTTCATTGGGGTAAGCTTCTGGACTTTGCCCAGGTACCCGCTCAGGCGCTTGGGTGGGAGCCTGCCCAGGATTTTGACCCTGGCGAGGAGTTTGCATTTGCCCAGGAGTTTGGCCCTGACTGGGGGTTTGAGACTGCAAGGTCCCGTGGGTATCGGCCAAAACAGCAGGCGCAACTGCCCCTGCTAGAAAGAGTGCTGAAATCGTTCCTATGGATAGTCTTTTCATGACGGACCTCAAGTTTGGATCTTGTACAAGATTCGCGATGGCTTTTTGACGGCAAAAGAATCTTGGCTTGTGACCCAGAATTCTGCGCCTCTTACTTTTTTGATGGTTCTTTCTAAGCTGAGAAGGTTTGAGCCTAGAAAGACAGATCGAAAAAGCGAGAGATTAAACTCTAAGCTTCACAAGCTCTCAATCCAACCTAAGGATAATTTTATAAAGTGAAGTCGCTCGCAAGGAAGAGATGATCCCCCTAAATTTGATAGATCTACATTTAGACCAAAAACCATAAAAAAATCATTCGCTTACCAAAAAACGGCGATCGCTGATAAGGGTTGTGCGATCGCCCTAAAAGCATCTACCCCTCGACAGGATCTTAGAATAACTGTTAGCTGCTAGGGCTAAATTGACTCTCCTGTAGATAATTCACACCTTCATAAGGAGAGGCTTTTGTTCTGAGCACAGATAAATTTTCTCGATAGAGTTCTACCATTTGATACTTCTTAAAGCTGCAAAAGTAAGAGTGCATCACATAGCGGAGTAACGCACCCTTAATACAGTTAGCTGCCTGTAAACGATCACTCGGCTCGGCTCTAGCCCACAGATAGAATTGCTCTGGGTCGAGCCACCTACAGCAGGAATCGAATGCCCACGTAGGCGCTGATAGTAATCAACTGTAGCGCCATGATCGGCAGGCCGTAGTTCAGAAACTGTCGAAACGAAATCGGCTTGCCGTGCTGTTCAGCAATCCCCGCCGCCACAATGTTTGACGATGCGCCGACCAGGGTGCCGTTGCCGCCCAGGGTAGCGCCAAACATCATGGCCGCAAACAGAGGCAAAATCTCGGGCGAGATCTGTCCGGCGAAGTCGGGCGACAGCAGCTCCGGCCCGGCCAAATTGACGTTGACCAAGTATTCCTTCAGCAAGGGCACCATCGCCACCACCAGGGGAATGTTGGGAATCAGGCTGGAGAGAATGCCGGTGACAAACAACAGCAGCATCGAGCCTAGGGCAATGTTCTTGCCAATTACGATCCCCAGCAGCCCTGAGGCCGAGCTGATCACCCCGGTTTCTTGCAGGCCGCCAATCAGCACAAAGACGCTCATGAAGAAGATCAGCGTGCTCCAGTCGACATCGCGCAGAATGTTGTGCACGGTGTCGATGCCGCTGTGGTGGGTGAGCAGCAGGCAGAGAGCGGCCCCCAGTAGGGCGATCGCAGGGGGAGAGACTGGCACTGGCAGGCTTTCGCCTACCACAAATAGCCCTAGTACCAGGGCCACAATCAGGCCACCCAGGGCCAGCATCCGGGGATGGTTGATGACCGGATGAGGTAGGTGGTCGAGGTCATCCAGCTTTTTATTCCAGGTGTTGGGAAAGAGGATGGGCAGCATGAAGACGATAGTGGCGATCGCCACTACGCCCCCCAGACTGAGCTTGGTGAGATATTCCAAAAAGCTCATGTTGATCGCGTCGCCCACAATGAAGGTGGCCGGGTCGCCCACCAGGGTGAGCAGACCGGCGCTGTTGGCCACAAACACCATCAAGATCAGCAGGGGCACGAAGTTGATGTTGAGCTCTGCCGCCATAGGCGGAATCAGCGGCGCCAGCAGCATGACGGTAGTGGCGTTGGGCAGCATGGCGCAGACCGGGGTGGTAATAGCCACAATGCCCAGCAGCAGCCGCTTGCCCTCCCCACGGGCCATAATCACCATTTGGGTAGCTAAATATTCAAAAATCTTGGTGGGTTCAAAAGCCCGCACCATCACCATCACCCCAAAAAACAGCGCCAGGGTGGCGTGGCTGTTGCCGATGTAGCCAATGGCTTGCTCAAGAGTCAGCACATGAAAAAATATCAGCAGCATTGCGCCCAAGAGAGCCGCAACGGTGAGGTGCATGTGCTCGGTGGCGATTAGGGCCAATACCCCAAAAAAGACCACCGATGCGGTGATCTCAGACCAGGTTTCCATAGCCTGTCTCCTGTTGTGGTGCTAAACGAAACCCTTAGACAAAACCTTTATCGAGGGTGTTAACTATCCTAGGAGAACTATGGATAGCGTTAGAAAAAGCTTCCAGATGTTCTCTCCCAAGGCCGACGGAGTTAGCTGACGGGCGAGAGGTGAGAGAGCCCCTTCTCTGGCGATGCGTTTCGCCCTGAGATAACCCCAAAAGTTGGTTCCTCCGCATCAGATCGCTCTCAACGAGCGCTGACTTAGGCCGCGTAACCATTGAATTGACTGCGAATTTGGCACATCTGCCCGAAATCAACAATCTGTAAGGCCTAGGGGCCGCTGGTTCCGGGGTTAACAGGAAGGGCCAACCCTGGGGATGAAGCATTGCTGACCACCTCACGCACCCGGTAGATGGGGCGCTGCTGCGATTCGTGGTAGGTGCGCATGAGCAGTTCGGCCAGCAGGCCAAAGCTAAACAGCTGAATGCCCGCCAGCACCAGCACGACGACCAGCACCAGCAAGGGGCGATCGCCAATATCCTGACCAGCCAAAATCTTCACCAGGGTGAGATAAATTCCCAAGGCAACGCCCAACGCCATCGACGCTAGCCCCAGGCTGCCAAAGACATGCATGGGCCGGGTAAGAAACTTCTTCATAAAGTAGACGGTAAGCATGTCCATTACCACACGCAGGGTGCGGCCCAGACCATATTTGCTGGTGCCAAAGCGGCGGGCGTGGTGGGTGACGGGCATCTCGGTAATGCGAGCCCCTTCGATAAAGGCCAGGGCAGGCAAAAAGCGGTGCAGTTCGCCATAGAGGTTGAGGTCACGGATCACCTCGGCCCGGTAGGCTTTGAGGGAGCAGCCATAGTCGTGCAGCTCAACCCCTGTGACACCGGCAATCAACCAGTTGGCAATTTTGGAGGGAATTAGCCGGGTGAAGGTGTTGTCTTGGCGGTTTTTGCGCCAGCCGCTGACTAGGTCGTAGCCCTCGTTGAGGCGATCGAGCAGACGGGGAATGTCGGCGGGGTCGTTTTGCAGATCGCCATCCATGGTGATGACGATTTGACCCCGGGAATGGTCAAACCCGGCGGCCATGGCGGCGGTTTGGCCGTAGTTGCGGCGTAAGATCACGGCGCGCAGCTGGGGATATTGCTGGGCTAGCTCTCGTAGGCGATCGCTCGATCCGTCGGTGGAGCCATCGTCTACCCCCAAAATTTCGTAGCTGTAGCCCAGCCCATCAAGCGCCCCGGCGATCGCCGCCACTAAGGCGGGTAAGCTCTCGTACTCGTTGTACACCGGCACCACCACCGAAATGTCGACGGGGGCCACGAGGGCCGGCAGTGCAGAAACTGAGGGGGAATGGATAGATGGCATAGCAGCTTCGGCACAACGGGTGAGGTCGGCAAAGACCGCAATCCATGCCGTTTGGAGTACAACAATTTATTTGAGTGTACTGGAAAGCCTCTGATCTAAAGTGGCCAAGGCCGCGCCCAGAGCTTCGGCCAGGGTGCTGACCACCCGGTATAGCACCACAGCACTGAGCACTACGGCAGCAGAGAACTGTCCCTGGAGCAGACTGAGGGCGATCGCCTCAAACACGCCCAGCCCTCCCGGTGCGCCCGGCACCACTAGCCCACCCAGCCAGGCCAAACTAAAGGCGCTGATGGTGCTGGGCCAGTCGCTCGCCGCTAGCGGTGTCACGGCGCTAAGCACCAGGCAAAAGCCAAGGCCGCGCAGGGCTACGTAGCCGAGCTGGCCGAGTAGGGGCTTGAAAGGGTAGTGGCGAAGGCCGGGAGTGGGGGAAGATGGGGGAGAAGATTCTGCGTTGCTTAACGCAGGCATGATTTGCCCCTCCGGCCCCCCAATTTTGGGGGGAGGCAGAGTCTCAAAGTCCCCCAGAATTGGGGGATTTAGGGGGCCATGCAGAGTCTGGAGGTTTTGCCGGTTCATGCCTCGATTCAGCAACACCGAATCTTCGGTAGGTTGGTGGGCAGTTTTAGAGCAGCTGAGGCGAGTGACTAGAGGGTTGAGCCAGCGGGGGGAAAGGGTGGCGAGGACGATGCCCAGGCCCAAAAGCTGAAAGGGCCAGTAGTGAGTGGTGGTGGCAATGCCCACGACCAAGGCGGCGGCAGCCATGAGGAGGGGTTCTAGGGCAGTGCCGATAATGGCGGAGCCGTTGTCGACCCCTACATGGCGTAGGGCACGCACTCGGCCAAAGAAGTGCCAGACGTTGCCGGGTAAGTATTTCAGCAGATTGGTTTGCAGATAAACGAGAACGCTCCAGCTGCCGGTAACGGGCTGTTGCAGAGCTTGCAGGGTCCAGCTCCACACCCAGCCGGCCCAGATGTGGGCTAGCAGCGTCATGCCGAGGGCTACTAGCAACAGGCTCCAACCCTGGGGGCCAATGCGCAGGGCACTAATCTCAGCCCAGTGGCGCACCAGGGTGTGGAGTAAGAAGGCGATCGCCGCACCCACTACCACCCAGCGAGCTAGGGGCTTTAGGCGCGTTAGCCAAGCAGCATGCAAAAACGACAAGAGCACCCCTCAAACAGGCAAACGCTGCTTGGACTATAGCGCGCCCCCTGGGCAGTAACTGGTCATCACCCGCCCCGCCCGGCGCAGCTGCCGATGGTAAGCCTCGCTCACCGGGTGCGACAGATCGGTTAATGAGTCGATGCCAATGCCGTTGCGGCCCTGGTCAATCCCTGAACTGTGAATATAGTCGCCCTGACCCAGGTAGAGGGCCACATGCTTAGTGCGTTCTGGGGTGCCAAAAAAGATTAAGTCACCCGGCAGCAGCTCATCCCAGCCGATGGGCTGGGTAAAGGCCTCCTGCTGGTATGAATCGCGGGGCAGACGAATGCCCACCGAGGCAAAGGCTGCCTGCATCAGCCCTGAGCAATCGTAGTTGGGGCCGACGGTGCCGCCCCAGAGGTAAGTGTTGGGGGTAGCCATCGCCCGTTGCGTAAAGGCGATCGCCTCCGGCAGGCGAGGTTCAATGGCGCTGCGATCGAGGGAGACAGGCTGATAGGGCTGCTCAGCGGGCTTGAGCGTATCGACATCAGCAGCGCTGATCCAGCCAGAATAATCATCTTCGCGAAGGATCACCGCGTAAGCTTGGGGGGATGCCTGCATCAGCCGCAGATGCCGCCCCACCGCTGCCTGGGTCACCAACCCCTCCAACCCGTCAGTTTTATAGAGGTTGAGCGCCTGACCACAGACATATTCCTGCCCTGAGGATGCCAATAATGCTTCTTGACTAGAGGCTGTCGTATTCAAATCCATAGTCACCCCCACTTCCCCATCTTCCTCATTTTCCCTATCTACCTCATCCCCTTACCTACTTCCCCCTATCCCCCGTATTCCGTACATTCACCACCTTCTTCAGCACGTTAAACCAGAAGGTCGACCCCATAGAAATGGCAAATCCGCTGACTAGCCAGCCCAGCAGACGGCGCGGCACAAAGGGAACCGGCCACGACTGCTCGGCCACTAGCTGCTGCTGCACCACCACCTCGTTGTAGCCTAGCGGAAAGGGAATCTCGTCGAGGGCCTGGTTGACGGCGGTCTGCACCTGTTTAATGTCTTGGTCAAAATTTCCGGTCGATTCAGCTGCCAGCTGGTCGGCAGTTTGGGTAATCGAGTTGCGCAGAATCGGGTCTACGGCCAGGCGAGTGGCAATGTGAAATGAGTCGGCGTTGATAGAGACCGCTGTGGCAATGCCGATCAGCAGCGCGACTGCCTTAGCGTTGCGCTTGTAGACGCCGGTGGCTCGCTCCATGCCGCGATCGAACCACTTTTCGAGTTCGAGGCCAAACAGCTTCACGTCATCGCGGGCGTCGGCGGCGGTGACTTCGACCTTGCGAGCGATCGCCGCTAGACTGCTGCGCAAAGCCGGGGTAATGGGGGCCTGGGCCAAGCGATCGATCAAAGCTTGGGCATCGAGGTTACCGCCCTGAGCCAGACGTCTCAACTCGCTATAGGCAGGGCTGTTGTCATCAAAAATGTCGAGCAGCTGCGCCACATTGGGCCGCAGCTTGCTGAGCATCGCCGCCCGCTCGGTGGGGGTACTGGCCAGCCCACGCTTGATGTACTCTAGGCGGCGCAAAAAGGTTTCGGTGAGGGGATGGCCGTCGGGTAGCACGTCAGCCGCCATCAGCCCAAACTCATCTAGGCGGTTGACGACGCGATCGAGGCTTTCGGGCAGCGAGACAATGCCCGCCCGAAAGTCATCAATTATGGTGTGAATGCCCTGCTCCAGCTGCTGGAGCTCGGTATTGAGCAAAAACTCGTTGCCGGTGCTGGCCTTGAGGTCGCTGAGAATATTGGTTACAGGACCCAGCACGCGATCGCGAGCAAAGCCCTGAATGCGATCGTTGGCCAGTACCTGCCACAGATTGCCCAGCTGCATGCGCTCTAGCAGACTGTTGGCAAAAGCCTCGGGTGGAATGTAGCTAGGGCCGCTAGTTTTACCCGCCCCAAATACATTGCGCTGGCCGGTAAGGGTGCGGTAGACGCGGCCAAGCAAGTGTGAAATGCGCCGGAACGATCGCGCAATCGACCCCTTCGCCTCCTGGTTTAAACTGCGAATCCAAGGGCTTTCGTAAAGGGCATCGGCTAAGGCCTGGGCCGACGCTTCTCTATCTCTGTCATTACCCGCTAGCAGCACCTCAATGGACTGCTTTAGATGCTCAGCTCGCCACTGCAAAAGCGTGCCAATAATTTCTTGAACCTCGCTGGCCAGCAGGCTCAGCACAAAAAAGATAAAGACTAGCCCTAGGGCAATGTCTAAAACTATAGGAAAGTTCATGGACTAACCGTACAATTCTGCATCTTTAAACCTCAACCTACCCGATGCTGGCGACCCCTCACATGCTAGACCTCAACAGCAAAAAATAGCCGCTCATGCTGTTTAAACTCTGCAAAGGAGAGCAAATAGTAAACTTGTTCGGTAGCTAGAGAGCACTAAAAAAGAGCGAACCAACCTATCGTAGACTTGGTTCGCCCATTGTACTCAAGCGACCTAAGAACGGATCACAATTGTTCGAAAGCTGAGGGAGTACTTACCACCAGTACTTTTATTCGTCTTCGTCGTCAATCAGAAGACCGTTTTCCCCCAACTGCTTGAGACGAATGTGCTTGCGCCCTAAGGTAATTTCAAACTCGTCGCCGGGTCTAAGCCCCATTTGCTTGGTGTAAGTCGAGCCAATTAGCAAGTTGCCGTTAGACTGCACCGTGATACGAAAACTGGCGCTTCGTCCGCCGCGCCCGTTGCCATTCTGGGCGCTGTCAAGCTGAATGCCCTCTGCCTCAATCAAGGCGTTGAGGAATTTCATCATGTTGACCCGGGGGTTGCCCGCCTTGGTCAATGTGTAATAGCCGCAGGCTTTAGCCTTCTCTTCTTTGCTGAGCTCGTCAAGATCTTTGACTTTTTGCAGTAATTCTTTGCCGACCAGTGGTTCTATCTGAGTTGCTTTAACCATTAACTGTATTCTCGTTCACAACGGTTTGCTCCAGACATTTGGGGCAGAAACAGCAAAACTGTTCTACCTGGCTCTACTTTAATGTCAACATGCAAAATGATACTACAGCGAAATAGTTTTTCGCATTCTCTTTTTTTGTCTCCCTAATTGTGTAGCACTACGGCACAAAAAAGCAGTATTTTTGTCCTCTGTGAACACCGTAGAATAGTAATAACCGACGGGTGATTTAGCTTAGATGAAATTAACAACTCGCGGACATTACAGTGTTAAAGCACTGCTCGACCTGACGTTACATCCCTCTCGCCACCCGGTCTCAGTGCACACTATTGCAACGCGCCAGGGGCTCCCACCGCCTTACTTAGAAAAGCTCTTGATTGAACTGCGGCGGGCGGGCATTGTGGAATCGGTGCGCGGTCCCCAGGGTGGTTACCGATTAGCTAAGCCCGCTGACCAAATTTTTTTGGGCCAAATATTAGCAGCCGTCGGCGAACAGGTTGACCCGTTACCTCGCCACAGCCCCCAGGCCGACCAGGCCGAAGATTGGGTTACCTTCGCCGTGTGGAACCGGCTGTCCCAAAAGCTGAAGGAAGCCCTTTATAGTATTTCCCTGGAAGACTTGTATTTTGATGCCCGCAGTTGGCAGGCGGCCCAGGGGGATGATGTCAGCTTTATGGTTTAACTGGGCCGAGCAGGTAA
Source organism: Leptolyngbya subtilissima AS-A7 (assembly GCF_039962255.1). NCBI lineage: Bacteria > Bacillati > Cyanobacteriota > Cyanophyceae > Leptolyngbyales > Leptolyngbyaceae > Leptolyngbya > Leptolyngbya subtilissima. The sequence continues at coordinate 680,209 of NZ_JAMPKY010000001.1, read as the reverse complement.
CGGTGGTGGTGCTGGCGGCTGGGCTCGATCGCATCGTCGGCGACCCCTGGAGCTGGCCTCACCCGGTGCAGGCGATCGGCCAGGCGATTACCTGGGGCTCGCAGAGCATTTTTCGCCTTAAGCTGCCGCCGGGTGGGGAGCGATCGCTGGGCGTCATGCTGGGGCTGAGCGTCATTCTCAGCAGTGGAGTGGTCGGGTGGAGCATGGTGCGCCTGAGCGGGATGTTTCACCCTGTTGCTGGAATGGGCTGCGAAGTTGTGCTCTTGGCTAGCTGCTTTGCCGGGCGCAGCCTGCGGCGGGCAGCGGCAGATGTGCTGGCCCCGCTGGAGTCGGGCGATATTTCCCTGGCGCGGGAGCGTCTCGCCCTCTATGTAGGCCGCGACACCGCAGCTCTGGACGAGCCCGAAATATTGCGAGCCGTGCTAGAAACCGTGAGCGAGAACGCCACAGATGGGGTGATGGCGCCGCTGTTTTATGCTCTGGTGGGGGCCTTGCTGCCGCTGGGCAGCGTGCCTGTGGCTCTAGCCTATAAAGGGGCTAGCACGCTAGATTCGATGGTTGGCTACCGAGAAGCGCCCTACACCCACGTGGGCTGGTTTAGCGCCCGCTTTGAAGATGCTTTAACCTGGCTACCCTGCCGTCTGACGGTGTTCACCATTGCCCTGCTCTCGGGTCGGCCCTGGCAAGTTTGGGCGCTATGTCGCCGCGATGCCCCAGCAGACCCCAGCCCCAACGCCGGGTGGAGCGAGTGCGCCTACGCCGCCGCTCTAGGGGTGCAACTGGGCGGACGGAATACTTATAGGGGGCAGGTGAAGGAGAAGCCGCTGCTGGGGGATGCGGTGATGCCGATTACAGGCGATCGCATCCTTGCTGCCCTTGCCCTCACCCGCTACGCTTTCCTGCTGTGGACTGGCCTCGGCGTAGCCGTCATAGCAGGTCTGGGATGGCTCAGTCAGAGATAATGGGGCATTACCCTGCGGTTGGATGCGGCTTTGAAAGACGTTTTTCCTAATTCTTCGGTGCGCTACCCAGTGATTATGGGACTCACCCTAGGCCTGGGCATCGGGCTATCGGTGGGAGCGGCTTGGCTGGTCAGTCAATGGGAGGCCTCGCGGCGACAGGCGCAGTTTCAGCAGCAAATCGAGAATCTGTCCACGGCGTTACAGCGCAGTCTCAACCGCTACACCGACGTGCTGACCTTTTTGTACAACTACTACCAGGTGGCCGAGGAACCTGTATCTCGCCAAGACTTCGCTAGGTTTGTGGCGCGATCGCTCTCCACCTACCCTGGCATTCAAGCGTTGGAGTGGGCTCCGCTCGTGCGCCAGGGCGATCGCGCCGCCTTTGAGGCCAGGGTGCAGGCCGAGGGCTATCCCGACTTTGAAATTACTGAATTATCGCCAGAAAATCGGCTACAGCGGGCCAAAGAGCGGGCAGAATACATTCCCGTCACCTACGTCGCGCCATTTCTCAACAATGAGGCGGCCTTGGGCTACGATCTCAGCTCCGGTGCTACGCGGGCCGCCGCCATTGCCCCGGCTCGGGCCAGCGGCAAAATCATGGCCACCGAGCGCATTCGCCTGGTGCAAGAGCCGCGCGACCAGTTTGGCTTTTTGGTGGTGCTGCCGCTCTACTCCAATGGGGTCGTGCCCCCCGATCAGCCAACCCGCGAGGCCAAGTTTTCCGGCATTTTGCTGGGGGTGTTTCGCGTGGCAGATGTAGTTGAGGAGGTGCTGCAACCGCTGAGCTATGAGATTGATTTTGCCCTCTATGACCAAAACGCTTCGTCAGAACAGCAGTTTTTGGGTCAGTACGAGGCGGCGGGCAAAACCGTAGTAGCCGGGCCAACCAGTTTGGTGCAACCCCACCCAGCAGTGTGCCCTCGCCCAGCAGACTGCACCCGCCTGCTGACCCTAGGCCAGCGCCAGTGGCAGGTGGTATTTGCCCCCGCTACCGCCTACGGCCTGCGCCGCAGCTACGGCGCACCGCTCACCCTGCTAACCGGGCTATTGCTAACCGGCAGCTTGGCTCTATTTCTGCACAACCTACAGGCCGAACTGGTTCGCACTCGGCAGCTTGGAGAGTTAAAACTGCGGTTCTTTTCCATGGCTTCCCACGAGCTGCGCACGCCCTTGAGCACCATTTTGCTGTCGGCAGAGTCGCTGCAAGAGGATGTGGCGCGATCGCAGGCAGGCTCGGCCCAGACCAAACTCGATCGCATTTTGCTCACGGCTCGGCACATGGGGCAGCAGATCGCCGACCTGCTCACCCTCACCCGAGCCGAGGCGGGCAAGCTGGAATTTAACCCGGTACTGCTAGACGCGGTTCAATTTTGCCAGCAGGTGATCGATGAGGTGCAGCCCCAGGTGAGTCAGTCCCTCAGCTTTAGCTACCCACCTGAGCCAATCAAAGCCTTTTGGGATCGGCGACTGGGGCAATCGCTGCTCACCAACCTGCTGCTCAACGCCGCCAACTATTCCTCTGAAGGTCAGCCCATCGAAGTTTTCCTGAGCTGCTGTGGCGAGATGGCGACGCTCACGGTGCGCGATCGCGGCCGGGGCATTCCTACCGCTGACCTTGCCTGTATTCGCGAGGCCTTTCAGCGGGGCAGCAACGTGGGCGACAGGCCTGGCAGCGGGCTGGGGTTAGCGATCGTTCACACAGCTGTCACCCTGCACCGAGGCACCTGGCACATCGACAGCGCCAAGGGCGAGGGTACCAGCGTAACGGTGCAGCTACCCCTAGAGTAAATCCACAAAAAAAGGCCAGGGTTGTCCTGGCCTCTCAAACCTCTTTCCATGTCAACGCTAGTATCCCCAGATGAGCCTGCTCACAAACACTAGCGGCGATCGCCCATCCAGTCTTTCTACTTACCGCTCCAGTGAATCACGCGCTTTTCGCCTAGCAAAAACAGCACGTTCAGCGCGTAGCCCAGCAGCCCAGTAATCAAAATCGATGCGTACATATCCTGCACATTCAGCACCTGCTGAGCGTCGATAATCCGTTTACCCAACCCCAGTTCTGTACCGATAAACATTTCCGCCACAATCACAATCACCAGGGCGATGCTGATGCCGCTGCGCAGGCCGATAAAGGTCTGCGGCAGGCTCTCCATCACCAGCACGTCTTTGAATACCTGCCAGCGGTTGGCCCCCATCACCTTAGCCGCCAAAATGCGCGACTGACGGGCATTCAGCACCCCGTAGGCGCTGTTAAACACAATCAGCAGCAGAGCACTAAAGGCAGCAATAATCACCTTCGAAAAATCGCTCACTCCAAAGAAAAGAATGAACATAGGAATCAGCGCGCTGGCCGGGGTCGAGCGAAAGAAGTCGATCAAAAATTCCACGCTGCGATAGAGCTTTTCAGAACTGCCCAGCAGCACCCCCAAGGGCACGCCCACCACCGCCGCCAGCGCAAAAGCGCTAAAGGTGCGCACCACGCTGGCAAAAAAGTCGGTGAACATATCCCCGGTGGTCATGGCGGTGACGAGAGTGCCCAAGGTGGCCCAGGGAGTGGGCAGCAGCACCGGGTTGACCCAGCCCGACACGGCGATTAACCACCAGAGACCAAACATTACCCCCACCCCCACTAGGGGCAACAATCGATCCAGATTTTGCAGGAACGGGCGGCCCATAGCGCGGCGCTGGGGTTTTAAGAGGGTAGTAGTCATTTGCGCATCTCCTGGCGAAAGATATCTAGGCAATGGCGGCTGGTCTCAATGAACTCTGGCGAAGATAGAGTGTCGAGGGTGCGGGGGCGCGGCGCGTTGAACGACACCATTTCCACTAGGCGGGTGGGGCGCTTGCTGAGCAGCAGCACCGTGTCGGCTAAAAACACCGCCTCTTCTAGGTTGTGCACCACCATAAACATGGGAATTTTGGTGGTCTCAAAAATCTCTTGGAGCTTGTCGCGCACAAATAGCGTGGTTTCAAAATCCAGCGCCGAGAAGGGCTCGTCTAAAAACAACACCTCTGGGTCGGCCACCAGCGCCCGCATGATCGAAATCAGCTGCTGTTGCCCCCCCGAAAAGCTGTAGGGGTAGCGCTTAAGATCGAGCTGAATGTTGAAAGTTTGAATTAGGGTTTCAACGCGATCGCGGCATTCCGCCTCGGGCACCCCCTTCACCCGCAGTGGGTAGGCAATGTTGTCAAAAGCGCTAAGCCAGGGCAGCATCGCCTCCCGGTAGTTCTGAAACACGTAGCCAATGCGGGCGCGGCGAATCGGCTTGTCGTGGATCAAAATTTCCCCTGAATCGAAGGGTGTGAGGCCGCTGATCATGTTGATCAGCGTCGATTTGCCGCAGCCGTTGGGGCCAAAGACCGACACCAGCTGGTTGCTGGGCAGATCGAGGTTGAAGTTGTCGTATAGAACGGCATTGCCGAAGGATTTGCAGAGTCCTTTGACTGAGACAAAGTGTTCAGGGGGTGCGATCGCTTGATTGGGTTGAGTATCGAGCATCATGGGTAGTCTTCTGCTTGCTGAAGAGTTTAAGTTGCTCTAAATCTGCTATGGGTTGTTGGCTTAAGCGGGTTTGTACATCAGCGCGGCTACATCAATGGGGCGCGAGAAAATTTTCTTTTCGGTCATGAAGTCGAAGTATTTTTGGAAATAGGCGATGTCTTCTGGGGTGAATTCGTCGTACATGGTGTAGCCCACCAGAGGCACCTTTTCTACCAACTCGCCCTCAATGGCGGTGTAGCCCGTGAGATACTGGCGCACCTCAGTGGGGTTGTCGCGAATGTCTTGCACGGCGCGGCGGTAGGCTTCGGCGTAGGCTGCTGTGGTCTCGGGATACTGCCCTACGAACTTGCTGCTGAGGGCAGCGGAACCTCCGAACCAGGGCGCTTTGGCATCACCCAGAATGTACTTCGACACGACACCGTTTTCGAGTACGCGGGTAATGCCCTTGACGGCCCCCACTGTGCCAGTGGGCTCTAGGGTGTAGGCGGCGTCAATTTGCCCCGATTCGATCGCCGCTACGTGCTGGCTAATCTCAAGCTGCTGCACCTTGGGGTCAGCTACCCCAGCAGCGTTGAGAATGGCTTCTGCGATCGCTAAATTTTGCGCCCCTGGCCCGGTAGCAAAGGCTTTGCCGTTGAGATCTTGAATTGTTTTAATATCGCTATCTTGTCCCACAATCACCTGATCGAGGACGTAATCAACGTTGCTGGGGTTAGAGGTCAGAATCTTAAACAGCCCCGGCGAGGTGATTTCTGCCAAGCCTAATGCCCCACTGGCGACACCATTGCCTGTGCCCTGCAACCGTCCGGCAATTAGTGCCTCAGCCACCTGGTTGGGGTTGGCAAATTTGACCGCTTCCACCTCTAAACCTGCCTCTTGAAAGTAGCCTTTTTCTACCGCTACGAACAGTGGCAGCCCTGATGCCACCGGCCAGAAACCGATCGCGATTTTACCCGGAGATTCACTGCCGTCCCCCTGGGCAACCTTTGACTGGGGCTGGCTACAGGCATGGGCGGCCACGGCCAACCCTGCCCCTACGCTGAGTTGAAGAAAATGTCGCCTGCAAATATTCACCATGGTTTTCACAAATTCCCAAAATTGCGATACGATTGCATCAACGGATACAGAAAATAATTAATACTTTCTAATCCAAGGAATAACTTGATGCCTAAACCGTTAGAACTTGGGAACTAAATCTACAGACTCAACGGGGAGTTTTTAAGGGTTAATTGGTGAAGGAACCGGGGAGAATATAGGCGGTTCCTTACAACAATAATTCTTATTAAAAAACCAGAGATTTTGAAAATCCCTAGATCTGGCTATGGTGATTTTTTTGAGTCGAGGCTAATTCCCTCTATGCACGCTGTAGACCTTGCCTTGGACGATCGCTCTCTACTCGATCGCCCTCAGTCGATACCCCAGCCCGTGCACCGTTTCAATTACATCCTTAGGGGCTCCAGCGGCCTTGAGCTTGGCGCGCAGGTTTTTGATATAGGTTTTGATGGTGTCTTCGCTGGGGGCTTCCTGCCAGGTCCAAATGTGCTCCAAGATCGCACTGCGGCTCAGCACCCGTCGCCCATAGCGCAGCAGCGCCTCCATCAGGGCAAACTCCTTCGGCGTGAGGTGAATGGGGGCGTGATTGTAGCTGACCTCATAGCTGCTGGGGTCGAGGATGAGGGCACCCCAGCTCAGCACTGGGGTAAAGCTGGTTTGGCCTCGCCGCAGTAGGGCGCGAACCTGGGCCAGCAGTTCTTCTAGATGAAAGGGTTTGACCATATAGGCATCGGCCCCGGCATCGAGGCCCATGACCTTGTCGGAGCTGGTGTCGCGGGCGGTGAGCATAAGCACAGGGGTGGTGAGACCGCGATCGCGCATCCGCCGACATAGCCCCATGCCATCGAGCTTCGGTAGAGTGACATCGAGCAAAATCAGGTCGTAGGCGATCGCGCTGATCTGGTTCCACCCGGCTTCGCCATCGCGGGCAAAGTCAACAATGTAGCGCTGAGCCAGCAAGATCTCGGCCAGGGAGTCGGCCAGGCGTCCGTCGTCTTCTACCAGCAAAACACGCATGAGGTTAGCCCCGGTGCCCATTTTAGGCACCCTCAAGGGTATGCTGCCCCAGGCCTTCCCCCTTGATTGTTATTTTTGATACAAAAGCCTCTGCTGTCGGCAGCGCCCCTAGGGTGAAAGCCACTCATTCTCAACAGCTGTGAAGTTGCAGCAGAGAATAGGGTGCAAGGCCTGGAGAATACCTAAATCCCGAAGCTTGGACGTTACCTCTAGTACTAGATCCGCATTACATAATCCCAAGTCTCAAAGGGTGGAACCGTAGGTGCGTAGGCGTAGCCGAGCCAGAGGCTCTATGGCATTCGCCCTTTTAAACCGAGGTTTAACCAAGCAGAGTTGGGTCTAAGCCGTCGTTGCCGGACGACTAAGCCGTGAACGCCTAGTTCTGAGCTGGGCTGCTGCCGGTGCGCTCAAATCCTAGCTGAATCAGGGTGTCTACCAGTTCCTCAAAGCCGACGCCGCTGGCCTCCCACATCATTGGGTACATGCTGGTAGCGGTGAACCCCGGCAGGGTGTTGATCTCGTTAATCAGCACCTCTCCAGTAGCTTCTACGTAAAAGAAATCGACTCGCGAGATGCCGGCAGCATCCACCGCCTGAAACGCCGTAATCGCCATCTCTTGAATACGGCGGGCGATCGCTTCGGGCACTTGGGCTGGAATAGTGTGCTGCGACTGGCCGCTGGTGTATTTGGTCTCGTAGTCGTAGAAATCGCTTTGAAAGGTGATTTCGCCCAGCACTGAAGCCTTGGGATTGTCGTTGCCCAGCACGGCGCACTCTACCTCACGGGCGACCACTCCGGTTTCGACGATAATGCGGCGATCGTAGCTGGCGGCATTGTCGAGAGCGGCCTCTAGCTCTTTGCGGTTGGTGGCTTTGGCAATGCCCACCGACGAGCCCAGGTTGGCGGGTTTGACAAAGCAGGGGTAGCCCAGCTCGGTTTCGATGCGATCGCACAGCTTCGGAAACACGCAGGGATTGGACCATACCTCTGCCCGGCTCACCGCCAGGTACTTCACCTGGGGCAGCCCGGCCTGGGCAAAGGCCGTTTTCATGGCAATTTTATCCATCCCCACCGCCGATCCCAGCACCCCAGCACCGACGTAGGGCTGCTGCATCAGGGTCAAGAGGCCCTGCACCGTGCCGTCTTCGCCGTTGGGACCGTGCAGCACCGGGAACCAAATGTCAATGTCAGCTATCTGATCAAACTGAGGTAGGCGATCGCGGGCGGTGGCGGCTGGCGCGTCGGGCATATCCTGGGGGGGCACACCAGCGGTCAGAACCGCCTCAGCGCTAGATCCAGCCTGCCAAACGCCGTCTTTGCGAATGTAGACCGGCAGCACGGTGTATTTTTGGGCATTGCTGCCGCTGGCCAGGGCGCGGGCGATCGCCTGAGCCGAGCGAATCGATACCTCGTGCTCCCCTGAGCAGCCGCCAAACAATAGCCCTACCGTTGCTGTTGCCATGTGGAGTTCCTCACCATCGCGCCAATTGCGGATAGGGTATCACAGCAGCGAGGCCACATAACTTGCCCCTAGTCTCAGGCAAAAATCAGGCAAAAAAAAGCCCTAGGATCCCTCCAGGTATCCCAGGGCTTAACAATCAGGGTGCATCTACCTTTCTCTAATACGAATGAGGTAGCCTCCATCCGGAAAATTGCCAAAAAGTTTGGGCCAGTCGGACGAGCTGTCCACCTAGGGCCTAGGCTCAGTAGATCACAAACATGCTTTCTTGCCGTAATTCAGCCCTCTCCCCCAGCCCCTCTCCCAGGGAGGAGAGGGGAGCAGGAATCAGACTTCAAAGTCCCTCTCCCAAGTTGGGAGAGGGATTTAGGGCGAGGGCTGCGGGGACTTTATGACCTACTAAAGCTATTCTGACTAAGCATCTGCCAGCACGCTCAGCTCGATTAAGTTGCCGTCAGGATCGCGAATGTAGATCGACAGCAGCATCCCTGTAGCCCCGGTACGCTGCACTGGCCCAGCGATAACAGGCACCCCATAGGTCTGGAGGTGGGCCAAGGCGGCGTCTAAGGAGCCGGTAATGAGAAAGCACAGATCTGCCGAGCCGGGTGTGGGTGCCTGGGCGTGGGGGGCAAAAGATGCCCCAGCCTGGTGGAGATTGATTTTTTGTTGGCCATAGCGAAGGGCATGGCGATCGCCACCAAAAGTCACCGCCGCCATGCCCAGCACAGTCTGGTAAAACTCACGGGTGCGGGAAATATCGGCCACGGTGAGCACCAGATGGTCGAGCGCTGCAATCTGAATCATGGGTCGGCCGATTTAACTATCATTGACGTTTAAATAGGTGAAGCCTGCGGCCAGTGGGTCGTCACGGTGCATAATGCCATTGATATATGGTGTGGCAGAGTGAGCGGTGAAATACTTTTTTCTTTCGGATGGTTGGGTGACGGGCCGGGTATGGGAGTTTGGTGGCCTGTGGAATGAGTTGGGTTGGCAGCGTAAGCCCCATATACGCCGCCTCAATTTGTCAATTCAAGAACAGGGGGAAACCCTCTGGCTTTATCAGGTTGAAGAGACCGTGCTGATGATCGAGGTTAAGCCCGAGGGCGTCACCAGCGAACCGATTGGGCAGGTGGTGCTGAAGCGATTGATTACGGCTGAGCAGGTGATCGAGCGCCTGTGCACCGTCAGTTAAGCAGCGGACGTTCCCGAGTACTTAGCCCTGCTGGATTGGTCAAGGCCACTTGGCCTGGCTCGTCCTTAGATTTCTCGCCGTCCCCCGATGTAGCGCCCCAATCCTCCTAGACTGGAATTGGTGAGCGGCATCCACAGCCTTTTAAAGGCAGACCGAGTGGGGGATGCTCTAAGTCGCACCATGTTTTGGGTTACACCACGTTTTAAGGACATAGGGCGTTGGCGGTTCTAGCAATTGTGCTGCTGTTAGCAGCGGCGTATCTCTTAGGCTCGATTCCCACTGGCTACCTGGTGGCTAAGGGAGTCAAGGGCATTGATATTCGGCAGCATGGCTCGGGGGGGACTGGGGCCACCAACGTGCTGCGAACCGTGGGTAAAGGGGCTGCGATCGCCGTCCTAGCGATCGATCTGCTCAAAGGGCTGCTAGCGGTGCTGCTGGTAGCGGCGGTCTGGCATCAAGTGGCAGCTCTAACGGCCCTAGATGCCCTCTGGCAGCCGTGGGTGGCGGTTGGGGCCGGGTTGTTGGCCCTGGTGGGCCACAGCAAGTCGGTGTGGATTAACTTTACCGGCGGCAAGTCGGTGGCTTCGGGGTTGGGAGTGCTAATCGGCCTAGCCTGGCCCGTGGCCCTGGGGGCAGCGATCGCCTTTGGCCTCTCCCTAGCCCTCAGCCGCATTGTGTCGCTGAGCTCGATAGTGGCGGCGATCGCGGCTGGCATTCTTATGGTTGTCACTGGCCAGCCCCTACCCTATGCGGTGCTAGGAGCACTGGGAGCGTCCTACGTGATTCTGCGCCACCGCAGCAATATCGATCGCCTCCTAGCTGGTACCGAACCGCGGCTAGGGCAGCAGTCTCCCGACCAAGGCAGCTAGCCCAACAGAGAAAATCCCTAGGAGATAACTTGGTTAAAAGTCGCTCCTAGGGATTGTTTAGGGAGTCAGAGAGTTGACAAGGTTGGGTCAGACACTACGCGCTAGCATCTGACCAATAAATTGACTCTAGAGAGTCAGACCGGGGGGCAGAATGACCTGGTCGATGGCGTGGATAACGCCGTTGCTGGCCTGGATGTCGGGGGTAACAACCATGGCTTCGTTGACCATGACTTCGCCGGTGGTGTCATCCACCTGAATGGAAACCGGAGTACCAGCGGCGGTAGGAACTTCGCCCGTGGTGACTTCAGCAGCGGGGACTGCATCTTCCAGCACGTGGTAGGTCAAGACCTGACGCAGCACGTCCTGGTTTTCGGGCAGCAGCAGCTTGTCTAGGGTACCTTCGGGCAGAGCTTCAAAAGCTTCGTTGGTGGGGGCAAACACCGTCACAGGGCCAGAGGCACTGAGCGTCTCGGTGAGGTCAGCAGCTTCAATAGCTTCGGCGAGAATGCTGAAATCTTCGTCACTGGCGGCCACATCCACTACGGTGTCGCCTTCGGCAGTGGTGCTTTCAGCTGTGGGGTCAGTTGCAGTAGTGGGCTCTTCGGTGGTTGTGGGGGCCTGCCCAACCTCTGTCTCAGCTGTAGGCTCAGAAGCGCCACAGGCAGCTAGCAGAGCCGCAGCACCCACGCTGGCCAAACCAACCATCCACCGCTTTGTCTGAGAGGAACGCAAAATAGCCATCAAAAACAATCCTTACACTCAAAACTGCATGCACAAAAGTGCGAAATCGGGGGCGAGGGCAGCGCTTTCAAGCAGCGCCCAAAGCACTTTACATACCTTAACGGCGCCTCTAAGGCTCTCCCTCCCCCAATAGGTAGAAACGAACTCTGGCAGCGGCGGCCAACAATCTACCTTAGGGAAGATGACGTCATACGAAAAATTCTTGGCTTTAGGGCCAGCGATGCGGTTAGGCCCCAGGGGCAGAGGGGTCTGAGCCAGGGTTGGCCTCGTTGTCAAACCGCTGCTGGCGCTGCTGCTGTAGGGCCAATAAAATTTGCTGATGGCGATCGCGATTGATCGGGTAACGGTAGCAAAACCAAAGCCCCACTATCAGTAGCAGCGCCGGTAATGGACCAATCAGCAAACGGATGGCGTTGAGAGCAGCGACGGGCTGGGTGTCGGTATTAGCCGCGTAGCCGGTCAAGCTCAACAGCTGACCAGAGATAAACAGCGCCATGGCTAGCCCCAGCTTTTGCAGAAATACCAAGGCGCTGAAGTACAGCCCTTCCCGGCGCAGGCCGGTGTTGAGTTCATCGAGGTCAATCACGTCGGGTAGCATCGCAAAGGGCACCATGTAGAGGGTAGCTACCCCCATGCCCGCAATCACACCCAGGGTATACATCCAGACCACCTGGCCAGGCTGCACCGTAGCTAGACCAGCAAGGGCGATCGCCGCCAGGGGTGCCCCCGTTAAAAACACCGTGCGCTTGCCCGTGCGTTTAGCCACCCAGTCCCACACCCAGAGCATAGCGATCGCGGTTCCCTGCACCGCCAGGGCCATTTGGGCAAAGTGAGTCGCCGGCAAGCCCATCCAGGCACCAACAAAATAGGGCAGCATAGCGGCGGTCACCTGCACGCTCATCCAGCCGCAGAGGTAGAGACCTAACACTTCTCGAAAGGCCGCGTTACTAAACACGCTGCGCAGCTGGGTCAGCAGCGCTGGAGAGTGGTGGCCCCCTGTTAGCGGCGGGCGACTTTGCTGCACCTGCCAATAGCGGCGGTAGGTGCCCGCTACGCATAGGCCAATAATCACCACCGCCAAACTGGCTGAGAGTAATCCCAAAATGAAGAACTGCCGAGCCGGGTCGGCCACCCGGGCAAACACCACCTGGGCCATGACCAAGGCTAAAATGCTGGCCCCAATACTAAAGGCCGATTTCATACCGATTAAGTCGGTGCGTTCGTCGTAGTCGTCAGACAGTTCGGCGGCCAAGGCCGTGTAGGGCAACTGCACGGCGGTAAAAGCAGCAAAGGCAAAGAGCGACAGCACAATGTAATAGGCAAATACCCCCCACTGACTCGCAAAAGGGGGCACCATCCACAGCAGCACCGAACAGATCGCCATGGGAATTACCCCGCCCAGCATCCAGGGATAGCGCCGGCCGGCTGGCGACACGGTGCGATCGCTCAGCCAACCGATCAGCGGGTCGTCAATGGCATCCCACGCGCGGCCAAACAGCAGCACCGAGCCTGCTAGAGCCGGGCTCAGCCCCGCCACGGTGGTAAAAAAATACAGCACAAAAAACGCTGACAGGCTGGCGGGCACCGATGCCGCTAACTCCCCCACGCCGTAGAACACTTTTACCGAAATAGGCAGGGGCGGTAGCTTAGCCAACGAGCAGGACTCCAGGTCAACAGGGGATTATCATGCCATAGGTTTAACTGGGATAGCGGTTTTTCGGTGGTTGGGGCGATCGGGCAACGCGATAAGATAGCGGCGACATTGTTTAGCGGGTGATAGAGCCACCATGACAACCCAAACAAAGGTTGCAACGGCGCTGCTGCTAGTCATGGGGCTGGTCAGTGCCTGCGATCGCCAACCTCCAACCGCCACCTCTGCCCCCCTCACTACCCCCGTCGCCGAAGGACCACCGCCGCCCCCCGAAGGCGCTTTTTTGGCCCAGATGTCGCCCACCCAAACCAGCCAGCTCACCAGTCTAGGGATTGAGGTGGTGGTGCCAGGGCAGGTGCCGCCATCCTTTGCGATCGTGGAAATGCGGGTTGACTCAAGCGATTCCGGCCCTGGGTACCTGGTGGTCTACCAAAGCAATGCCTCAGAAGGAGCGGCCCCTGGCCAAGGCAGTCAGTGCTTTGCCGTCGAGTTTGCCGCTCAGGGCATTGGCGACTCCCCCGCCACCGAAAGCCGCTTGCCTATTCAGCCGCCGCTGTTTGACGACCAAGACTACGGCCTCCACTATGGCCCCTATACCGATGCCAATCTGCGAGCCGAGTTCCCTGACTCAAACCTGTTCACCGACTGGATGATAGGCCTTTCTGGCGCTTACCGACTGGTGGGGGCGACCTACATTGGCGACCTATTTGAGTCGCTCCAGGCCTGCGAAGATGTCAGCCCCGAGGAAGCCGTGGCCCTGGCCGAATCGTTCACGGTACTGACCGCCGATCCGATGGCTGAGCCCCCCGACAGCACTCCTTGAAGCTACTGGGTGGGGCAGCCTGATCCTGCGACTGCGGCAGAGTTGATCCCCGCGTCAGCTCCAGTTCCGGTATCGTGCGAGAATGAATTTTTATAAATGGCAATCTTAGATTAGGACGTTTGGCATGGCCGAGATTCAATTTGCCCGTGGCGTTGCAGAACCAGTGATTCCCGATGTGCGGCTCACCCGCGCCAAGGATGGCTCCGACGGTACGGCCACCTTCTACTTTGACCATCCCCAGGCGCTCTCCCAGCAGGAAGGGGTGGAGATCACCGGTATGTACCTGGTCGACGAGGAGGGCGAGTTGGTCAGCCGCGAGGTCAATGGTCGGTTTGTTAACGGTGAACCAGCCGGCATCGAGGCCACCTACATCATGAGAAGCGAAGCCGAGTGGGATCGCTTTATGCGGTTTATGAACCGCTACGCTGAGCAAAACGGGTTGGGCTTTACCAAGAGCTAGGTGCCACCCCAACCATGGCCCATCCCCCGGCATTAGGCAGACCGGTGCGCTGCGCGGTAGTCACCGTGAGCGACACCCGCACCGTCGAGAGCGATCGCAGCGGGCAACTCCTGCAAACCCTGCTGGCCGAGGCGGGCCACCAGGTGAGCGACTATCGCATCGTCCCCGACGAGCCGCAGCAGATTCGCCCGCTGTGCCAGACCTTGGCCGCGCAGGTTGACTGCATCATTCTCACCGGGGGAACGGGAATTGCCCCTCGCGACACTACCTACGATGCGATCGCCGCCCTGCTAGAGAAAACCCTGCCGGGGTTTGGGGAAATCTTTCGCTATCTCAGCTTTCAGGAAATTGGCTCCCGCGCCATAGCCTCTCGCGCTGTAGCTGGGGTTTATCAAGCCACTCTAGTTTTCTCGCTACCGGGGTCTAGCAAAGCGGTGACCCTGGCTATGGAGGCGCTGATTTTGCCGGAGTTGCCTCACCTGGTTAGCCTGATGCAAGCCTGACGCTACCGTTTATTTACCGCACTATGACCTCGGCTTCGACTCAGTGGGCGCGTTTACTCAAAAACCAAGGCACCTGGGTGGGCTCGTTTACCCAAGTGTCGCCGACGAGGGAAATTTTGCAGGATACGCCCTCGGAGGTGGCGCTGATCCCGCTGAACGAGGGCAACACCATGCGCCAGGAGATTCGCAAGCGCCCCCCTGGCCAGCCCCCTAGCGAAACGGTGTTGGAATACAGTTCCCTGGGGCGGGGAGTGCTGTTTTGCGAGACCGGTGCTTTTTCCCAGGGGTCGATGCAGCGCAGCCCGGTGAGCGAGTTTGGGGCCGAGCTGGGCCTGATCCACGGCAGCGAGCGCCTGCGCGTAGCCCAGGTGTTTCCTCGGCAGCCCACTCTCGGCAGCCTGACACTCATCCGAGAGCATTTGGTCGGCACCGAACCCACCCCGCGCCCCACGCTCACGGTGGATCAGCTAATTGGCACCTGGGTAGGAGAGGCAACCACAGTATTTCCTGACTGGCAGCCCCAGCGATCGATGGCGACTCGGTTAGAAATTCAGCCGGGGGGCGATCGCGCTATTACCCAAACCCTCACCTTTGGCAACAGCCCCGCCATTCAGTCCCAGGGCCAGCTAGTGGGCTCGACCGTGCGGTTTGAGCAGGGCAGCCAGCCAGTGACCGTCCTACTTTTACCGGCGGGAGCTTCGGCTACTTTCCCCACCGAGATTCAGTCGGGGCAGCCGCTGTTTTTAGAAGCAGGCTGGCTAATTACGCCAACTCTGCGGCAGCGATTAATTCGCACTTACGACGATCGAGGCACCTGGGAAAGCCTGACGCTGGTGACTGAGGAAAAAACTTAGCCCCTAGCTGTTCAAGTTTTTGACTCGGTAGCCGATGTCGCGGCGGTAATACATGCCCTCAAAGCAAATTTTGTCGATCGCCTCGTAGGCATTGGCGATCGCCGCCTCAAAGGTTTCGCCCAGACCCGTCACCCCCAGCACTCGTCCGCCATCGGCGATAATGCTGTTGCCCCGGCGGCGAGTGCCCGCGTGAAACACCAGCGCTCCGGTGGCGGCGGCTTCCTCAAAACCGACGATTTCCATGCCTTTTGGATATTTGTCGGGGTAACCCTCGGCGGCCACCACCACGCAGGCGGCGGCTTCCGGCTTCCATTTCAGCTCTAGGGTGTCGAGCCGCCCTTCAATGCAGGCGAGCATCACCTGCTCCAGCGGAGTTTCGAGCAGGGGCAGCACGGCCTGGGTCTCGGGATCGCCTAGGCGACAGTTAAACTCCACCACTTTGGGCTCGCCCTCAGGCGTAATCATCAGCCCCGCGTAGAGAATGCCGCGATAGTCGATGCCGCGACGGCGCAGGGTAGCGATCGCCGGCTCTAGCACCTCCTTTTGCACCCGCTCCATAATGGCAGGGGTCACCACCGGAGTAGGGGCATAGGCTCCCATGCCGCCCGTGTTGGGGCCGGTGTCGCCCTCGCCAATGGCCTTGTGGTCTTGGGCAGGCACCAGGGGGCGAATGGTATGCCCATCGGTGATGGCCAAGACCGAAGCCTCCTGGCCGGTCATAAATTCTTCGATCACCACCTGGTGGCCGGCGATCCCAAACTTGCCGCTAAACGCATCTTTGACGGCTTGAGTGGCCTCATCTAGGGTGTGGGCCACAGTGACGCCCTTGCCCGCCGCTAGCCCGTCAGCCTTCACCACGATCGGGGCACCCTGCTGCTCTAGGTAGGCCAGGGCGGCCGCTTCTTTTTCAAAAACCTCGGCTTTGGCGGTGGGAATGCCCGCCTCAACCATCAGCGCCTTGGCCCAGGCCTTGCTGGCCTCAATCTGCGCCCCCGCTCGGCAGGGGCCAAATACCTTGAGTCCCTGCTCTTGCAGATAGTCGGTAATTCCCTCGGCCAGAGGCTGTTCGGGGCCAACCACAACCAGCTCTAGGTTGTTGACCAGGGCAAAGCGAGCAATGCCCTCAAAGTCAGTGGCGGCCATGGCCAGGTTGCGGCAGTGGGGTAGGGTAGCGGTGCCGCCGTTGCCCGGCACGCAGACCACCTCAGTAATTTTGGGCGATCGCAGCAGCGACCAGGCCAGGGTATGTTCACGGCCACCGCTGCCGACCACAAGAGCTTTCACAGGCAATTTTCCAAAAATGCGAACCTTATTTTCCCACGTTGCCACCGTAAATGGATGGTGGCTTTACTCAGGGTGGATAGATGCTTTAGATCCCAAACCGCTGGGGTGTTCGTCCATGCTTTGAACCCCTCTTTGGCAGACCTGGCCCTATCTTACTCCGTGTGTAGGCTCAGGGTCAGCGGTTGAGCAGCTAGATCAGTATCTAGGCTAAAGGTTTCTGGCGGCAGTGAAATTTGCCGAGGCAGCGTGACGACAAAGGTTGTTCCCTGCCCCTGCTTGCTGTTGACGACAATGGTGCCGCCCATGATGCCAACCAGCGACTGGACAATGGCCAATCCCAGCCCGGTGCCGGGGCGCTGGCGACGAATGGTTTGGTCAACCTGGCGAAACGCCTCAAAAATGTGGGGCAACTGCTCTTCGGCAATGCCAATGCCGGTATCGGCCACGGTGAGAGAAATCTGATCAGAGGCTGTCTCTGTGAGGGTGATGTGCACTTGGCCTCGATCGGTAAACTTGATGGCGTTGGATACCAGGTTGGTGAGCACCTGGCGCAGCCGGTGTTCGTCGTTCACCACTATGGGGTTATTGAGCTGGAGGGTGCTTTTTAAGGTGAGGGCTTTGCCGTCAGCCAGCGATCGCAAGTCTAACAACGTCGTCTGCACCAGGTTGTGGAGATTCACCTGGGTCAGGTTCAGCGTCAGCCGCTGGGCCTCTAGCTTAGAGAGATCAAGAATGTCGTTCACCAGGTTGAGCAAGTTCTTGCCGTTGGTGAAAATGCGCTTGATCATCTCGGCTTGATGGGAGGTTAGAGGCCCCTTCGACTGGCTATCGAGAATCTGCGAAAACCCCAAGATCGCGTTCAGCGGCGTACGCAGCTCGTGGGACATAGTGGCCAAAAACTCAGACTTAACCCGGTAGGCCTCTAGCAGCTTGAGGTTCTGGTCTTCAATGTAGCGACGCTGGCGCTCTAACTCTTCGTTTTGCTGGGTGAGCAGCTTGTTGGTTTGCTGAAGCTGGGCCATAACTTTGGCCTCTCGCCGCTCCGCTTCGTACATGCGCAGGGCATTGCGCAGCAGCAGCGCTAGGCGATCGGGCGACACTCGGGTCTTAACGAGGTAATCGCTAGCGCCAGCCTTCATCAGGTCGACGGCAATTTGCTCATCGCCCTGGCCAGTCAGCACCACCAGCGGAATGCTTACACCCTCGGCCCGCCACTGACGGATCAGCGACAGACCGTCTTGCTCGGGCAGGCGGTAGTCTAGAAAAACGCAGTCGTAGGTACGGCTTTTGAGGTTGGCGATCGCCTGCTCGGCACTGGTTACCTCAGTGACTTCAACTGGTAAGTCGGCACGAGCTAGAGCGCGGCAGATGGCCATGCGATCGACAGCATCGTCATCCACTAACAAAATTTCTAGCACTTTGCCCATCCGCTCAGTACCTGATTCTGCTACCCATGGCGGATTCCAGTAGGTCTGGTTATGGAATCTCACACAACGCCCAGTACTGGTTGAGAGCCGCCACCACATCTGCAAAGGTAGCAAAGGTGACTGGCTTTAAGATATATCCGGCTACGTTCAATCGGTAAGCCTCAAGCCGATCTTGGTCGGCATCAGAGGTGGTCAGTACGACGACTGGCGTAGACTTCAGCGATTCATCCTGACGCAGTTCTTGCAGGAACTCTAGCCCGTTCATTTTGGGCATGTTGATATCGAGCAGCACCAGACGGCGATGCTCTGGCACTGACGGTGGACTAGAGTCGCTACCGCGCAGCATGTTGAGCGCTGCCAGCCCGTTGTTAGCGACATACAGAGGATTCTCGATGCGGTTGCGCTTGAAGGCCCGCTGAACGTTCATTACATCCACTTCATCGTCTTCGACGAGCAGAACGTTGACGGTACGCTTTGTCATGACATGCTCCTGCGACGATAGCGGAGGTTCAATCGCATTAGCGGTGGCACCAAGGCGTGCCCCTAGGGGGTTGATACCATGGGCGATCGGTAGCCTTTTTTCCACAATAGATTGACAGTAGGATGTTAGGCCCGCTCAACCTCCTCCAGGTGAAATTGTAGAAACTGGAGAGATGTTTTCTATCTGCCCAAAGGAAGAACCCGCTTGGAGAGAGCCCAAAGCCTGAATTTGCGGCACCTGGGCGGTCAGCGCTTGAGGATGTACGCCCGCCCGATGGGCCGCCAGTAGCCCCACCGCCTCTAGGTAAGACGACACCCGCACCGCCGGTATGCCGAGAGCTTCGGGGCTGACATCGAGGGCGGTGGAGTTGGCTTCGACGGCGATCGCCAGCGATCGCCGCCCTAGACTCAGCAGGGCACTGCCCCCGCAGGCGCTGGCAGGCACCACAATGGCGTCAACCTGGTCAGCCCAGAGAGTGGGGCCGGACTGTCCCAGGGTTGGCCCGGTCACGAACTGTGGCGCTCGGCTCAGCCCCGCCAGCACACAGGGCAAAAACGTATAGCCCAGTTCCTCGGCCGCAGACTTTGGCGAAATCGACGGATCTAGCGGCAGCGGGCTCAGGGCTGGGGCGTGGGCGCAAGGCACTTGCAGGGTGCGCACCACCAGATGGCTAATCACCGCCTCGGCTCCCGCCAAGGGGTCTACGCCGTGGCCCTGGCGATAGTCTTGCAGGGTCTCAGCATCGGTGTCTTCAGGAAAGCGGGCTACTACGGCGATCGCATTGGCTCCAGCGGCGATCGCCCGCTCTGCCGCCCGCAGCAAACTGTCGGGCCGACCAATTGTGCCCCAGGTTGCTCCCGATGCCGCCCTTCGCAGCTCCACCCCCAAGGGTGCATCGGTAACAACGTAATCGGTCAAATCTAAGCCCAAGGTGGCCCGAGCCGCATCCGCCGCTTGCAGATGTCGCCAGCGCAGGTCATCTTCAATCGCCGCATCCAGCACCAGGCCAATGCGATTGCGATGCACCGGGCGCAATCCCCAGCGCCCAGCAGCAAACTGATCTAGCCCGTAGCCCTCGACGTAGCAGGCGTTGGGCAGCGGCCAGTAGAGCTGCGCCCCGTTCATCACGTTGGGGTGGGTGATTAAGGTATCGACTACTGAGGCGATCGCCCGCGCCACCGGCAGCGCATCCCCCGCATAGCCGCCCACCGCTGCCCCAATGCCAGTGGGCACCACCAGCACCGCAGTATAAGGACGCCGACTCGGATTGGCATTCATAGCAGCTCAGACTAGGCTTGCGTAGTGACTACCGCTTCCACCGTAGCGGTTTGAGTAGCTGGGTTTACTTGAGTAATCGCCCAGCGCAGGGGTTCGCCCCGCTTAGCCAGGGCCGCTTCAATCATCCCCACTAGGTCCTCCTGAGCATCTCCCAGATTGATGTTCAGAGTAATAAAGTGAGTGGCTAACGCCATCATTTACCCAAAAAAGAGCGATTTTGCCTTGTGTATGGTGGGCAGTGCCCAGCGCTAAAGCATTGCGGAGACAGAAGAACCCCAAGTAGGAGGGGATAACTGCTTTCAGAAACCAGCTTAATGGTGGGCATTGCCCACCCTACGGTCTAACCCTGGCCAAATTGTTTTTGGTAGACAATATCTTCTTTCTCAGTCTCAAGCTTGATGTCTGAGCGCGGGAAGGCGACGCACAGCAGCGCGTAGCCTTCAGCCTGCAGTTCGGTGCTCACCCCCATGCCTTCACTCTGATCGACCTCGCCCTCTAGCACTAAAGCAGCGCAGGTCGTGCACACCCCCGCTCCACAGGAGGTCGGCAAGTCTAGCCCCACCGCGTGGGCCGCCGCCAGAATAGTTTGGTCTTCCGGAACGGTAATGGTTTGAGTGGTGCCCTGGTGATGAATTTCGACAGAGTAGCTGGTGGCCATAGCAAGTTGACGGAAGTTTAGGTGAGTAGTTGAAAGAACAGTCGCCAGTCCATGTCAGACCCTTGAGCTTTCCTACCGGCAAAACTCAGTCTCTAAACCGGGATAGGGCGAATTGCAATCCAAATCTCAACCTATCATCCCACCGGAAAGGTACGGTCAAATTCTTCTAGCAGATCGTCCATTTCCTCGATCGCCTGGTTAACGTCGATGCGCAGGGTGCCGAGATCAGGCTGCTCCAGCAACTGAATTAGCGCCTCTCGCTTAGAGCGAATGGTGGCAATGCGATCGCGAATCATCTGCAGTTCCATAACGTCCCCCTGAAGATTGTGGCCTAGGTTATCCTTCGACAGCATAAACAACTTTGTAGCGGGATGGGGATGGGTGGATGGGTAGGCGGGTGGATGGGTAGGCGGGTAGGTGCCCAACTCATCCACCTATCCACACATCCACCCATCCACTCGCCCACCCGCCCACTATCCGCCCCCTCCCTACCTTTCTCACCCACAAGGCGGCATGATAGTCAGAAGTAATCTTTCCACCGAGGGTTGTATGCTGGGGCGAATTAAGTTGGGGCGAATTAACCTGAGTCTGGTGCTGCTGGCGGTGGGCGGGGTGCTCACCATCGTCGGGTTTGTAGCCTACTTTCAAGACAACTCCACCCTCAACCTGGTCGGTTTCTTCTACGGCATTCCTGTATTGCTGGGCGGGTTAGCGCTGCGGGCCGCTGAGCTGGAGCCTGTGCCCTATACCCAGCCCACCTCGCCGGAGGTGACAAAGCTGCGCGAAGAGCAGGCTACCTCTACTCAAAATCAGGTGCGCCTCGACGTGACCCGCTACCGCTACGGCCAGGAAGCCCACCTCGATGTCGCACTACAAAAGCTAGGGCTGAGCCCCTCAGGGCAGGAGTGTCCTGAACTCAGCGGGCTGCATGAGACCGAGGTCGACGGCAACTATGCTCTGGTGCTGGAGTTTGACTCATCCATGGTGCCTTTTTCTACCTGGGTGGAGAAGAAAGCCAAAATTGAGTCGTTCTTTGGCCCTAACATACGCGCCGAACTCAGCCAGCCCACTGAAGACCAAGTGAATTTGGCGTTGGTTACTCTGCTAGAACCGGCTCCCGCTCCGGTAGAAGCCTAGTTACTAATGGTTGATGTCCGAGTGGGAAAGTCTTGTTGTTCAGTAGCTGTTTTATGATAGGTCGCCCTTCTCTAGCCCAGCCCACCGGGCGCAAGCTTCTCAGCCAAATGGCATTCACCCTGCGCTGCCTGGTGTTGGTCGCTGTGCTGTGGGGGCTAACCGCCTGCGGAACGGCCACGCTCCAGGCTAGTACCGAGTATCAAACGGTGACCCCCAGTACCGACGGCATTGGCCGGGTTTACCTGGGCCGGGAAATTGCCCAGACCATGGGCCACCAGGGGGCTGGCTGGCTCGATCGCCCCAGTCGAGTACTGCAAGAACGACCCCAGGCAGCGATCGCCGCCCTTGATCTTTCCCCCACCGATATCGTGGCCGATGTGGGCGCAGGCACTGGCTATTTCGCCCGTCGCATTGCCCCCCTGGTGCCCCAAGGAAAGGTGCTGGCCGTGGATATTCAGCCTGAAATGCTGGCCATGCTCCAGGCCGAGCTAGAGGCTAAGGGCATCGAGAATGTAGAGCCAGTGTTGGGCCAGCCCGATAATCCGAATCTGCCGCCTGGCTCTATTGACCTAGCGCTAATGGTCGATGCTTACCACGAGTTTGCCAGCCCTCGCGAGGTCATGGAGGGTGTTGTATCCGCCCTCAAGCCCGGTGGACGAGTCGTGCTGGCGGAGTACAAAGCCGAAAACCCCATGGTTATGATCAAGCGGTTGCACAAGATGAGCGTTGCCCAGGTGCGCCGCGAAATGGCCGCTGTTGGCCTGAACTGGGTTAAGACCGATGACCGCCTACCCGAGCAGCACCTGCTGTTTTTTCAGAAGCCGGCTTAAGCAGCCCGTGTGAGACAATTAATTATTATTGATAATCAAGATCCGAGGATATTGACCCATGCTGAAGCGGCTGACCACAGTGCTTTTGATTGTTTTTGCTGTCACCCTTCAGAGCTGTGTGGGTGGCGGCGGTGGTCTTCAGGCCTACGCCGACCAATATTCGGGCTACGAGTTTATGTACCCTACCGGCTGGGTTGAGGTCAAAGTGCCCGGTGCCGCCGAAATCGTCTTTCATGACATCATTCACGAGACCGAAAACATCAGCGTGGTGATCAGCGAAGTGCCCGAGGGCAAAGACCTTGATGCGCTCGGCACCCCCACCGAAGTGGGCTATAAACTCTCTAAAAGCTTCAGCGCCCTAGCAGGGGATGATAGCAACGTCGATTTGCTCAGTGCCCAGCGCATTGACACTGCCGATGACAAGACCTACTACATTCTGGAATACCTGGCCGATCTGCCAGCCGGGCCGCGCCACAACCTAGCCAGCGCCATTGTGCGCCGAGGCAAGCTCTACACCTTCAACGCCTCTACCGACGAAGGCCGCTGGGATAAAGTCCGCGACCTGATGAAGCAGTCGGTGGCCTCGTTTAAGGTGTCCTAGGCCTATTCCCTCTGTCAACCGGGCAGCAAGGGCACGGTTGACAGGGGGATACTTCAACTGGCCGACACAGCCGATACACAGTGCGCCAACCTTTCCCACGCCCCTGCTGTAGAAGCTGTGCTCTTGTTTCCTCCCTTTGTCTAGCGGGTAGGGAAAATCTCAACGGCAAACGCTCTGTAGCATAAAAGCCCTGGGGGGTCTCTATCCTGGAATAACTCCTTTCAATTGCCGTCACAGTTAGCCATGCCTACTTCCCCTCGCCCCCAGTTTGTTCTTGCTTCAGCCTCGAAGGGCCGTCGCCTGCTGCTGGTTGGGGCAGGCATTCACCCCTTTGTCTGCCCCAGCAACTTTGACGAAGATCAAGTCGCTGTCACTGACCCGCCTAAATATGTGGCCACGCTAGCTCGCTGCAAAGCTGAATCAGTTGCGCCTCAGTTTCCCAGTGCCCTGGTGCTAGGGTGCGACTCGGTGATGGCCTTTCGGGGCAAAATCTATGGCAAGCCCAAAGACCGAGAAGATGCGATCGCCCGGTGGCAAGCGATGCGGGGCCAGTCCTGCGAGATTCATACGGGCCACGCCCTAATTGCCCCCAGTGGCTCAATTCTGGTGCGCAGCGCCGCTACCCGCGTTTACTTTTCTGAGGTTGACGATGCCACAATTGTGGCCTACGTCAATTCGGGAGAGCCCTTGGCCTGCGCTGGGGCCTTTTCCATTGACGGCAAAGGGGGGCTGCTGATCGAAAAAATTGAGGGCTGCCACACCAACGTCATTGGTCTCAGCCTGCCGCTGCTGCGCTCTATGCTAGAGGAACTCGGCTACCGGGCGACAGATTTTTGGTAGGGTTCTTTTTCCGATATTATGGAGGGATGCTCAAAATTGGTAACTGTAGCTGGCCAAGCACTGTCGAAGTCAGAAATTCTGAAACATTTCCCTTCCGACTTTGCTCGAGGGACGATGGCCAAAATTGAGCGACCTTATGCTGGGGCTTGACGTCAGATATTCGTCTCGATGGGGTCGCAGGGTGATAAGGTTTTTTGTTGTCGATTAATTCCGTACTTAACGAGGCGTTGGAGATCATGAGCGCAGAGACTTTTGAAAAGGTCAAAAAGATTGTCAGCGAGCAGCTAGGGGTTGAAGAGGCTGACGTGAAGCCCGAAGCTAGCTTCGCCAACGACCTGGGCGCCGATTCTCTCGATACCGTAGAGCTGGTGATGGCTCTGGAAGAAGAATTTGGCATCGAAATTCCTGACGAAGCGGCAGAGGGCATTGCCACCGTGCAGGATGCCGTCAATTTCATCGAAGACAAAGCCGCCTAGGCCATTCCCAATCCCAGTAGTTAGCCTGGGAATAGGGTAGTGCCTGTACTGATAGCTATGGGGGGAGCCGAGGGGTGCCCCCCATGCGATCGGTTTTACAGTTGGCCGGCCCGGCCCCCCTTAACCTCGACCTGGTTTACCTGAAATTTGGCTATGGCAAACTCTGACTCAAAGCGCGTTGTGGTGACTGGCATGGATGCCATTACCCCCATTGGTAACAACCTGGAGGAGTACTGGGCTGGGCTAGTAGCTGGGCGCAGCGGCACGGCGCGCATTACCCACTTCGACCCTTCCCAGCATGCGTCGCAAATTGCGGCGGAGGTTAAGGGGTTCGACCCTGGCGACTTTCTCGACAAGAAAGAAGTCAGGCGCATGGATCGCTTCTCCCAGTTTGCGGTGATTGCTGGTCAGCGCGCCCTTGAGCACTCGGGGCTCACCATTACCGATCTCAATGCTGAACAGATTGGTACCTGTATTGGTTCTGGCATCGGTGGCCTCAAGGTTTTAGAAGACCAGCAGGAAATTTATCTCGATCGGGGCCCTAGCCGCTGTAGCCCCTTCATGATTCCGATGATGATTGCCAACATGGCGGCGGGGTTAACCGCCATCCATACCGGTGCCAAGGGGCCAAGTACCTGTGCCGTCACCGCCTGCGCCGCTGGGTCTAACGCCATTGGCGACGCCTTTCGGCTGATTCAGCACGGCTACGCCCAGGCGATGATCTGTGGTGGCACCGAGGCAGCAGTCACGCCCCTGTCGGTGGCAGGCTTTGCCTCGGCCCGCGCCCTCTCCACCCGCAATGACGACCCCACTACCGCCAGCCGCCCCTTTGACAAAACCCGCGACGGTTTTGTGATCGGCGAAGGCTGCGGCATCCTCATTCTCGAAGAACTAGAGCATGCCCTGAGCCGAGGAGCGACGATCTACGGTGAAATCGTCGGCTACGGCATGACCTGTGACGCCTACCACATGACGTCGCCAGTGCCCGGTGGGATAGGGGCAGCTCGCTGTATTCAGCTAGCCCTGAAGGACGCGGGCATTTCGCCAAGTGACATTAGCTATATCAATGCCCACGGCACCAGTACGGGGGCCAATGACCCTACCGAAACCCAGGCGATCAAAACCGCCTTGGGGGATGTGGCCTATAAGGTGGCGGTGAGCTCGACCAAGTCGATGACTGGGCACCTGCTGGGAGGCTCCGGGGGGATTGAGGCGGTGGCAACCTGTCTGGCGATCGCCAACGACATCGCCCCCCCCACCATCAACCTCCACGACCCCGACCCCGACTGCGACCTCGACTATATTCCCAACCAGAGTCGCCCCATGCCGATTGATGTGGCGATTTCCAACTCCTTTGGCTTTGGAGGCCACAACGTTACCCTAGTGTTTAAGAAATACCGTAGCTAGAGCTACGGATTGAATCGATTGATAGGTATAATGACCTAAAATCTGTGCCGTTCGGCACTTGAGCTTTGTGCCTTGCCTAGCCAGAGGGTATTGACAATCGTCTGGTTGCGGGGTCTGCTGAAAGGCAAGGCTGTGTGTGGGGTCTTGATCGATTTAAGCCGATAACTTTGTTAGCCCCTGGGCTAGTCCTAGTGCTGCGTGCTGCTGCTTCAAAAAACCGTCGTTAAGCTGTTGAACCTATGGCTGTTGCAACCCAATCCCTGGAAGAACTCTGTATTAATTCCATTCGCTTCTTAGCGATTGATGCGGTAGAAAAGGCCAAATCTGGCCACCCCGGTCTGCCCATGGGAGCTGCGCCCATGGCCTATGTGCTGTGGGATAAGTTTCTGCGGGTCAACCCCAAAAACCCCCAGTGGTTTAACCGCGATCGCTTTGTGCTGTCGGCGGGTCACGGCTGCATGCTGCAATATGCCCTGCTCTACTTGAGCGGCTTTGACAGTGTGACGCTGGATGACATTAAGCAGT
This sequence comes from Leptolyngbya subtilissima AS-A7, assembly GCF_039962255.1. Classification (NCBI taxonomy): domain Bacteria; kingdom Bacillati; phylum Cyanobacteriota; class Cyanophyceae; order Leptolyngbyales; family Leptolyngbyaceae; genus Leptolyngbya; species Leptolyngbya subtilissima. The sequence continues at coordinate 654,179 of NZ_JAMPKY010000001.1, read as the reverse complement.
TCCGCCAGTGGGGCGCTCGCACCCCAGGCCACCCCGAGAACTTTGAAACCCCCGGCATTGAAGTCACCACCGGTCCTCTGGGCCAGGGCATTGCCAACGCCGTGGGTTTGGCGATGGCCGAGGCTCACCTAGCTGCCAAGTTCAATAAGCCCGATGCCACCCTAGTGGATCACTACACCTATGTGATCTTGGGCGACGGCTGCAACATGGAAGGGGTTTCTGGCGAAGCTTGCTCCTTAGCGGGTCACCTGGGATTGGGCAAGCTGATCGCCCTCTATGACGACAACCACATCTCCATCGACGGCTCCACTGATATCTCCTTCACCGAAGACGTGGGCAAGCGCTTTGAGGCCTACGGCTGGCACGTGGTGCACGTGGAGAACGGCAACACCGATTTAGACGCCATCGCTAAGGCGATCGAAGAAGCTAAATCCGTTAGCGATCGCCCTTCGATGATCAAAGTCACCACCACCATCGGCTACGGTTCTCCCAACAAGCAAAACACCGCTGGGGTTCACGGTGCGGCCCTGGGCGGCGACGAGATCAAGCTCACCCGTGAAAACCTGGGCTGGAGCTACGGCGACTTCGAAGTGCCCGAAGATGCCCTTAACCACATGCGCAAAGCGGTTGAGCGCGGCGCTAGCCTGCAGGCCGAATGGGAAGAAACCCTCGCTACCTACCGCACCAAGTACGCCGCCGAGGCCGCCGAGTTTGAGCGCATGCTCTCCGGCCAGCTGCCCGACGGCTGGGCCGATGCTCTGCCCACCTACACCCCCGAAGACAAGGCTTTGGCCACTCGGAAGAACTCCGAAGTTACCCTTAACGCCCTGGCTCCAGCCATCCCCGAGCTGATCGGTGGCTCTGCTGACCTCACCCACTCGAACCTGACCGAACTAAAAATCTCCGGCAGCTTCCAGAAAGGAGCCTACGAAAACCGCAACCTGCGCTTTGGCGTACGCGAGCACGGCATGGGCGCAATCTGCAACGGCATTGCCCTGCACAACTCGGGCCTGATTCCCTACTGCGCTACCTTCCTGGTATTTGCCGACTACATGCGGGCGGCGATTCGCCTGTCGGCCCTTTCCCAGGCCGGGGTGATCTACGTTATGACCCACGACTCCATCGGTCTGGGCGAAGACGGCCCCACCCACCAGCCGGTAGAAACCATTGCCTCCCTGCGGGCCATTCCCAACCTGATCGTGATTCGCCCTGCCGACGGCACCGAAACCTCTGGGGCCTACAAGATCGCCGTGGAGCATCGCAAGACCCCCACGCTGATGGCCTTTAGCCGTCAAAACCTGCCTAACCTGCCTGGCTCTTCGATCGAAGGCGTGGCCAAAGGGGCCTACACCGTCGACGACTGTGACGGCACTCCCGACCTAATTTTGATTGGCACGGGCAGCGAAGTTAGCCTCTGCGTCAATGCCGCTCAGGAACTGCGGGCCGCTGGTACCAAGGTGCGCGTAGTTTCTATGCCTTCCTGGGAACTGTTTGACATCCAAGATGCCGCCTACCAGGAGTCAGTGCTGCCTAAGGCAGTGACCAAGCGCCTGGCAGTAGAAGCGGGCATCACCATGGGCTGGTGCCGCTACGTGGGTGCCGAAGGCGACGTGATTGGCGTTGATCGCTTTGGGGCTTCTGCCCCTGGCGACCTGGTGATGGAGAAGTTTGGCTTCACGGTCGAGAACGTAGTCAGCCGGGCCAAGGCACTGCTGGGTTAAGAGTTCTAGATTTACCTCTGGGATGGAGGCGATCGCCTAAATCAAGGCTCCAGGCTTTTCTAAAAGCCCTGGAGCCTTTAACTATTGATGGCCTAGTCGGGTGAGGTGAGGGCTACTCGTCAGATTCAGGGAAACCGGTCCCTAAAGAGCGGATGCCAGGGTAAGAGGTGCAAAGATTACAGTGTGGATGGTGAATTGAACCCTAGGACTGCTTGGGCCTTGACCCAAGCAGCAAAGCGCCTCCGGCAATTCCTCGCAGTAGTGCATTAGCTTGGTGATGACACGCTATGGCAAATCGGTTCAAAATTGGCACACGCATTGGGGCAGGGTTTGCCCTGGGGCTAACGCTCTTGGCTGTGCTAGGTGCCATTGCTTACCGCACTACCACCAGCCTAATTCGTAGTGCCGAGCGGGAAAAGCAGTCATACCAAATTTTGGGCTATCTCAACGGGCTAAAAACTGAGCTGATCAACGCCGAAACTGGCCAGCGAGGCTATCTGATTACCGGCCAACCTCAGTATTTAGAACCCTACAATAGTGCGCTGATGGAGATTGACGACCAGTACGAGTCCCTGGTGCTGCTCACCGACGACGACCCGCTCCTTCAGGGTCGCCTAGCTAATCTTCAACCGTTAATTGATGCCAGGCTGGCCCGACTAGCGGAGGGTATTGAACTGCGAAACACTGGGGGGTTTGCGGCGGCACAGGCCTATGTTCTGACCGATCGCGGCAAGCTGCTCATGGATCAGATCCGCGCCCAAATTGCGGAGCTGATTGAGCTAGAGGAGAAAATGCTTAAGGCGCGGGCCAGCCAGGCCCAGATCTCTTCGCAGCAGACGCTCTACACGATCGCCTTTGGCATTCCAATCTCGTTTGTTGTGCTGTCGCTGGTGGGATGGTGGCTATCGCGCAACATCTCTGACCCCCTGCGCAGACTCTCTAATACCGCAGAACGGCTGGCTGACGGCGATTTGTCCGTCTCCCTACCGGACAGCAACTCCCAAGACGAGACCGGCATTCTGACCCGCACCTTCAGTCAAATGGTGACCAACCTGCGGGAGACGATTCGGGCGAACGAAGAGCAGCGCTGGCTGAAGTCTAACCTGGCGGATTTGTCTCAGCAGTTGCAGGGTCAGCGCAGTCTCGAAACCGTAGCAGAGCTGATGTTGACCTATGTGGCGCCCCTGGTAGACGCACAGCAGGGGGTGCTGTACCTGTTGGACTCTACCAGCCAACCACCTCGGCTCAAGCTGTTGAGCAGCTATGCCTACCAGGAGCGCAAGCACCTGTCGAACGCGTTTGACCTGGGGGAGGGGTTGGTGGGGCAGTGCGCTTTAGAAAAGCGGCGCATTGTGCTCACTCAGGTGCCCGAGGACTACATTCAGATTCGCTCTGGGCTAGGCTCGGCACCGCCCCTAACGATTGTGGTGCTGCCCCTGATGTTTGAGAATGCGGTGAAGGGGGTGCTAGAACTGGCGTCTTTCCACCGCTTTGACAACCTACAGCTAGCCTTTTTGGATGAGGCCAGCGACTTGACCGGGGTGATGATCAACGCGATCGCCGCCTACATGCAAACCCAGAGACTGCTAGAGCGATCGCAGGTGCTGACCGAAGAACTGCGCCAGCAGCAGCAGGAGCTGTTGCAGAGCAATCAGCTGCTCGAAGAGCGCACCCAGTCGCTGCAGGAGTCAGAGCTGGAGATGCAGCAGCAGCAGGAAGAATTGCAGCAGTCGAACGAAGAGCTGCAGCAGCTCAACGAGGAGCTGGAGGAGAAAGCAGAGCTGCTGGAAACCCAGAAGCAGCAGGTAGAGCGCAAAAACCAAGAAATTGAGCTGGCCCGCCAGGAGCTAGAAGATCAGGCTGGCCAGCTGGCCCAGTCGTCGCGCTATAAATCAGAATTTTTGGCCAACATGTCCCACGAGCTGCGGACACCCCTGAACAGCCTGCTGATTTTGGCCAAGATGCTCAGCGACAACAGCGACGGCAACCTGACCGAGAAGCAGGTTGACTATAGCCGCACGATCCACTCTGCCGGCGCAGACTTGCTCTCGCTGATCAACGACATTCTCGACATGGCCAAAATTGAGTCGGGGACCATGGAGGTAGTGATCGAATCGCTGGCCTTTACGGCGATTCAGTTTGAGCTAGAGCGCACGTTTCAGCCCACCGCCGCCAGCAAGGGGCTGCGATTTGAGGTTGTCGTGGATGAGGGTTTGCCCACTACCCTGGCCACCGACCCTCGGCGGCTACAGCAGGTGCTCAAAAACCTGATCTCTAATGCCATCAAGTTCACAGAGCAGGGCCGGGTCACGGTGGATATCTTTCCGGTAGCCGAGGAGCGGGTGGCCTTTGCGGTTACCGATACCGGCATTGGCATTGCACCCCAAAAGCAGTACACCGTTTTTGGAGCGTTTCAGCAGGCCGATGGCACCACCAGCCGCCGCTATGGCGGTACTGGGTTGGGGCTATCGATCAGCCTACAGCTAGCCCAGCTGCTCGGGGGTACCCTGGAGTTGCAAAGTGAGCCTGACCAGGGCAGCACCTTTACCCTGTACCTACCCCTCCGCTACGTTGCCCCCTCGACCGATGGGGAAGTGCTTCAGATCAGAGCCCAGCGTGAGGGAACAAAATTAGCTTCCCAAGACCGCCGCTCTGCAACCCCTGAGCTAGCCCCAGTTGTGGCCCCTGCCCCAAGTGGGGACGCACTGCCGCCCCTACCGGGCAACTTGGAGGACGATCGATCGCGACTGTTGCCAGGGAGGCAAAACGCAGCCGAGCGAGTGCTGCTGGTAATTGAAGATGATCCTAACTTTGCCCGCATTTTATTAGATATGGCGCGGGGGCAGGGATTTAAGGTGTTGATTGCGCTCCAGGGACAGACCGGCCTGGCGCTGGCCCAGCAGTTTGTGCCCAATGCTATTACCCTCGATCTGCACCTGCCCGATATGGACGGTCTGACGGTGCTTGAACAGCTGAAGCACAACCCCACCACTCGCCACATTCCGGTCCACATTCTGACGATCAACGACGAGCAGCAGCAGGAATTTCAGATGGGGGCGATCGCCCATATTCAAAAGCCTGTAGCGCCGGAAATTTTGACCCAGACTCTAATCGACATCAAACAGTTTGTAGAGCGCCGGGTGCGCTACCTGCTGGTGATTGAAGATGACCCGGTGCAGGCCCAGAGCATTATTGAGCTGATTGGCGGTGGCGATGTCACCAGCACCGCCGTGCACACCGGTGCTGCCGCCCTAGAGACCCTGCGCGCCCAGCCCTGCGACTGCATCGTGCTCGACCTGGGCCTGCCCGACATGAACGGGTTTGATCTGCTGGAGCAGATCAAGCAAGACCCAGCCCTAGTGAGGCTGCCGATTATTGTTTATACCGGCAAAGACTTGACTGAGGCAGAGGAAACCCAGCTGCGCCGCCTGGCTGAAACCATCATCGTTAAAGACGTGCGATCGCCCGAGCGGCTGCTGGATGAAACGGCCCTGTTTCTGCACCGGGTACAGGCCAATCTGCCGCCGGGGCAACAGCAAATGCTGGAGCGATTGCAGCACAGCGACCCAGCCCTGGCGGGCAAAAAAGTGCTGATCATTGACGATGACGTGCGCAATATTTTTGCCCTCACCAGCCTGCTAGAACAGTACGATATGACCGTGGTGTTTGCCGAGAACGGGCGCGAAGGCATCGAAACCTTGCGTGCCAATACCGATGTCGGCCTCGTGCTGATGGATGTGATGATGCCAGAGCTGGACGGGTACGAAACCACCCGGCTGATCCGTAAACAGGAGCAGTTTCGATCGCTGCCAATCATTGCCTTGACCGCCAAGGCTATGCAGGGCGATCGCGAGAAGTGCATCGAAGCCGGAGCCTCCGACTACATCACCAAGCCCGTTGACACCGAGCAGCTGTTGACGCTGCTGCGCCTGTGGCTGTACCAGTAGTGGCGATCGCTGCCAAGATCTCCCCTTTGACATACGTTTCAGAGGGAAAACTGGGTAACAATAAGCCAAGCTTTGGCCAGCCTAAAAGAGCGATTTGGGTTGAGATGGCATACTTCTGACAACAGCTCTGAATAGGTGGTTTGAACGGGCTATGGGGTGCTGGCGACGATTTTGAAACCAGACGATTTGGACGTTCACTTGCTTATTGAAGGGCTGTATCATCGGTATGGCTACGATTTTCGCAACTATGCTTCTGCCTCCCTCAAGCGCCGCATTCAAAGCTTTCTCAAAACTGAAGAAATCGCCACCGTAGCCGAGTTGCGGGCACAGGTGCTGACCGATCGCGCCTGTGCCGAGCGGCTGCTGCTTGGTCTAACTGTGAACACCACGGCCATGTTTCGGGACCCAAGTTTCTACGTGGCTTTCCGACAGCAGGTGGTGCCGCTACTGCGCACCTATCCCTTTCTTCGCATTTGGCACGCGGGCTGCTCTACCGGGCAGGAGGTCTACTCGATGGCAATTCTGCTGCAGGAGGAAGGGCTTTACCACCGCTGCCGCATCTACGCCACCGATGCCAATGACCGGGTTTTGCAAATCGCTCGGCAGGGCATCTATCCCTCCAAGCAAATGCAGGACTACACTCAGCTGTATTTAAAAGCCGGTGGCCTGCGCACGTTTTCGGAATACTATACGGCCAAATACAACAACGTTATTTTGCGACCTGCCCTACGGGAGCGGGTGGTTTTTGGCGAGCACAATCTGGTAACCGATGGCTCGTTTAATGAGTTTAATGTGATCATCTGTCGCAATGTGCTGATCTACTTTAATCAAACCCTGCAAAACCAAGTTCATGGGCTGTTTTATAACAGCCTATGTAAGTTTGGCATTCTTGGTTTGGGCAAGCAGGAAACTATTCGATTCACTAAGTATGAAACTGCCTACGATGACTTGGCAAAAGCCGAAAAGCTGTATAGGAGACGCAATTAGTGGCCTATGAACTGATTGTAATTGGCACTTCCCTAGGCGGATTGTCGGCCTTAAAAACTCTGCTCGGTGCCCTTCCCCAAAATTTTTCTGCGGCGCTGGCCGTTGTGCAGCATCGCCACCGCGAGTCTGCTCAAGGGTTGGGTAATTTTTTACAACAGTTTACGGTTTTGCCAGTGCACGAAGTTGAAGATAAGGAACGCATCCAGGCGGGGCATGTTTATCTCGCCCCTGCCGACTATCATTTGCTGGTAGAATACGGATATTTTTCTCTGTCTATTGATGAGCCGGTTTCCTATGCGCGTCCGTCAATTGATGTGCTGCTAGAGTCTGCCGCTGACAGCTATAACGAACGTGTGATTGGTGTGATTTTGACCGGAGCCAACCAGGATGGAGTAAAAGGGTTATCCACCCTGAAGGCGCGGGGCGGGGTCACGATTGTGCAAGACCCAGACACGGCGGAGAGCCCGGTACTGCCGAGGGCCGCGATCGCGGCGATCGCCGTCGATGCTATATTGCCGCTCTCGCAGATTGCGCCCCGCTTGATTCACCTCTGCGCCGCGACAGGAGATTGGTGATGCAAACCGAGGCAACCGTCAACATTCTCCTCGTCGATGATCAGCCCGAAAACCTGGTGGCCCTAGAAGCTATTTTGGGCGATTTGGGAGCCAATTTAGTCAAATCAACCTCGGGAGAAGAGGCGCTGCGCTGTCTACTGCAAGACGACTTTGCGGTGATTTTGCTGGATGTGCAAATGCCTCTGATGGATGGATTTGAGGTGGCCACACTGATTCGCCAGCGCCAGCGATCGCGCGATACACCAATTATTTTTCTCACCGCCTTTAGCAGCAACGAACAGTTTATGTTCAAGGGCTATGCCCTGGGAGCGGTTGATTATTTAATCAAGCCAATTTCACCCAATATTTTGCTGTCAAAGGTAACCATTTTTATTGAGCTATTTAAAAAGACTGAAGCCCTGCGACAAAAGACCGAAATCTTGCAGCAGCAGGCCTCTCAATTAGAGGCAATTAACACTGAGCTACAGATGAGTGAAGAGCGGTTTCGTCTGCTCAGCACTTGTTCGCCGCTGGGGGTGTTTGTCACTGATACTGAGGGCCGCTGCCTCTACACCAATCCCCGCTATCAATCTATTTGTGGCTCAGCCGACGCCGTCCCCGAGCAGAGCTGGTTGGGCTCTGTGCATCCCGACGACTCGGCGATCGCCCAATCGACCTGGCACGCTTTCATGGCCGACGGGCAGGAATATTCCCAGGAGTTTCGGGTTCAGGCTAGGGATGATGGCTCTCGCTGGGTTTCGGTGCGTTCGGCCCGCCTGGTGTCGGAGCAAAAGCAGTTTCTCGGTTACGTAGGCACCGTTGAAGACATTACCGAGCGCAAGCAGGCCGAGGCAGCCAACGCCCAGGTGATTCGCGAGCAGGCGGCCCGCCAAGAGGCGGAGACGGCCAACCGGATGAAGGATGAGTTTATCGCGGTCCTGTCCCATGAGCTGCGGACGCCGCTGAATTCGATTTTGGGCTGGTCGCACCTGCTGCGATCGCGCGATTTAGATCCGCAAAAGACGGCGTACGCGATCGCCACCATCGAGCGCAACGCCATTGCTCAAAAACAGCTCATTGAAGACATTCTCGACGTGTCCCAGATCGTGCGGGGCAAGCTACAGCTCCACTGCCGGCCGCTAGATCTGGCGGCGATCGCCCAGTCGGCGTTAGAGACAGTGCGGCCAGCGGCAGAGGCCAAGGCGATTGCCTTAGTTGACAACGTTCAAGACACCGCCCGCCTAGAAATTGTGGGAGATGCCCTGCGGTTGCAGCAGGTAGTCTGGAATTTGCTCACCAACGCGATCAAATTTACCCCCCATCAGGGGCGTGTAGAGGTGCATCTCTCGATGGTGACCGACCTGCCCAAGACCCTAGTAACTCCCCCAGATGCCTATACGCCAGGCTATGCTCAGCTGCGCATCAGCGATACGGGCATGGGCATCGACATCGACTTTTTGCCCCACATTTTTGACCGGTTTCGCCAGGCCGACAGCAGTACCACCCGCGCCCAGGGAGGGTTGGGTCTGGGGCTGGCGATTGTTTACTACCTAGTAGAGCAGCACCAGGGCTATGTCTGGGCTGAAAGCCCTGGGGTAAATCAAGGCACCACCTTTACCGTGGCCCTGCCGCTGGTGCCCTCCCCGTTTGCCCCCACGCCCCCCACGCCGCCAGAAAACAAGCTTGCCGAGGCTGGTCCCCATGCCCTGGCGAATATGGCGATTTTGATCATTGACGATGACACCGACACCCGCGATTATCTAACCTTTCTGCTAGCTTCTCAGGGGGCGGTTGTCACGGCGGCGGCCACCGCGCAGGAGGGCTTTCACCTGCTGAGTACAACCCAGCCGGCGGTGCTGCTGTGCGACATCAGCATGCCCGATATGGATGGCTACACCCTGATGCAGAAGATTAGAACGCAGCTGCCTGCACCCCAGGGTCAGATTCCGGCGATCGCCATTACCGCCCACGCCCGCATTTCTGACGAGGCCCAAGCCCTATCCACCGGATTTCAGCAGCATTTGCCCAAGCCGGTAGAGGCGGAAGTGCTCATTCACACGATTCTCCAGGTAACCGGAGCAACGGCAGCCTAGCTGAGCGGCTGAGCCCTTACCCCTTGCCAGAAGGGCCAAATCTTGGTACATCTGTGCCATGTCCTCAGGTCGCACTCACGATCGCATTACTCTTTGGGCCTTACCCCTGGTGGTGTTGGCTGCCTTTCGCGTCACCCTCAGCGGCCAGCTAACCGCAGTGGTCTGTCTAGGATTTTTGCTAGGCGGCTGGATGCTGGGCCCCGATCTCGATATTCACTCAGTGCAATACAAACGTTGGGGCTGGCTGCGGTGGATCTGGCTCCCCTACCGGAGCCGCATTCGCCACCGATCGCACTGGTCCCACGGGCCGATTATTGGCACCGTGGTGCGGGTGCTCTACCTGTCGCTATGGGTAAGCATGGGCGGGCTGCTGCTCGTCAATCTGCTCAACAGCGCCCAGCGCACCGCCCTTTCTTGGGAGGACCTGATCAACGGGCTCAGCTGGGGATTAGTTACCTACTGGCCCTGGTGGCTGGCCCTAGTGGTGGGGTTAGAACTCGGGGCCCTGAGCCACTATGTAGCCGACTGGATATCCTCAGCGTCTAAGGGCAAGCGGAAGCGATCCAAGAAGCGGAAGCGGCGGTAGTGGAGCGGTGGGTAAAACCCAGTTAGTTTTGAGTTTTGAATGTTTTCCCCACATCAGAAATTCAAAACTCAAAACTAAGCACTCAAAACTGGCTTCCCCACTTACCCATCTACTGGTCCACAGGAGAAGAGGTATACCAGCGATCGCTCTCGACCACTGTATGCACCTGCCACTGAGGGCTGGGTTGAGGATAGTCTTGGCGAAAGTGGCCGCCCCGGCTCTCGGTGCGAAAGGCGGCGCTGTTGAGAATTAGCCAGGCGATGTCGTAGAGGTTGCCCAGTTCACCCCAGGCTCGCACCAACGGCCAGTCGATGTCAGGTAAGGAGTAGGCCTGGCCGGGCGACAGCTGGTGCAGAGATTGCCACGGGTGCTGTTGCCACTCGGTGCGCCACTGGCTCAGAGCGGCGATCGCCTCCTCCAGCCGCACCTGCTCGCGGCTGATGGCGGCCGCATCCCACATCAGCTGGGTTAGCTGCTCGCGCTGTTGATGAAGCGTTAGCAGGGCGTCTTCGGCGGTGTCTTGGGACCACAAGGCGGCCTCATCTAGGGCTGAGGTTGCTGAGGCGGCGCTAAGATCAACCTTGCTGTCCGCCTGCAGGGGCAGGTTGGCCAGTTCGGCGCCGTAGACTAGGCATTCCAGCAGAGAGTTACTGGCTAGACGGTTGGCGCCGTGGACCCCGGTGCTGGCGTTTTCGCCCACGGCATAAAGGCTTGGAATAGTGGTTTGGCTGCGAAGATCCGTCGTGATGCCGCCCATCCAGTAGTGCGCGGCGGGGGAAACCGGCACGGGGTCAGTGAGGGGGTCGATGCCCCAGGTGCGGCACACCTGCAAAATGTTGGGGAAACGGTACTGCAAGCGATCGGGCGGTATGGGCCGCATGTCAAGCCAGACGCGGTTGTCACCGGTCTTTTGCAGGTGGTGAAAAATGGCGCGGCTGACCACATCGCGCGGAGCCAGCTCGCCGTCGGGATGATAGTCGAAGGCAAAGCGGTAGCCCTGGCGATCGACTAAATGCGCACCCTCTCCCCGCACCGCTTCGCTGATTAAGAAGGGCGGTGCCCCCGGTTCCGCCAGGGATGTGGGGTGAAACTGCACAAATTCTAGATCGCGCAGCTGGGCTCCAGCCCGCCAGGCCATAGCCACGCCATCACCCGTGCTGGCGGTAGGATTAGTCGTTTGGGCATAGACCTGGCCACCGCCACCTGTAGCTAGCACCGTGGCCTGAGCCGACAGCCACTGAAGCTGCTGACTATGGGCTACCAATGCGCCACGGCAGCGGCCTTCAACCATCCATAGATCGAGAGCGAAGGCGCTTTCAAACACGGTAATGTTGGGCCGCTGGAGCACCGCCTCGGCCAGAATCGACACGATCGCCCGCCCAGTAGTGTCGGCAGCGTGGAGCACGCGGCGGCGCGAGTGGGCGGCCTCTAGGGTCATGGCCAGCTGGCCCTCGGTGCGATCGAAGGCGACCCCTAGATCCACCAGGCGCTGAATACAGGGAGCAGCCTTACTAGCCAGGTGCTCTACAGATTGAGGATCACACAGTCCGGCTCCGGCTACCAAGGTGTCAGCTACGTGAAGCGAGACGGCATCGTCTACGCCAATGGCGGCAGCAATACCCCCCTGGGCCCAATCGCTGGCGGAAATTGACAGCGTATCTTTGGTCACCAGGCCAATGCGCCACTGGGGCGGAATCGATAGCGCCGAGTAAAGCCCGGCAGCACCTCCCCCAATCACTAGCACGTCGAAATGCTGGTTAGGAGGGTGATTGGACGGCGCAGGCAGCGATAAATCAGGCTGGGTCAAAGACGACTCCCAAGAATGATTCAAATAGTAAGGTGCTAAAAACCCTGGCTAACCAGCGTTGACCTTGGGCCAACCTGACCAACCAGGGCTACTAAGGGGGGCAGCTAAGCCAAATAGAGGGATGGCCCGCTGCCTACTTGTAAACGCCGTTGTTGAAGCGATCGCCACCTTCTACAAACGCGGAGTCAGGCACAGTAACCGTGAAGTTATCCAGGTTCTTGCGCAGAATCTCAAGCTGAGGCTCGCTCAGACCCGGCAGGTCGAGCACGTCATCAACGCTCTCGTAGGGAGCATTGAGTAGAATCTTGCGCGCCAGGGTGGGGTACAGTCCAGGAAACTTTCTAAAGCCCTGTACGTTGGCGTTGTTGAGGTCTAATTTAGCCCCGTACTCTGTCTTGAGCTTGGCGTCTACCGCGTTCTGCGGTGATTCTGCCAGCCAGGCCGTGGCCTCAAAGGGGGCGCTCAGAAGGTCTGCCCCAGAGATGGGCTGCGCTACAGCGGGGCTGCTTACCCAACCAAACAGCACTGCCAGCGCAACGAGTAGGCCAACCAGTTGTTTCATTTACCCTAATCCTCTCCTACCAGTGTGAATGACTATACACAGCATTTCTAAGAGACTACCATTTTCCAGGCCCCACAACGGAGAAGAACGCTATCGGGCCGTTACTGTAGTTTTCATCGAGATTCCTGAGGTAGGCGCTCTAACTCTTCAGCGTAGTACTCGCCAATATCTTGGCCGCGCAGCAAAACTTGCTCATACCGAATGGTGGCCCGCAGGGTGATGGGCTCTCCCTGGGGAGGCGGGGCCGCAGCGCTGAGCACCCAAATGGAGCCCGAGTCATCCACCAGCTCGTACAGTCCCTGGCCCACCAGGGGCAAATGGCGACCGACGGTGCCAGCTAAATAAACCATATCGCTTTGGCTCTGGCTGGCTTCGCCTATGGGGGTAACGGGGTCAAGCCAGGCGAGGCCGGGCCAGGTGCTGAGGCGATCGCGCAGGGAATAGCCCACCCCGGCATCGACGCTGGCCCCGCAGCTGGTGACGACCACCAGGGCCAACCCAATCGCTCCATAGTAGGTAAACTGACGCTTTAAGTAGTCCATAGAAGCTTTTTAAGGCGCTGAGCGGCGATCGCAGACGTTTAGAGGATCAAAATCTGAGACACTGAGAAGGCGTCGAATCCTCAACCTGGGCAAAGTTTGCCTTAGGGTTTCAACTGCGATCGTTCCCGAGATACAGGTTAGCGCACCCGGCCATGACCCAACTGCTCGACGGCAAAGCCTTAGCGGCCCAAATTCAAACCGACCTGGCCACCGCTGTTCAGGCGTTCATCGCCCAAGGGCGCCGTCCCCCAGGGCTAGCGGTGATTATGGTGGGTGACAATCCCGCCAGCGCCGCCTACGTGCGCAACAAAGAGCGGGCTTGTAGTCGCGTGGGCATTGCCTCCTACGGTAAGCACCTGCCCACCACCGTCTCTCAGCAAGAGGTGGCCGACCTGATTCAGCAGCTCAACGCCGACCCCAACGTGGACGGTATTTTGGTACAGCTGCCCCTGCCTGACCACCTCGATGCCGTGGCTCTGCTCCACACCATCGACCCCGACAAAGATGCCGACGGCCTGCACCCGATCAATTTAGGCCGGCTGGTGCGCGGCGAACCTGGCCTGCGCAGCTGCACTCCCTACGGCGTGATGCGACTGCTAGAGGCTGCTAAAATTGACCCCGCTGGGGCCACGGCCGTGGTGGTGGGACGTAGCATTCTGGTGGGTAAGCCTATGGCCCTGATGCTGCTAGAGGCCAACGCCACCGTGACCATGGCTCATTCGCGCACCCCCGATTTAGCCGCGGTGATGCGGCAAGCTGATATTCTAGTGGCGGCGGTAGGCCGTCCCGGTATGATTACAGCGGCTGACGTTAAGCCCGGCGGCGTTGTCATCGACGTGGGCATTAACCGGGTTGAGCAGCCCGACGGCTCAGCTCGGCTGGTGGGAGATGTCGATTTTGCCTCGGTAGAGCCGGTGGCTTCGGCGATTACTCCGGTGCCGGGAGGCATTGGCCCAATGACTGTGGCCATGCTGCTTGAGAACACCGTAACCAGCTACCGCAACCGCCTGTAGACGCGGGACTTATCCAGTTTCAAACTCATTTTGTCGCCTTTCAACCTGCCTGCCGCCATGGTGCCAACCAACTCCCTCGATTCTAGACCCGCTGCTGCTGGCCCCTTTGACCTCGAAGCCTACCTAAAAGAGCGTCGCCCCCAGGTAGAAGCCGCCCTCGACCAGGCCCTGGCCCTGCGCTATCCCGAAACCCTCTACGAATCCATGCGCTATTCGCTGCTGGCTGGAGGTAAGCGCCTGCGCCCCATTCTTTGCCTGGCCACCTGTGAACTGGTGGGCGGCACTATAGCAATGGCCATGCCTACGGCCTGTGCCCTGGAGATGATTCACACCATGTCGCTGATCCACGACGACCTGCCGTCAATGGATAACGATGACTACCGTCGGGGCCGGCTCACCAACCATAAGGTCTACGGCGACGACGTGGCGATTCTAGCAGGCGATGCTCTGCTCACCTACGCCTTTGAACATGTGGCGACCCAAACCCAGGGGGCTTCTCCTGAGCGAGTGCTGCGGGTGGTTGCCGGGCTAGGTAAAGCGGTAGGGGGTGAAGGTCTGGTGGGCGGTCAAGTTGTGGATTTGGCCAGCGAGGGCAACCCCAACGTGACGTTGGAAACCCTCAATTACATTCACAACCACAAAACGGCGGCTCTGCTCGAAATTTCGGTGACCTCTGGGGCCATACTGGCAGGGGCTGACGAAGAGGCAATTGACAACCTACGCCAGTACGCCCAGCGCATTGGTCTGGCCTTTCAAATCGTGGACGATATTCTCGATATCACCTCGACGTCTGAAACCCTGGGTAAGTCGGTCGGCAAAGACATTACTGCCCAGAAGGTGACCTACCCCAGCCTCTGGGGCATTGAAGAATCGCGTCGCCAGGCCAACCAGCTGATTGAGGCGGCGAAGGAGAGTTTGGCCGGCTTTGGGGAGCTGAACCGACCTCTGCTGGCGATCGCCGATTATATTGTTGCCCGTACCTACTAGGTTTGCCTGCGCCGATGGACAGTTTTAGCGACATCTTCAACAACCATGTGCTCGTGGTGGCGTTAATTGCCTGCTTTACAGCCCAGGGGCTCAAGGCTGTCATTGAGCTGGTGCGCCATCGCAAGCTCAATCTGCGGGTGATGGTAGAAACCGGTGGCATGCCCAGCGCCCACTCGGCTCTAGTTACGGCCCTAGCCGGCGGCATTGGCCAGACTCTGGGCTGGGCAAGCCCAATATTTGCTGCCACCGCCGTGTTTTCGGTGATTGTCATGTATGACGCGGCGGGAGTGCGTCAGGCGGCGGGCAAGCAGGCCAAAGTGCTCAATCAAATCATTGACGAGCTGTTTCAAGAAAAGCCCGAGATTAGAGAAGATCGGCTGAAGGAACTGCTAGGACACACGCCTTTTCAGGTGATTGCCGGGTCAATTTTGGGAGCGATGATCTCTTGTCTGGCCGCGCCTGCCTACTGATGCCGAATCTCATTCGGTTGCACCCGATCTGTAGGGGCATTGCACTGCAATGCCCCTACAAGATTTCCGTCTTGAAAAGGAAGCCTCAAGGAGCGGTGAGAGCCACCGCTGGAGTCAGCATTACCACTTCCTGGCTATCGACGATAAAACCGGCGATGTTGAGACTGGTGAGCACGGACAGAGTAGAGGCGGCTCCGGCCACATCTGGGCTATGGGCGATGAGTAGATAGGAGCGCTGGCGATGCACCGCTAGGCCCACAGCCTGACCCACCTGACGCTGAATGGCGATCGCCGACTCAGGCTGGTACTGGTAGTCCACGAGCACCGCAAAGCCCGTTCCCAACGGCTGAGGGGCGTAGGCGGTTGGCGCTGACTGCGTCGTCGCTGGAGGAGTAGCCGTGGCCGGAGTGCCACCGCTGGGTGGGGTATTGTTGGCGGGCGGAGTCTCACTGTTCGCAGGCGGAGTTGTGCCACCCGTGGGAGGTGCAGGCTGGGCCGCGGTGGTGGCCGGACGGGCTACAAAGGCCTGGAAGCCCTCTACCTCCGTCATGTACTGGGCCCACGCATTAGCATTTTCTAGGTTGGTAAACCCCCCGGCCCGCACAACGGTGTCGTTGAGGTAATCACAAACTAGGACGGTGCTGTTGGAGGGCAGCAGGTCTTGTACCCGCGTGCGCTCGGCCTCGGTGTTGCTGCGGACTAGCAGCAGATACTCGTTGGCAGACGGGGGCGGGCAGGGCGGAAACTGGGCCTGGGCAGCGGTCCACACTCCCGCAAGCGGTGCCAGCAATAACCCTAGGGCAATGCTTCCCGCTCGGGGCAGTGTTATCCAACTAAGCGATATCTGTGCGCTGCTCCGTTTCAAACCCTTTACCATTGCTCTTTGTTACCGCCGTAATCTGCCAGCGATTCTAGCCTAAAGCAGCGATCGCGGGCAGAGATTCTAGGTTTTGATCGCAATCGCGCCTGCCCTCAGCTTAGGACGCTATGGCATCTAGAGATGCGAGGGGATCGGGAATGGTAGCGGAGGGGGCCTCAAACTCACCAATGCCTACATAATCAAACCGCAGCTTGACCCAGGTAATGAACTGCTTGCTGGTGGAAACTAGAGCTACAGAGGGCTGGGGGCAGCGGGCTTTAATGCTGGCCAGTTCGGGAGCATCTAAAAAAGCGGGGGACTTGACCAGCCAAAAATTCACCTCCTGCTCTTGCTCCTGATAGTAGCGGCGGCGCTCCTTGAGGACTTCATCCAGGGGTTCTTCTTCGAGCAGAAATTTTTGGCTGGCGACGGCGTAGTAGTAGGTGGTCATGGGGAGTCTCCTTTATAGGTAAGGGGTAGGGGGTGGATGGGTAGGGGGTGAAGAGTCAAAACTTCTTGTCCCTCGCCCTAAATCAGCGCTTTCATCTCGCGGACGGCGCGCTCTAGGCCCACTAGTACAGCGCGGCTGACGATGCTGTGGCCGATATTGAGCTCTTCCATGCCGGGGATGCGGGCGACGGGGGTGGTGTTCCAGTAGGTGAGGCCGTGGCCGGCGTTGACTCGCAGGCCGAGGGCGATCGCCTGGGCCGTTCCCTGGGCGAGAATGTCGAGTTCGCGGTGGAGGTCGGCTTCTGCTTTGGCCTCGGCGTAGGGCCCGGTGTGCAGCTCGATGAACTGGGCACCGACCTGGGCTGAAGCCTCAATTTGGTCGGTGGCGGCGTCGATAAATAGACTGACTGGAATGCCGGCGCTCTGAAGGGTGTTAACTACGGATTTCATCCGATCGGTCTGGCCGGCGATATCTAACCCGCCTTCGGTGGTGACTTCCTCGCGCCGCTCGGGCACCAAGGTGACGTAGTCGGGTTTGACGTCGAGGGCGATCGCCACCATTTCGTCAGTGGCAGCCATCTCCAAATTTAGGTGGGTGCGCACAGTCTGCCGCAGCAGGCGCACGTCGCGGTCTTGCATGTGGCGACGATCTTCGCGCAGGTGCACGGTGATGCCATCGGCACCGGCTAGCTCGGCCAGCACCGCTGCGGCCACAGGGTCGGGCTCAACGGTGCGACGGGCCTGGCGAATCGTGGCAATGTGGTCGATGTTGACTCCCAGGGTAGGCAAGCGATCGCTCCTTAACGTTCCTAGACGCTACAGCCTACGATCCTACCCTATCGGCTTACCCTGCTAAAAGTCGATGGAGCGAATTAGGGGCTGGGGGGCGGGGGTGACGGTGGCACTATCGGTTGGGGGAATGGTGGCAGACGGGGTGGTGGTGCGATCGGCGGCATTAACGATCGCACCTAGCAGCGGCAGGTCTTCATTTTCTAACAACTGTTCTAACAAAGCCTCTAGCACTGCTTTGTCGGTGTAGCCGGGGCGGGTCACTAGCAGTAGCCCATCGCTGGCGGCCCCGAGGAGCAGGGCGTCGTTGCTGTTGCCTAGGGGCGGCGCGTCGATCAGCACCAGGTCAAATCGGGCGCGAGCATCGGTCAAAAATTGCCCCATCTCGCTCGATTCTAAAATCGCTGCTGGGTGGGGCTGGGGGCCCGGGCTAGAAGTTAGGTACAGGTTTTCAACCCAGGGCGCGAGCTGAATTGGCTCCTGCTGCCGCCCAGCATAGTAGTGCAGCGGTTCAGAGATGGCGGCTGGGTTGAGCTTGACTCCTAGCCGTTGACCGCAAGAGGGCTGGCGCAGGTCGGCTTCGACAATCAGGGTCCGGCGTCCGGCGCGGGCGGCGGCAATGCCTAGGTTAAAGGCGCTGGTGGTTTTACCTTCCCCCGACCGGCTGCTGACTACTAGCACCACCCGTGGGGGTGCCCCAGCCTCAGACAGGCTGCCGGCCCGCCGCAGGCTGCTGCGCAGTCGCTCGTAGATTTCAAGGTCGGGAGTTTGGGGCTGGTAGAGAATCGGCCAGCCCTGGGAGGAGGTAGCTGCCAGAGCCGGGACTAGCCCCAGCACCGGCACATCTTGATCGGTAAGAATGCCTTGGAGGTCTTCGGGGGTGCGGGCGGTACTGTCGAGCAGATCGAGCAAAAAGGCCACGGCTCCGGCGGCAACAATCCCTAGTAAGCCGCCCACGGCCATAACCACGACGGGGCTGGTGGGTGGGTCGGCCTGGAGCGTCGTGGTGGGTGGTTGGGCGACGGTGAGGCTGCTGGCGGTCTCGGCCTCGGCGGCCTGGGCATCAATACGTTTGGCTTGAATCTGGTCGTAGAGGGCCTGGTTGAGGGCGACCTGCTGGGCGAGACGGTTGCGCTCTAGTTGCTTGTTGGGCAGGCTGGAGTACTGCTGGCGCAGTTGGCCATCGCTCTGGCTGAGCACCTGCTGCTGGCTGGCCAGGGCGGCTCGCTGGGCGCTGAGGGTCACCAGCTGGTTGGCCAGGGCGGCGCGAGCCGGATCGAGGGTGCTGTTTTGGCGCACTTCGCTAACGCTGGGCAGGGCGGCTAAGTCTTGGCCCCCAATCACCTCCTGGGCGCGCTCGGCTAACAGGGCGTTGTAGGCGGTCAGATTCTGGCGCAGATCTTGAATGGTGGGGTGCGACTCGCGCAGGGTGGCCGACAGCAGCTTGAGCTGGGTTTCGCTCTCTAAAATCTGCGATCGCAGCTGGGCAATAATTGGGTCAGCGCTCAAGGCCGAGGCGGTAAATGCCTGCCCTGGCGTCAGCCCCAGCTGCTGCTGGAGGCTTTGGATTTGGGAGTCGAGCCCCGCCAGGGCGAGTTGGTTCTGGCGCTGCTGCTGCTGCCCGCCCGAGATCGCCCCTAATAGACTGCCGTCAAGAGCTGCTTGGATAGCTGGGCCTTCGGTGCGATCGTAGGCTTCGAGGGCCTGTTCGGCAGCCCGGAGGTCAGCCTCCACAGCGGGCAGACGCTCGTCTAACGCCGTCACGATAGCCCCAATTCTGGCCCGGTTGGTTACTCGGCTCAGCTCCACCATGGCCTCAAACAGCAGGCTGAGGGTGAGCTGGGTCTGCTCTTCGTCGGCCCCGCGAAAGGTGACTGTGACCCGCTGCACCACGTTTTCCTCTCCCTCTAGCTTGACCGTGGTGCGGTAGCGCAGGGTTTCAGGATCCATCGAAATCCCCCGCCGCTCCAATTCCTGGGACACCTGCTGAAGCAGCACGTCGGCCAGCAGGAATTCCTCCGAAATAATGCCCTGACCCCGCTGCTGCACCTCAGTTCCGGTGGTGGTTAGAGCAACAACTGGCGCATTTTGCACCAGCACCCCCTCGGCCCGGTACAGCGGCGGCGGCGGCGGCTGCACGGCCACCACCGCCGAAATACCCAAAGTCCCCAGCAGGGTTGCCAAACTAGGCCACTTGTAGCGGTCTAGGGCCAGCAGATAGCGCTTAACAAAAGGAGAAACCATTGCCGTTTTCAGGGTCCAAGACCCTAGGGTCTAAATAACGAGTCTGCTGAATCGGTCAGTGAGTCAAAAAAGAGCAAAAAGCCCAGGACATCGCGAAAGGGCTGAGTAAAGGTATTGAGAGCATAACTGACCCGCGCTAGCAGGTTGCGGTCAACCACCAGAATGTCGTTTTCCTGAAGGGGAATGTTCTGGCTCAAATCGCCATTTACCGCCGCCGTCGCATTGACCGTAATCGTATCGGCCGAGCCGGTTTCGGGGTTAAATCGCAGCACGGCAATGCGGTTGTAGGCAGCTACATCCGGGTTAACCCCTGCCACGGCCAGCGCGTCTAAAAAGCGGCTGCCGTTGCGCAGATTAATGGCGCCAAAGCGGGCTTCTCCGCCCCGCGCCCCTGCGGCTCGGTTGAGCACTCGGATGGTGATCTCAGGCCGGGCCAAGGTTGAGCTGGCCACTAGGGCGCGATCGTAGCTCTCCACGTCCTCCGGGGCCAGACGGGGCACCGTGACCACATCGCCATCCTGGAGCCGCACCTGCGGAATGGGCTCACCTTGAAGGAGGGGGGTGAACAAATCTATGGTGCGCGACAGTACGTCACCGCCCTCTAGTGGCCGATCCACTTGCACTAGCCGCAGATCTGCAAGGGTAGTAGAGCCCCCCGCTGTCAGCAGCGCCACCGATAGTTGCGGAGCCTGCAAGGGGTAAAACCCTGGACGGGGTACCTCGCCTACCACAGTCACCTCCACTGGGCGCTGGGTGGTGAGAATCACCGATACATCGGGATTGACCACGTATTGGTTGTAGAGGTCGAAAATTGTTTCGCGAGCCTCTTCTAGGGTGAGCCCGGTGAGGTTGAGGGTGCCGGCTAGGGGCAGCACCACGTTGCCCTGAATATCGAGGGTGGCCGGAAAGCTCAGGTCGGGAAACCGCTGCACGCTGACAAAAATGCCGTCTCCAGGCCCCAGGCGGTAGTCATTAAAGACATTGTCTAGGCTCTCGGATTCTAGCCTCAAGCTAGAACCTGGGAGGCGATCGGGTAAGGCCGCTGGTGGAGTCTGGGCGATCGCTGGGGCGATCGCAATTACCAACCAAATGCCCGTCAGACCACCCCAGCGCCCTAGCCTCTGGACGGCCGCCCCAGACCTATAGCCTCTGGCCAAACCACAAAAAACCATAGCCTTAACCGTAGGGACGCGATCGCAGTAGACGAATACCCAATATTGACCCATTTTTCTAGCAGTGGGACAGGGTTCGGCGCAGCCTCGTGGGAAGAAAGTCGCTGATTTTGAACTTGCCTCTGCTGCACCTTCCAGAGCAGGTTGCCGATAACCAGACGCATCGCCAGTTTCTCTCTTGGGGGTGGGGCAACCGAGCTTCAGTTTGTATGTACGGCAGTTTGCAAAAACTTTACGGTGTAACTACAGATTTGAATTTCTTGGCAATATTTCTTGCTTTTCCCACGTTGTTGGTTCAGCCGTATAGCCTGTACACCAGTTAGGGGTGGGTAAAACTCAGCCTTGCGTAGCTCAATTGTCCGTCTAGATACATCTCTATGATTAGTTTTAGCTGGCTTGCTACAGGTATCTTCAATGGGTAAATCTCTAAAGGCTGCGGTCATTGGTACCGGCGTTATTTCCAAACAACATTTGAGCTTTTTAGATAGTTCTGACCACAGCGAGCTAGTCGGGGTGTGCGATCTATCTGCCGCCGCCGCTAAGTACGCCGCTGAGACATTTCATGCTGGCCAAGCCTTCACCGATTACCAGGCCATGCTGGCGGAAACCAAGCCTGACGTGGTTCACATCTTGACCCCGCCGAACACTCACCAAAAGTTAGTTACTGACTGCCTCAATGCCCAAGCTCACGTGATCTGCGAAAAGCCAATTACGCCCACCTATGAGGATTTCAAAACCCTCTGGCATTTGGCTCAAGAGAAAAACCTGTACCTGATCGAAAACCACAACTACCGGTTTAACGAAGCCATTCTCAAAATTGAGGAGATGGTCAAAGACGGTGCTCTAGGCGAGGTGCAAGAGGTCGAAGTGCGTGTTGCCCTAGGCTACCGCGAGGCAGGTGGGCGATTTGCCGATCGCAACTTGCCCAACCCTGTACACAAGCTGCCCGCTGGAGTCGTGCACGACGTCATTACCCACATGGCCTATCTGCTGCTGCGGTTTATGCCCGAGGTAGACCGAGTCGCAGCAGCTTGGAGCAACCACGGGGGCGGCGATCTATTTAAGTACGATGACCTTGATGCCATTTTGCTCAACGGCCAGCAGCACGCCCGCCTGCGGTTTACCTGCTACACCAAACCTGAGTGTTTTACTCTATTCGTCAGAGGTAGCCGAGGCTACGCCGAAACCGACCTGTTTCAGCCCTACCTACGCACCGTGATTCCTCGGGCCGGGGGTGAGCAACTGTCACCGCTGATCAACCACTTCGTCAACGGGTGGGACTTGATGGGTTCCAGCGTCAAAAACTTCCGCAACAAAGTCATGCAGCGCACCCCTTACGAGGGCCTGCACCGCTTGCTCGACCAGACCTATGCTGCCATTCTTCACAATCGGCCCATGCCGGTGAGCTTTGAAGATATGGACAAAACCAACCGACTAATCGAAACCCTACTTGCAGAGGAGAACCGCGTATGAAGCTGTTTATTACTGGAGCATCGGGATTTTTAGGCAAGTACGTGGTGGCTGAGGCGGTACGACAGGGCTACACCGTTAAGGCTGTGGTGCGCCCCGCCGCCGATGCCTCAAGTCTGGCCTGGGCTGACCACCCGGCGGTGGAGCTGGTGCGCCTCGACCTGCGCCAGGGCCGGGGCATTGCCGAAGCCCTCAGCGACGTTAACTGCGTCATTCACATGGCGGCGGTGAAGGGCGGCGATTTCTACGATCGCTTTGCGGGCACCGTGCTCACCACCGAAAACCTGCTGGGTGCTATGACCACCGCCGCTGTGAAAAAGTTGGTGGCCACCAGCACCTTCTCGGTGTATGACTACTTCAATCCTGCGGCTAATCGGGTGATTGACGAAGCCTTTCCTATCGAGTCTGAACCCGAGTATCGTGACGCCTACGCCCAAACTAAGCTGATTCAAGAAGACCTGATGCGCGAATGGGGCGCCGCCAACGGTGCTACCGTTACCCTAATTCGTCCCGGCATGATCTACGGGCGCGAAGCGCTATGGAACGCTTGCCACGGGGCCGATTTTGGTTCCAAATGGCTGCTCATTGGCCCTAATGCCCTAATTCCTGTCACCTATGTCGAAAACTGCGCCGAGGCCATTGTGCTGTCGGTGGGCAGTGCTGCCGCCGCTGGCGAAGTGATCAACGTGGTAGACGACAATTTGCCCACCCGCCGCCAATTCACCAAAGCCCTGGTGAAGCGTACCGAAAACCCACCCCAGGTCATCCCCATGCCCTGGGGTATGATGCGCAGCGTCTCCAGTTTGGCCTGGTTCGTGAATCAGCAATTGCTCAAGGGCAAGGCGCGCCTGCCGGGTCTGCTGATTCCCGCCAGCCTGGATGCGCGACTAAAGCCCTTTCGTTACACCAACGCCAAGGCTAAGACAACGCTAAACTGGACCCCTCGCTATACCCTGGAGACCGCCCTCGATCGCAGCGTTAGCGACCAGTGCCTGCTGAGCGACATGCTGGCCAAGGCTTCTGCCACCCCAACCCTAGAGCCTGTCGCCCAAGGCTAATCAGTTGTCAGCTTTAGGCAAAAAGCCCGTGTTTCCAGCCTTGGAAACACGGGCTTTTTGATGGCGAAATAAATTTGCCTGCTAGAAACCCAGTCCATCGCCACAATAAAGAAGTGATGTTGTAACGGTGGATGCTGGCAGCTATGGAAATTGAGCAGATTCTCGCTAAGGCATTGGCTGGTGGCGATATTACCCCGACTGAGGGTGTAGCGCTTTTGCAGCCGCAGGATCCTGCGGCCCTGGCGGCGATTCGCGACACGGCTGACATCCTACGCCAGCGGCAGGTGGGTGAGACCGTCACCTATGTGGTCAACCGCAACATTAACTTCACCAATATCTGTGAGCAACACTGTAGCTTCTGTGCCTTTCGTCGCGATGCCGAAGCGGAGGGGGCTTACTGGCTCGACGTTGCCCCCATGCTCGAAAAAACCACCGAGGCCGTTGCTGTAGGAGCTACAGAAATCTGTATGCAGGGCGGGTTGAACCCTGACGCCAAAATCAACGGCCGCTCCCTGAACTACTACCTGAAGCTGGTGGACACCATCAAGGGCTCGTTCCCGGCCCTGCACCTGCATGCCTTCTCGCCCCAGGAGGTGCAGTTCATCGCCCGCCAGGACGGGCTGAGCTATCGCGACGTGCTGCTGGCCTTTAAGGATGCTGGAGTGGGGTCACTGCCGGGAACGGCGGCGGAGGTGCTCGACGATGAGGTGCGGCGGGTGCTGTGCCCCGAGAAAATCGACAGCGCCACCTGGCTGGAGATTGTGGGGCTGGCCCATGAGATGGGGCTACCCACCACCAGCACCATGCTGTCGGGTCACATTGAAACCCCCGTTCAGCAAATCATTCACCTAGAAAAGCTGCGTCAGCTCCAGCGCCAGTCTTTAGAGGCGGGCTATTCTGCGGCGATCACTGAATTTATTGTGCTGCCCTTTGTGGGCCAGGAGGCCCCTAAGCCCCTGCGCCGCCGAGTGGGGCACGACCAGCCAGTGCTGTCCGATGCGCTGCTGCTGATGGCAGTAGCCCGCATTTACTTGGGTAACTGGATTGTCAACCATCAGCCCAGCTGGGTAAAACTCGGGCTGAGCGGTGCTACTGAGGCGTTGACCTGGGGCTGCAACGACATCGGCGGCACTCTGATGGAAGAGCACATCACCACCATGGCCGGAGCCCAGGGGGGAACCTGCATGACGGTGGCGGAACTGCGTGGGGCGATCGCTAGCCTAGGCCGCCCAGCCCGCCAGCGCGACACCCTCTACGGATTTGTCGATGGGTCTGGGGAAACGCTTTCGACCTCAGCATCGGTTGGAAACACTGCCTCAGCCCGACAGTCGCGTAGCCAAAGCCTCACCGCCTGACCCACAATGCCGTCGCTGCTCTCCTGGGGCGGGGTGGGAGGGCGACTGCTGGAGCCTAAGGGTCCACTATTTGAATAGGGGCCCAGGCTAGAAAACAGCAGGGCCATGTGCCAACCCTCCTGGGTTGGGGCGAGAAACAGCCAGTGGTAATGTTGCAGGGATGTCGGTCGCCCTTGCCAGTACTGCCGCTCTAGGGTGGTAAAAAACACCTGCTGCAAATCTGTGTCGGCTTCACCTTCGCTCGTTACCCCTGTGGGCGATAGCTGGGACAAATCTAGAGGGGTAAAGTCAGGGGCACTGGCCACCAAGATAGTAGTTACAGGTTGGATGGGGTTAGTAGATAGATCTAGGTTGCGGCTAGACACCCGGTTAGCATAGCTGGGTAGGTCGGCCAAAAGTTGGGTGGCGAGCACTTGGGGATCGCTCGGGCAGGGTTCAGCGGGTCGCAAATAGTTGAGCTCAGGCTCAGGCGGCTCCTGAGCTTGAAGATCTCCACCCAACGCCAGCAGCATTACAGTGCCCGCCGCTAGAGCCGCTTGGCGGACTAGGGAGCGATCGCAGTGGAACATTCTTCGCAGATGCGCGCAAAGGCGGCAGCGGGGTCGGGGTCGGCGGTGATCGGGCGGCCAATCACCAGGTAGGTGGCCCCGGCATTGAGGGCTTGCACTGGGGTCATGGTGCGGCGCTGGTCCTGGCTGCTGGCCCAGGTAGGGCGTACCCCGGGGCACACCAGGGCAAAGTCGGCGGGCAAAAACCGCCGCAGCTGGCTAGCCTCCTGGGGCGAGCAGACCACGCCTTTCAGGCCACTGTCTCTAGCGAGCAGAGCCATTTGCAGCGCGTAGCTATTTGAGTCCAGGGGAATTTTTAGCTCAACTGCCAGAGTTTGAGGGTCAATGCTGGTCAGTAGGGTAACAGCCAGCACCAGAGGTGGCTCTACGCCGACGGCCTCAGCTCCGGCGATCGCAGCCTGCTGAGCGGCCTCCATGGCCTCCTGGCCCGCCGCCGCGTGAATGGTCAGCAGGTCCACCCCATAGCGCCCCGCTGCCATACAGGCTCCGGCCATGGTGTTGGGAATATCGTGGAACTTGAGGTCGAGAAAAATGCGCTTTTGCCGCGCCTTAAGCTCCTGAATCAGGCTTGGCCCGGTGCTGACAAACAGCTCCAGACCCACCTTCCAAAAGCTCACCTCGGGCAGGGCATCCACCAAGTCCAGGGCGGCTGAGGCTGAGGACACGTCCAGGGGCACAATGATGCGCTGGTCAACGGTCATAGACATAGAGGCCTGGGCTTAGGGGGCAAAACTTTAGACGGGGCGTACCAGCATCAGGGTTTGACCAAACTCCACAGGCTGGGCATTTTCTACTAAAATCTCGACGATTTCGCCGCTGATTTCGGCCTCTAGCTCATTCATCAGCTTCATGGCTTCGATGATACAGACGGTTTGCCCGCTGGTAATGCGATCGCCCACGCCCACAAAAGCTGGTTCCTCGGGGGCAGGCGATCGGTAGAAGGTACCCACCATGGGGGAACTGATGGGCAGCAGATCGCTGCCCTTGCCCGGTGGAGCGGCAGGGACGGCGGCGGGCGCTGCCGACACCGGCTCGGTTACTGGAGGGGCAGCGGGAGCGACGGCGTCTACACGGGGAGTGACAGGGGCCGGTGCAACCGCCGACACCATGGCCCCCGGCTTGCGGAGGGTGAGCTCAAAATCTGAACTTTTGAGGGTGAGCTCCACAATGTCGCTCTGGCTCAGGGCGGTGACTAACTCTCTTAGATCGGTGACGCTTAGTTCCACGGCGTAAGTCTCATACGGTCTTATAGGGGTAATGGGCTAGGCTTAGTCAGCGGCATGGGCCGCAGGCGTCAAGCCAGTAAAACCTTATTCGCGACCTAGGTAAGCGTCGGTGCGGGTATCTACTTTGATGCGCTCACCGATCGAAATAAACAGCGGCACCATCACCTGGGCACCGGTTTCGAGAATGGCAGGCTTGGTACCCCCGGTAGCGGTGTCGCCCTTGACGCCAGGGTCGGTTTGGGTGACCTCAAGCACGATGGAGTTGGGCAGCTCAACTTCCAAGATTTGCCCGTTCCAGCTGACGACGCTGACGCTCATCTCTTCCTTGAGGTATTTCACCTGAGGACCGATTTCATTGGTGGTGAGGCGGACCTCCTCGTAGGTCTCCATATCCATGAACACCAGGTCTTCGCCCTCCCTGTAGGTGTGCTGCATATCTCTCTTTTCGATTACCGCCTGGGGTACGGTTTCACCAGCCCGAAAGGTCTTGTCAACGGTGTTGCCGGTTTTGACGTTTTTAAGCTTGGTGCGCACGAAGGCAGAGCCCTTGCCGGGTTTGACGTGGAGAAACTCGACTACACGCCAGACGGAACCGTCTAGCTCAATGGAGGTACCGGTGCGAAAGTCGTTGCTGGAGATCATGGCGCTGGCTACGGGGACAGTCGTTAAGTTTGGCAATTCATTTTACCCCCCTGCGGCCATTTCCCGAAGGATTTAGCCTTAACCAGCAAAGACTCAGCGTTGCTGCCGCGGCTATTTGGACTGGGGACTGGGGGCTTGAGTTGCAGCCTAGGGGCCGCCAGAGTATGACAAGATTGTTAGGGGCGCAGTGCGCTACGTGGTGAACGGCCGCCTGGGGCGGAGCAAGGAGTTATGGCCAAGGATATGCACGCAATGAATCAACAGCAGAGTTTAGGCTGGGCCACCTTGGTGCGGCTGGGATGGGGATTAGCTGTAGTGGTGGGGGTGTGGCTGGGCTCTCTATCTCCAGCCCTGGCATTACCTGCCGGGCCACTGGTGGCCTACCTGCCGCCGGGCAATGCCATTACCGACAGTCGTGCCCTGCTGCGCTACTCACTGCCCATCGACAACTCCGACATTCGCACGGTGCAGGCCACCCTAGAGGGCCTGTCAGAGTGGCTGCGGAGCAAGCGCTGGGGGCCTATGGCCAAAGACCTGACCAAGCTGGAGCGGGTGTTGGTCCGCGGCCGCGAAGCGATGCTGGCAGCAGTGCCCGACGGCAAGCGGGCGGCGGCGATTTCCTACCTCGACGATATTCAGGCTCAGCTAGTGCCCCTCAAGGAGGCGGTGGAGCAGCGCGATCGCGCCACCGTGCAGGACAAGCGGTCGGCCATGCTCGACGATGTCAGCCGTATTGAAGAGCTGATGGTAAAGGCCTTTCCCTTTGAGGTGCCGGAGAAGTACAGCAACCTGCCCCAGCTCAAGGGGCGAGCCACAGTAGAAATCACCACCAACAAAGGCACTATGCAGGCGGTGATCGACGGCTACAGCGCTCCAGTGACCGGCGGCAACTTTGTCGATCTGGTGCAGCGGGGCTTCTATGACGGCATGGAGTTTACCCGTGCCGAAGACAACTACGTGCTACAAACCGGCGATCCAGATGGCTCTGAGGATGGCTTTATTGACCCCAAAACTAAGGCCTACCGGGCAATCCCGCTAGAAATTTTGGTGAAGGGCGACGACGAGCCGATCTACGGCAACACCCTAGAAGAGCTGGGCCGCTTTCTAGACGCACCAGTGCTGCCCTTCTCAGCCTTTGGCACCCTGGGTATGGCCCGCCCCAACGATGACCCCAACGGCGCGTCATCGCAGTTTTTCTTCTTTTTGTTTGAGCCGGAGATGACCCCAGCAGGTCTCAACCTGCTCGATGGTCGCTACTCGGTGTTTGGCTACGTGGTGGAGAACAAAGAGGCGCTTGACCAGATGACCCAGGGCGATCGCATTGAGTCGATTCGGGTGGTGTCTGGGGCAGAGAATCTAGTCCAGCCTTCCTAGAATTTGTCGTCAAACGTGGGCAGGTGGATGGGTAGGCGGTAGGAAGATTCCGATACCTGCTGCGTTCCCCTGGGCGCAGGACTAGGCTCACCGGGGAACATCTGTATGGAACATCCGCAAACCATTGCTGAATTAGGGGAGCTGGGGCTGCTGAAGCGGCTGTTTCGCTACTGCCCTGGGGACATGATTGGTGACGACGGAGCGGTAGTGGCCCTGCCTGCGGGGCGGCACCTAGTGGTGACTACCGATGTGCTAGTAGAGGGAGTGCATTTTAGCGATCGCACCACTGCCCCCGCCGATGTAGGCTGGCGAGCCGTGGCCGCCAATCTGTCAGACTTGGCGGCGATGGGCGCTACCCCCGAGGGCATTACCGTGGGCCTGAGCCTGCCGGGGCATACGCCCCTAGCGTGGGTAGAGGGGCTTTATCAGGGGATGGCAGACTGCCTAAACCGCTGGGGTGGGGTGGTGCTCGGTGGCGATCTGTGCCGGGCCGACGCCGTCAGCGTGGCCATTACCGCCCTGGGCAGCGTTGCTCCCCAGCGGGCGCTGTACCGCAGTAAGGCCCAAGCGGGGCAGGCGATTGTGGTGACGGGCTACCACGGTCTGTCGCGGGCAGGGCTAGAGCTATTGCTGCATCCCGATCGGGGAACTGAGGTGGCCCAGGCCGATCGCGATCGCTGGATTGCTGCCCACCAAAGACCCCAGCCCCGGCTGGATGCGATCGCCGCCCTCTGGCAGGTGTTGGGGGCCAGCGCAGACGCCGGAGCGATCGCCGTTATGGACTCCAGCGATGGACTGGCCAATGCAGTGCTGCAGCTGTGCCAGGCCAGCGTGGTCGGAGCCGTCCTGCGCGAGAGCGATCTTCCTTTGGATGAGGCGTTAGTCGATTGGGTGGGGCGATCGCAGGCCCTCGACTGGTGCCTCTACGGCGGCGAAGACTTTGAGCTGGTACTGTGTTTGCCCTGGCCCCAGGCTGAGGCCTTACAGGCAGCATTGGGGAATGGCTGTGCGATCGTGGGTGAGACGACGGGAGCGGCTGAGGTTGAGCTGTGGCCCAGCGACGGGGCTACCCCAAAGGTGCTCAGCTTTAATCAGGGATTTCAGCACTTCGGCTAACTACTTCTCTCCAGTTCTACGCCTAATTTGTGGCGCTCTAAATAATGTTTTCAGGCTGTTGTGGCCCCAGCCAGGTGGGGTTTAATTGGGAAGTATCTGGCTACAGGCCGGATTCACCGCCATCCACGCCTTTGCTTGCCTGCCCTACCATGACCCTATGACCGCCAACGACCTAGAAGACCTGCGGCCCTTTTGCCGAGATGACGCTGCCTTTGAGCAGCTGAAGCAGGTGCTAAAGCAGCGAGACACCAGCCGCGAGCAGGGCAGGCTCGATATGGCTCGCCAGACCCATCGCACTCAGGCCCTAGAGGCACAGCGTCGAGCGGCAGAGGCTGCTAGCCAGGCTAAAAGCCGTTTTTTGGCGATGATTAGCCATGAGCTGCGCACTCCGCTCAATTCAATCTTAGGACTGTCAGCGCTGCTATCGCGGCAAGTGGTGGGCTCGCTTAATCCTAAACAGGCGGAATACCTGGACTATATTCACGGCAGCGGCGAACACCTACTGGCGATCATCAGCGACATTCTCGATCTCTCTAAGGTGGAGGCGGGCCAAGAGTACCTGCGATTGTCGCAGGTGTCGCTGACAGAACTCTGTCAGGCCTGCCTGGCAATGATGCAGCCTCGCGCCGCCGAAAAGGGGCTGGTGCTGACCTACCAGGTGGCCGATCTAGGGCCAACGACCTGCATTGCCGACGAGCGTCGCCTGCGGCAGATGCTGCTCAACCTGCTCTCTAATGCAATTAAGTTTACGGCCCAGGGCCGAGTTACTCTGACGGTCCATAGCCGCGAGGCCCTGGTGGAGTTTGAGGTTGAGGACACGGGCATTGGTATTCCGGCGGACCAGCTGGAGCAGATTTTTCAGCCGTTTACTCAGATCGATCGCGGCCTAGATCGGCAATACGAGGGCGCTGGCCTGGGGCTAGCGCTAACTCGACAGCTGGCCCAGCTCCACGGTGGCCATCTGCGGGTGACATCGTCGGTCGGCCAGGGCAGCTGCTTTGTGATCTCTCTGCCACTGCATGGGCCAGAGGGTAGTTCGCTTGCCGATGTGCGGGCGGTGAGACCAGTGCCGGTGGGCACGGGCGGCCAGCGCCTAGTGGTAGTAGACACTGACCTTGATCACCATCGGGCGTTGATGGCCTACGTTAGGGCCTGCGGCTGGCAGGTTAGCGGCTGTCGCAGCTGGGCTGAGGTACACCAGCACCTCAAAGAGCACCAGCCCCACCTGCTACTCGTGGGCGATCGCGAAGCCTGCAACCCAGCCCTGGAGAATCACTTGCAGCAGTTGAAGCCGCCGCTGGTGCCCCAGCCGATCAAAGTGGTTATTCTGCTGCCGGAGGATGGGGCGGCTGGCGGCTTAGCCAGCGCCGATGCCTATATCGACTTGCCCTTAACTATTCCTAAACTCGAGCGCATGCTCTCGCTTTAGCGGTGGAACGAGGGGGCTCCGACGCCTCTAAACCCGATTTGAGGTGAGCCCGCGCCCGGGGCAATAGCTAGGCGCGGGTTGGGGCGACCAGAATTCGATACACTAAGGGGAGAAAATTTGCTTAGAAGTTGTTTGAGAACCCTTGACAGGCTCATGGCTGGTACTAGCTAGCTGTGAGCTGGATTTTGGGATTGATTGGTTGTGCAAAGGCCAATCGCATCAGCGATCGCTGCTTTCAAACGGCCTTCTAGCAACTGTATGCAGGACAATTAGGTTTAGGTTCAGCTAGGTTCACTTCCTATGACTCCGGTTTTGCCCCAAGCAGTTTCCTCAGCCCCCGCCGCTGCCCCCGCAAAGACTCGCCAAACCACACGCGAGACATATCCCAATTACAAAATCATCGTGCTCAACGACGATTTCAACACGTTTCAACATGTGGCGGAGTGCTTGATGAAATACATTCCGGGCATAGATGGCGATCGCGCCTGGGAGCTGACTAACCAGGTGCACCACGACGGTCAGGCAGTTGTGTGGGTTGGCCCCCTAGAGCAAGCGGAGCTGTATCACACCCAGCTCACCCGCGCTGGCTTGACGATGGCCCCCCTCGAAAAAGCATAATTAAGTAGTCTTTCTTAAATCTTTCTTAAAACTACCCCAATGACACAAGCCTCGGACGGTCGCCTAGTCTGGAACCACTCCACCCACTTGCCCGGGCTGATTCCTATTCTCGAACGGCTTTTAGAGCAGCCTGGCATTGGGACCGTCACCCCGGGGGTAATTGCAAACGTTAGAGCCCACTCCCCAGAGATGCGGGTAAAAGTGTCGGTGCCTATCCGCGGCGGGTTTAAGCTCATTGCCCGCAAGGGTAAGACGGTACAAGAGGTGTTTGTGCTGACCGAACTGGAGAAGCTGGCATTAGAGGGCGCGATCGCCAAGGCCGTTGAGGCGGCTCGGTGACCCTAGGGTTGCCCCCAGCCGTAGTGCAGGAAGGTAAAGCCACTTTTACTGTAGGGTCTGCTTTTTATCGACCCCAAAGCGCGATCGCCCGTGACCTGGCGGTGTTGGCGGCAGCTATTTATCGCCAGCACCACGGTCGTTTGCGGGTGCTGGATGCCATGACCGGCTGCGGGGTGCGGCCCCTGCGCTACGGGCTAGAGGCCGGAGCTGACTGGGTGTGGGCCAACGAGGGTAATCCTGAGCTGGCGGGCGTTTTGGAGCAAAACCTGGCGACTCTGCCCGCCGATGCCTGCCGCATCACCTATCAGGATGCCAATCAGGTATTTTTCACCTGCTACCAGCAGCGCGACTTTTACGACCTAGTGGATATCGACAACTTTGGTAGTCCCGCCCCCTACGTGAGCACGGGGTTGTGGGCCACACGCTTAGGAGGACTGCTGTATCTAACCAGCACCGATGGCCGAGCCACCAGCGGCCATGACCCAGAGCGATGTTTGAGAACCTACGGCGCCTGCGGGCGATCGCACCCTGCCGCCCATGAGCAAGGGTTGCGGCTGACTATCGGCCATGCGGCCCAGACCGCAGCGGCTCGGGGAATGGGCATAGAGCCAGTCTTTTCGCTGTTCACAGGCCAGGTGCATCGAGTCATGGTGCGCCTGGTTAGCAAACCAACGCTGGCGGGGGAAAACTATGGCTTCGTGGCCTACTGTCACCACTGTGGCCACTTTCAAACCGCAGATTGGCGACACCTGGGCCGGGTGAATTGCCTTTGCGGTGCGCAAGACACCCCCGTGGTGAGCGGGCCGATGTGGCTAGGACCGCTGCACGATGGGGCCATGCTAGCGGAGATGCAGGGTTTAGCAGATCGCTGGAACTGGCGCTCTCAGGCGAAGCTTTTGACCATCATGACCCAAGAAATTGACCTGCCCCCCTACTACTATCCCCTTGGCGAAATTGGCCGACGCGGACAAATGGATATTCCCAACCGCGATCACTTAATTGCGGCGTTACGGACAAAGGGCTACCAGGCGGCAATTCCGTCGATGGATTGGCAGGGGGTGAAAACCAGTGCGGCGTTTAGGGATTGTGTGGCGATCGCCAAAGCAATTCAGCCCTAGAATTTAGGTCGGGTAGGGCCTGAGCCTTTGACCATCAGTTTCCATTCCTGCAACCACTGCCCCTCTCCCCCTGTCGCCATGACAAGGTAAGAACGGCGTTAACTAATATTCCTATGGACCACCGATGGATTGGTCGGGCTGTGCTTTTAAGCGGGCTAGCCGCCCTAACTTTAGGCTGCGCTCAGCTACAGGCTCAGCCCCCTACTGCCCCCGCACCAACTCCCGACCACAACTCGGGTGCCCCCCGTTTAGCCCAGGCCCCTACTGTGGATAAAGAATTAACCCAGGCCCACTTAGACTTCGGCTTTGCTCTGTTTGAGCAGCTGCGCCAAGCAACACCCAATGAGAATGTGCTGGTGTCACCGACCAGCGTGGCTCTAGCCTTGGCCATGGCCTACAACGGTGCCAGCGGAGAAACTCAGGCGGCGATCGCCAACACGCTCAAGGTGCAGGGTCTAGACATCGAGCAGCTCAACGCAGGCAACCAGGCTCTAACCGAGTATTTGACGCAGCTCGACCCCGAGATAGCGCTCGAAATCGCCAATTCCCTATGGGTAAATGAAAGCCTGCCAGTGCGGCCCGACTACGTAGAGCGCATGCAAACGGCCTATGCCGCCGAAGTGGCAACCCTCGATTTTAGCCAGCCCGCCGCCACCGATCGCATCAACCGCTGGGTCAAAGAGCACACCCGCGATCGCATCCCCAACATCATCGATCAGTTGCCGCCCGACCAGCTTTTAGTGCTAGTCAACGCTGTCTACTTTAAAGGAGCCTGGAGCGAAGCTTTTGACCGCGCCCGCACAACGGAGCGCCCCTTCACCCTAGCCAGCGGCGAAACCATCCAGCACCCTCTGATGGCCCAGCAGGACGACTATTTATATTTGGAAACCGACCAGTTTCAGGCAGTGAGTCTGCCCTACGGCAATGGCTCGCTCAGCTTTGAGGTAATCTTGCCCACCCCCGGCACCGACCTGGCTACCCTATCAGCGCAGCTCACCCCCGCCACCTGGGAGAGCTGGATGAGCCAGATGCAATCGCGCCCCGGCGAAATTCAGCTACCCAAATTTCAGTTTGAGTACGAAGCCGACCTGATCCCCACCCTGCGAACCTTGGGCATGGGTATCGCCTTTGAGGCAGGCCAGGCCGACTTCTCGGGCCTCACCGAGCTGGACGCTTTCATTAACCAGGTGCGCCACAAAACCTTTATCGAGGTCAACGAATCCGGCACCGAAGCCGCCGCCAGCACCGCGATCGGCGTCGCGCCTACCTCTGCTGCCCTGCCGCCCGATTCGCCCTTTGAAATGGTGGTCGATCGCCCCTTCTTAGCTGCCATTGGCGATCGCAACACAGGCACACTGCTGTTTCTCGGAGCGATTGTCGATCCGCGTTGAAGGGTGAATGGGTAGATAGGTAGGCGGGTAGATGGGTAGGCGAGTAGGTGGATCAGCTTTACTCATCTACTCATCCACCCGCCCACTCGCCTACTCCCCTACTTCCCCCCCCGCTGCTCCAGCAGCCGTTGCCACTCGGCGTCGATCTTGTCCTTCTGAGCAATTTCCTGCTCGGTCAGGTCGCTCTCCGTAGTGTAGGCCAGGTTGTCAGTACCCACCACCGTTTGGAGGGTGAGAGTCTGAGCAAAGGCCAGTTTTTCGCGCTGGTCGTCGGTGAGCTGGCTCAAGACTTCGGCCCGCTGCTCGCGCTCAGCATTGCGGGCGTCAATGCGGCTGTTTTGCTGCTGCACCCAGAAATAACGCACTAGGGGCAAGCCTAAAAAGGCCGTTCCATAACCCAAAAGCAGCCAGTAGAGCGAGTTGACTAGAGCGACGACTCCGCCAAGCTCAGCAACCAAACTTGAGTTGTCTTGCAGCATGCTGCCCAGTACCAGGGCTCCAATTAAGTTCGCACTGCCCAAAGCAATAGCCCCAATAATCTGGCCAGAGGTCGCCTGGCTAAACTTGCGAGGTGACTCTCGTAGGAATGGGGGTGGGTTGATGGTGCGTTGCGCCTTCGCCGTCACCTGTAGCTCAGGAAACTGGTACACAATGCCGCCCTGGGGGCTGACCTGGGGCAACCCGTTAAACCGGCTGAGCACGGGCACCATAAAGTCTTCCAAATCCTTATCCCAGCCTTTGCCCAAGTCGCCTAGGAATGGGGTGATTTGCTCGGCCACCACAGCCCCACCGTTAGCCTGAATCACCTGGGCAACGCTTTGCCAGCGGCGCTCGTCAAGGTCAGCATTGGGGTTGCCGTCACCAAACAAAAAGGAGAACACCGCCTCGAGAAAGTTCATCTCTGACTTGGTGCGGGGTCGCCGACGGCGATCGCTCCTAGGGTCAAACATCCAAAAAATGTCTGGTCCCAACCAAATCCGAGGCAAAAACACCATGCCCCCACCGCCGCCACCGCCGCTGTCGTTGTCCTCACGGCCAGCGCTGCTGGCTGCGATCGCAATAATCGTAATCGCTATCACAATCAGCACCAGCGACAAGATCAGCACTACCCCAAAGGAAACACGGATCAGGTAAAACAGCACCCGCCAAACTTTTTCCCAAGCTGACTGCCACCGCAGCCGCCAGGATTTGCTCCAGAGGACCGCCTGAATATTTTTGGGAAAGACGTAGGCGATCTCGCCCGACTCAGCTACTTGGAGATGGGCCTGCACCTCAGAGGCCAGGGCCAACACTCCCTGCTGCGCCTCCATAAGGGGCAGACCGGCTTCAGCGGCCACATCCCCTATCGTGACTCGGTAGCCCAACCGCTCTACCGCCTGGGTAATTGTTTTTGTCTGCGTCATAAATAAAACGAACCCCTGGGTTTTAACGATCGCACAACCACCAGTTGCGTCTACAACCAGTATAGAAAGCGCGATCGCAAATCACAGGGGAAGTTAACCGAAAGGGGTTTGAGGATTACGAGGGTAAACCCTGGCCTTTATAGGTTTTTACTATATGACCCGCTACCCCTTACTCCTTATTTATGACCGAGACCCGTTACCGAGCACCTGGTCGCGAATGGCGGCAATATCGCCCAGCAGCTCTTGCCGGTTGGAAGCTTTGAGCAAGTAGCGGTAGAGGAACCAACCGCTGTAGATGAGCCCAACCAGCTCAAAGGTGGGGGCCAACAGAGGAACGTCGTTCACGGCTCCCAACAGCGCTAGCACCAGCTTGACTGCGATAAACGCCGCGACAATCAGGCCAACGGTGACAATCGGTCGCCGATATCGCTGAATGAACTCAGTCACATAGTCGGGGAGATTGCCCAACAGTGCAGAGACCTTATCCCACACCTGCTGAATTTGACGAGAGGCTTCGTCACCTAGCGCAGAGGCACTAGAGTCTGAATTGTCAATGATAACCGTGGGGTCTTCCGGTTCCGTAAACTCTGTGTAAGTGGTGTCTGACTGAAAATCGCTCATAGCTAATAGTCCCGGGGGCTTAGGTAGCAGTAGAAGTCAAGAATGACGAAACAAGAATACACTAATTCGCCTAATTTGCTTTGCTTCTTGAAAGTGTTATAAGCCGGATCCTGCCAATTTTCATGTTCCTTAGGGCGTAAGTGTCTCAACCACTTGATTGGACGCCCCAAAGGTCATAGCATCACTCCCCCGACAAACCCTCTAGGGAATCTAAATAGCTGTAAAGCCGCCGCCGGTCAACGATCAGATCTAAATCGGACGACAGCCTAGAACGAGAATTCGAAGACTTTGATGTTGAAGGCCACCGAATAAAGCTCTGTCCATCCTCACGGTCTGCCCGATGTCGTCTGGCCATGTATGCCCTCAAAATCAGCCTTAGTACTATACCGAATCCTGTATATTCCAGAGGGTGAGGGAATCACGTAACCCAATTCCCGTAGTTAGGTGGGTTAAAGCTAGATTAGCAAGTCGGGCCTGCAGAGAGTGCTCGGTTGTGGGCTATAGCCCTCTTAAACCTTGCTACTAGAACCCTATATTGGTCTATCAACTACCGACAAACAGCCATGCATGGTTGTGACAGATCAATAATTTACTAAGTCTTCTATCCAACTACAGATAGCCGGCTGCGGCCAGGATTGTTAAGTTGAGTAACAACACACCACGAGCTCGTGGTCATTGCAACAAAAGCATTTGAGAGCGAGCCGTTGGGTTTTAACCCCCCGTGGTTTAGGTGTGACAACTGCTCAGCTGTAACATAACTATTTAGAGGCATTTCACGATGGCTAACCCCCAAGACAAAACTACCTACGACGGTCAATTTACCCGCAAGTATGGCGAATTCGGAACCAAGTTTGAATTTGGGTCTAACCCCAGTGCCGAACTCTGGAACGGTCGCCTCGCCATGATTGGTTTCCTCGGCGCTCTGCTAGTCGAACTGACCACTGGCCAAGGCTTCTTCCATTGGCTGGGTCTGTTCTAAGCAAAACAGTTCTACCGTATATTGCTGTTCGAAAGACAAAGCTCAAAAGCGGACGCTATATTAGCGTCCGCTTTTGAGCTTTAGCTATTTCTGTTTGGCAAGAGGTTGCTATACATCAGGCCAACATTCTGATTCTTGCCATTGATAGTTGTCCATACCCCAAGCTAACCGACTGCGCTGCAGGTTTGAACAGCTACCTCTAAAGGACTCTTGACTGAGCAACTAGCTACGGCTTTTAAACCAGAGAGGACAAGAAAGTTTGAATCTCTCCACGCGTCCCCGAGTTAGAAGCCAAAGTTAAAAGCTATATAATTTATATCCTCAGCCTAGATGGGGAGAGGTTGGTTTCCTAGAGGCAAGACTGCACCTCCTCAGCAGGGCTGAAGATATCTTTGGCTTAGGAGCAGGTTGACCTTATCGAAACTATCTATGGCAATTTGAAGGGGCTCAAGCCCAGCCAGCTCAAGCAGCTGCAGGGCATCTACCACCAGCGACTGCCGGGAGATTGTGTGGTAACTCCTGAGTTTGCCCAGCGGCTGGCAGCAGTGAGCACCGACATCAATAGCCCCCTATGCGCTTACGTCAACCGCCGTGGTCAGGTAATTCGAGTAGGGGTGGGCACTCTGCGGCAGACCCAAATTCCACCTTCGGAGCTGCCCCGCTACGGTGCCGAGCGCCTCAGCGGCATTCGCTGTATTGCCACCCAGTTTGAACCCGGCTCACCCAGCGACGCTATTCTTACCACCATGGCCCTACAGCGGCTAGACGTGTTGGCGGTACTGGCGTTGACGGGCACTGGTTTTACCCGTCGTGGTGGCGGTGCCACGGGCTACATTCAAAGCACTTATCTGGCTCACCTGGTGCCTCACCCTGAGCAGCGCTGGCTGGTGTCGGCCCCCATCGATTTAGACGATCTGGCCCAGCAAGACTTTCTCGCCCTGGCCGAAGGGCTTGAGGCCGAGTTCAGTCGCGCTTTTACCGCTTTGCAGGTGGAGGATGAGCGCGATCGCGTCCTAGTCGTCGGCCTGTTCACCAATAACCAAACCCCTGAGCACTTTGAGCAGCGTCTCGAAGAGCTAGAGCGCCTGGTCGACAGCGCCGGCGGCGAAGTGATGGAAACTCTGTTTCAAAAGCGCCCTCGTCCCCATCCTCAGACCGTGCTGGGGGCTGGTAAGGTGCAGGAGGTAGCCCTGGCGGCCCAAACCGTGGGCGCTAATCTGATCGTGTTCGATCGCGACCTCTCCCCTATGCAGGTGCGCAACCTGGAAGACATGGTAGGTCTGCGCGTGGTCGATCGCACCGAGCTAATTCTCGATATCTTTGCCCAGCGGGCTAAAAGCGGCGCGGGCAAGCTCCAGGTCGAGCTGGCCCAGCTGGAGTACCAAATGCCCCGGCTGAAGGGGCGCGGTCAATCCCTATCGCGGCAGGGAGGCGGCATCGGCACCCGAGGCCCAGGGGAAACGAAACTGGAGACTGAGCGCCGGGCAATCCAGCGGCGCATTCAGCGGCTTCAGCAAGAGGTAAACCAGCTTCAAGCCCACCGTGCCCGCCTGCGCCACCGCCGTCAGGATGACAACCTACCCTCGATCGCCGTGGTGGGCTACACCAACGCGGGCAAGTCGACCCTAGTGAATACCCTGACCAACTCTGAGGTCTACGCCGCCGATCAGCTGTTTGCCACCCTCGACCCCACCACCCGGCGCCTAGCAATCACCGACCCCGCCACCAACGAAACCACCCAGCTAGTGGTCACCGATACGGTGGGCTTTATCGAAGAGCTGCCCGCCTCGCTGATGGATGCCTTTCGCGCCACCCTCGAAGAGGTCACCGAGGCCGACGCCCTGCTCCATGTGGTGGATGTGTCGCACCCCGCCTGGCAAGACCAGATTCACTGGGTCATGCGCATCCTCAAGGATATGCCGATTGTGCCGGGGCCGATGCTGCTGGTGTTTAACAAGGCCGACCGGGTAAGTAGCGACGAGCTAGTGATCGCCCAAGAGGAGTACCCCCAAGCTTTGTTTATCTCCGCCACTGAGCGGCTAGGACTAGAAACGCTGCGATCGCGTCTGCTGCAACTGATCGATTATGCCGTCACGGTATAGCGTAAAGAAAACCAGGAATCGGTGAGGCCACCATGGTTCATGGCTGCCTCTGAACACCTCGCGTTATTCATAGTGGGTTAAGTCTGCAGCTTGACCCACCATGAATAACGCTGGCCAGATAGCCCAGAACATGGGATCCGAAAAAGCCAAAAGCTGATACGCTATCTGGCTCGCCATCGCTACCCCAAAATTGCTATCTTCAGCTTGGCCTAATCACCGTGGCGATGGCGGTATGGCTAGGTCGATTGAGATCGTGCAGGGGAATGAGTCGGTGCCAAACCAAACTATCAAACGCAGCATTCGCCGCTACGAATCTGAACAAGACTGGTTTAAACTGCTGTTTCGCGTGCGGGGGTCGGTAATACCGGCGGTGATGCCCCGAGTGCTGCTGTGTGCGGCCTTTGCTCTGGGAATTTTGCTGCTATACAGCCGGGGCTGGCCGGTGGCATCGCCCATTCTGGGGTCGCTGGTGCCCAGTCTGGTGCTGGGTTTGCTGCTGGTATTTCGCACTAACACCTCCTACGAGCGGTTTTGGGAGGGGCGCAAGCTCTGGGGCAGCGTGGTGAACCTGACCCGCAACTTGGCGCGACAGATGTGGGTGGCGATCGAGACGCCTCAGCCGGGAGACTACGAGGCCAAAATAGCCGCCGTGCGCCAGCTGCCCGCCTTTGCGATCGCCATGAAGCTGCACTTGCGCAGTGAACCTCCCGATGCCGAGCTGGCCAGCCTGCTCACCGCCGACCAGTTCGCCAAACTGAGACAGATGAACAACCCACCGCTAGAGGTCGCCTTTTGGATAGCCGACTACCTGCAAACTCAGCAGGCCCAAGGCACCCTCAACACCCACCAGCTCACCCACTGTCTAGAAACCCTAGACGATCTGGTGGATGCCCTAGGAGGGTGCGAGCGCATACTCAAGACGCCCATGCCGGTGGCGTACAGCATCCACCTGAAGCAGCTGCTGATGCTGTACTGTCTAGCTCTGCCCTTTCAAATGGTGGATTCGGTAGGCTGGGGCACCCCCTTTTTGGTGGGGCTGATCAGCTTTGCGGTGTTTGGCATCGAAGAGATTGGCATTGAGATCGAAAACCCCTTTGGCCACGACCCCAACGATCTGCCGCTGGACGCAATTTGTCGAACCATGCAGCAGAATATTGAGGATTTGATCTCGCTGGCACCGGGAGAGGGGCGATCGCAAAGCGCCCCCTTTGAAGAATTACCCCAGCTCTCAAGACCCTCTCAGACCCTAGAGGTGAATGTAGATTAGTTACCAATGACATAATCTCTACGGCTAGGCGTTAACGCACCTCTATTTGCGGGACTTGCTACTGCTTGAAGCTGAGCTACCGGCTCCAGTAATTCAGCTGTCGGTACCAATTCAACCAGCCAAACGTGCGTTCTACATCCAACGCTTAAGCAAGGGCTCAAATATTCTGCAAAGTGACTACACCTCACCTTAGATCTAAATCAATCGTCAGCCACACCACGAGGACAAAAGTATCGCTGCCACAGCCTTGGTCGACTCAAAACAGCTGCGTCCGATTCAGACTCATAGGGGTGTTCCTTAAATAGCAGCATGAGCGCATCAAGCTGCGATGGGAGCAGCGGCAGTTGTTGGGCGACGCATAAAGATGTATAAAGCGGTGTCAGATGGAACCGAGAAAGCTTGATGGCAGCATCGAGCAACGGTCAGTCAGCAGCATTAGGGTTACGGCCTTAATGTAATCAGCGCTGACTGGAAGTTTGCTCATCATGAGCGAAGTCAGCAGATAATCTTAGCTTCATCAAGAACCACATTCTCACTTTAAGATTTTTCTAAGATTAACGATGACTCCACATTTAGTCGAGAAAAGCCACTATCGCTAATACTTGGCACCCATAACATTAGCTAAATGTCGTCCGTTTATTCTTTAGAATTTAACTTTAATCGATCCTTCCTTAAGGAAGGGCATGAAGCTCAGATCTATAAAGTTTTTGAGATAAAAAGCAAAAGTGTACTCCCGTAGCCAAAAGAAGCATTGCCATGGCTATAAAATCCAAAAAATTGACGTTAAAGGGAGTACCAAAAAATATAGAAACACTTAGTGCTACTACCCAGAGAATCCAAGTTATTTTTTCAGCCCAGTGAGTGGATAAGAGTATAAAGCAGATCCCTAAAGCAGATGCTGTAGTTAGAATAAAAAAATATAGTAAGTCATCTATTCTTTGATCTTGAATCATAGACATAGTGAGCCACACTTTTAACCCAGCACCATAATAAGATGACAAAAAAAGGCTAAAAATTGCTAATGAATGCTCAAGCCTATATTTAAACCCTGATGAACAATGGTGATTAGAAAGGCAGCAACACACAAGAAGGAAAGCTAAGACAGCAAACACTCCGGGAAACCAGTTCTGAGGCGTTCCACTATCTCCGGGTAAATGATGGAACCATGCTTGTTGTATAACATGCATTACTCCACCTAAACCTACAAACAAAATCAAATAAAAAAATATTAAATTTTTCAATGTAAAAACAAGCCGAAGTGATTTTCCTATGCAAAGTCTTGAATCTTTCTGATTCATTAAATCATTAAGATAGGTGACGGTTGAGGCCAATATCATCAGTGAGCCAAATAGTTCTGCTCCTTCCTCTAAAAGCAAAAGTTCTATAGGTCTTCGTACTAAGTTTTTGGACACTGCACCCTCCCAAGACAGCACTTCGATCTGCTCTTGCAAAGGAATGCTTAGAAACAGAAAAACTCCAATAATCATAAACAATAATGCAGTTTTACTGTTCTTTAGATGAAGACAAGAAAACGAGATCATATAAACAGCAGTGAATAAAATGAGAGGTGTTAACAGATAAACCCACCCTAACGGATAGTCTCCTAAAGGATTTAAGCTACTCAACATGCCCAATCGCTCGTGGAGCGAACCAATTTCATCCAAGGACAAGAGAATGAAAACTCCTGTATATATAAGCCATCCATAATGTAATAGCGAAGGGCGGCCGGTTGGCTTTAATTGGTGTTCAGCCAAAAAACACAGCCCTGACATTACAGCAACAAGAAAGAGCAAAACAGATGAGTACCAAGCTGCTAAAACGTTTTCGTGAGACAGGTCTAGTTGAATAAGCAAGTATTTAATTGTAGAGCCTGCATCCCAAATACCTTTGAGGTCATGCCAGTAGTAGAGGGAAAAAACAAAAGTACCTGCTAGTAAGATTAAGTTGAAGCCTGCAAGGTAAATAACGAAATCCCAAAACCGTTCAGGGCCAACAGTGATAGGTACAGATCGCTGCAAAATCTTTCCATCAAACATACTCAACTCTCAGTATTAAGCCTAGATTATACTAAGTTTAATACTAGGAGTTTGATAAAAATCTTTTTTCTAAAATCTTAGGAGAAGGATAAAATAGGTTAAGTTTTAGAGAAGAGTTTGGATACTTTCTCCTCAAGACGATCGCAATTTTCCCTGAGGTTATTAAAAATATTTTTAGGGCATCAAGGTCAATTGATTACATAAGTTATATGGCACAGTAGCAGAACTTAATAAAGCTCATCTAGCTTAAGTTGCATTACGTTTTATTCAGTTTGCCTTATTCTAAACATGAGCTATTGATTCCCAAATGAATAAAATCAGCTAGTTCGAATTTGACCTTTTCCTTGCATGCAGCAATGTACCGACATTCCACAGGTTGACAGGGGTTAATTAAGGAGATAATAGCGGAAAGCCGGAAAGCCCATGAGGCAAGCGATTTTGCGGCGTCCTTCCAAAAGGTTACTGACCTGCTGGGAAGAGCCGATTGAAACTAGGTGAATCGCCTAAAACTTCTGCAAAATCCAGCGAAAGGTTGGAGTGCGGGTCGAGCACTGCTTTTGGTCGAGCACTGCTTCGTCAGCCTGAGCCAAGTTAGGCTCTGAGTTTACGCTGACCCAGACTATAGAAAAGGGGCTTGCACGGACAAAAGTTTTCCTGAAAGCACTTGGCCTTCCGCCATTCTTTGCATATGTCAGAGTGTACCATTATGCTAGGTCTTCAGTTTTTGCTTAGCTTCTTGACAAATTCTTGAAGGTTATTAGAGCCTTCTACTTCAATGCGAGGCAATGACAAAAGCGAGTCTTGAAAAGAGCTTTGCCCGGGACGGCAAGACAGGCCAATAGTATATCCACAGGCTCCGATCAGGTGTTGTACGACGGGGTCAACATCTCCGTAGGGATAAGCAATGGTTTGTACAGGTGTGCCCAACTCCTGAGTAAGTATAGTGCGCGATCGCAAGCCTTCTTTGACGATCTCTTCAACTGTGAGAGAGGTCAACGGGCGATGGCTGGCGCTATGGGAACCAAACTCAATGCCTTGCGCTTGTAGCTGACGAATTTGCGCCCAGGTCATGAGTGGAATATCTTCTCCATAGATATTATCCCATTGATTAGATTGCCCAACGTGATCAGCCACCAAGAAGACAGTGGCTGAGAACCCATAGGCTTGAAGCAAAGGATAGGCATAGGTTAAGAAATCAAGGTAGCCATCATCAAAAGTTAACAGTATGGCCCGCCCTGGTAAGGGGTTCTTAGTGATGATCGCTCGTTGCCAAGTTTCTAATGGCACGGTGTAGTAACCAGCGTCCCGTAGATAGCTCAATTGTGCTTCAAAGGCCTCCGGTGTCACCCGCCACCGGTTTATAGCAGCAGCGCCTTCAGGAGCCACGCGGTGGTACATCAAAATCGGGAGGCGATCGGTAACAATCGATTGAGCTTCAGTTTTCTGGGGTGTGCCCCCTTGCCACAAAACCTGGTGGATAGCAGCTTCTGGGGGAGCAGTAGGCTGAGGCAGTTTGACCACACTGGGAGAAGACTGAGACCAGGGCAGCCAACTCCGCTTTTTCTTTTGAAAAAGCTGTATGCGATAAAGCGGTGTATGGATTTCATTGACCAGTTTGAAATGCCCAATTGCCATGAATGTATCGCTAATACCTTTAGCACCGAAGGGATGATCCCAGTTATAGCCAGTGCGATCGGGTTCATCGACCACTAAATGGGCATGAGCCGTCAGAAAATAACCCCCAGGTTCCAAAGCATTCACTACCCTTTTGGCAAAGTTTCGGAGGTTTTCCCAACCTCCAATGTAGTAAAGTACTTCGCTACAGACGATGAGTTGTAGGGAATCTGGCAAAGGATCGGCGGCCATATCTAGCTGTCGAAATTGAATATGAGGAAATTCACTACATCGCTGGGCGGTACGCTCCACCGCAATTTGCGAAATATCTGTAGCGATCAGCGATTGCACATGGGGTGCAAGTTGCTCAGTAAAGTGACCCTCAGCGCAAGCTAGCTCTAAGGCTCGTTGTATCTCGTGCTTGGGCAAAAGA
This sequence comes from Leptolyngbya subtilissima AS-A7, assembly GCF_039962255.1. Taxonomy (NCBI): domain Bacteria; kingdom Bacillati; phylum Cyanobacteriota; class Cyanophyceae; order Leptolyngbyales; family Leptolyngbyaceae; genus Leptolyngbya; species Leptolyngbya subtilissima. The sequence goes on along the minus strand of NZ_JAMPKY010000001.1, from coordinate 609,236 downwards.
GAAAGGGTTTGTTCGTATTTAACTTGTTCGTAGTTGGTAGTATATTTCCAGGGATCTGGTTGAGTGGCAAAGAGAGTTTCAAAGTAATCGCGATTATTAAACTCGGTCTGTACCGATGGTGGTTGATTGCTATTGTTCCATCGATTTGAGTTTAGATCAGGCCTCAACTGATCATGAGGCTTGTCAACTATGAAGCTATCGGCCGCATACATAACTCGATTAATAGAGTTTGGAGAATTTGGCTGTTGGGCGATCGTTTCCCGCGTTGCCTGAGCCATTGTTAATATAGCTTCAGCCGCCTGTGAGGGGAGGGTAGCCCAGCGGGAACCACTACTACCAGACAACTGGTGGCGATGCCTTAGAATAAGAGTATGGGATAATTCCTCAAATCTTTCGGATAGGGCAATAGAGAGAGCCGACTGGTGGTGTAACCGGTGTTTAGCGGCCAGCGCTAATCGCTGTCTAAGGGTCATCCTTGGCACGATGGGCTGTCCAATACAGGCTTCTCGCACTACACTGCGACACAATTCCAATCCCCCTTCCAGGGTTAGCGTAGCCCGTAATGATTGAGCCGATACACAACCTTTATGGGTCGGAATCGTAAATTGCCCTATGGCTATCCCACCAACGGTCGCCAATACTGTCAAGGCATCGCTAGCAGTGCTCACATCTGACAAAAAATCACTTACTTCTATCGTCAGTTGGTCAGATTCTACCTTGAGGGTAGGGGCTGGGTCTGAGTAGGCAGCATTATAAAAAGCCTCTTCACCCCAGGCCGGCCGATCCCATAGATCTTGTAAGAATGTTGCCCATCCCACTTGATTGTGATGAGCTTGCCAGTCTGCCACATCTTGACTTTCTTGTAGATTTTGCTGCCGATAGATAGTTTGATTATAGTAATATCCCAGAATTGACCAGTAATATTGATCTGCAATACTGTCCTTTAAAACCAGTTCGGAAACTACCCCGTCACAAATAGGAAGTTCTATTGTTCCCAAGCGCCGTCCCGCCATAGTTACAACGCCATACAGACGCTCAAACCCCTCAGGAGGAACAATGTTCACAATCGGCTGCGTAATTTCTAGTAAAACACCATAGGTTTTCCCAACCTGAAGCGGCCATGGAGCATCTATTGCTTGCTCCAACACCATCCGTTCTAAAATTCTGGCCACACGTTGCGCTAGGCCAGACGCTTTTGACAATTCTTCTAGGGCATTCAAAAACTTCTGAAGTAGTGGACAAACTACTTCCCAAAGTTGCCACCAAGCTGCTGGATGAGAGCAACTTGGTAATGGTGTCGATTCAAATAAATTAGCTGCTACACAGTGAGGATCTAACCCTGGTGCAGGGCCATGAAGAAGTGATAACAACGGGCTAGCATCTCTGCCTAGCCCTAAAACTAAGCCTGCTGGCCAACTTGCCCAATAAAATTCGAGGTTGCTGAGGTTATCCGCCGATAATCCAGCTTGATAGTTGGGTTGGGGGTTAGTGATCCTCGGATCTGGGGTGCAACCCTGACGAAGAACTCGAAGCCCATCCTTAAAGAATTGGGTGCCATCTCCAGATAAGGATTTGGGTCGCATTCTGTAATAGGCCAAAATCTCTGGAATGCCTCCAAATCGAGCCCCTTGCCGAGCAATCCGCTGCCATAGATCCCAATCTTCACAGGTCATTAGAGATGTGTCAAAACCGCCTGCTTGCGTGAAGACTGTTTGTTTCACCACACAGGCATGGATAGCAAATGGGCAATAGCGAGCCACAATAGGAAATAGGTCAGGCAGATTAGGAGAGTTTTTTTCGCCTACTAATGTGCCATCTGGAGCAACACGTACCCATCCACAATGAACGACATCTAGAGATGAATCTGATTCGATCTTTGCCGTCATAAGGGTAATGTAGTCAGGGGCAACCCAATCATCTGAATCTAGAAATAATAGCCATGGCGCTTGTGCTATCTGAGCCCCCGCGTTACGAGCCGCACTCACTCCTTGATTAGGCTGGCTCAAAACATGGATGCGGCTGTCTTGGACAGCAAATTGCTTGGCGATCGCTTCGGTTTCATCTACAGAGCCATCGTCTACAATAATTGCCTCCCAGTGAAGCGTTGTTTGCTTCAATAGAGAAGCAAGGGTTTCAGCTAGAGTTGCTGCTGAGTTATGTGCTGGGATTATGATTGAAATACTAGAAGGGTGCATAGGATATCTGATTAAGAATAATTTGTTTGCTTAACGAGCTGTTGATGCTTTTTACAGCGACTAGATGTGCTAACTGAATGGTTTCAAGGTGCTAGCAACGCGTTTACTCCAAAGGTTGCTACTTCCCAGCGCATAGGAGGGCATAAAATTCCAATTTCTTTATAGGGCAATGTAGCATCAACAGTTAAAGGGTAAACATGCCAGTGGTAGTCATAGGCATATTCCCAGTTTTGCTTATACATTCCTACATTTACGAAGTATCTTCCACCTCGGAGATCGAGACGGTCAATAACCAGCCTAATTGTGCCTTCCTCCTGTAATCGAACACAGGGAATGCCCATTACTAAGGTATTTACGTCTAGACACACCTCACCATTTTCCTGGCTGATAGTCAGGCTAAAAATAGCACTATCAGTAGGCTGATGAGCCTGATAGTCTATTTCGATATATAGAGGACTTCCAGAGTCAATCTGGGTCTGAGGGAGCAGCCTTACACCAGTAATCTCGGATTCAAGGGAGCCAAAGCGGTTTTCGTTAACCCGGAGTTCAGTGCCAAACGGAGTGAATTGAGCAGGGTGCTGGGGAGTAAGCTGCTGGGTTTTAAGCTGCATCTCCATGGTGTATTGCCCTACGACTGCAGCGGGTTCGCCATAGGCCATGATGGTGCCATGCTTAAGCCAGAGGGCGCGATCGCATAATCTTTCTACCTGCCCTGCATCGTGAGACACCAGCACAATCGCACAACCCTGGGCTTTCATCTCGGCAATGCGGCTGAGGCATTTGCTCTGAAAGGCTAAATCTCCTACCGATAAAAACTCATCTACCAGTAAAATCTCTGGGTCAGTGTGCACAGCCACCGAAAAGGCCAAGCGCATCATCATGCCAGAACTGTAGGTGCGCACTGGGTTGTCAATAAAGCTCTCCAGTTCTGCAAATTCAACGATCCGGTCAAAGCGACGAGTCACTTCACGGCGTCGCAGCCCGGTGACAATTGCGGCCACAAAGACGTTCTCACGGCCGGTCAAATCACCGTGAAACCCAGCCCCCAAATCGAGCAGCGCGCCCACTCGGCCGCGCATTTTGATTCGCCCTTCGTTGGGATGGGCGACTTTGCCTAACACTTGCAGTAGGGTAGATTTTCCAGCACCGTTGTGACCAATGACGCCTAGCATTTCCCCGGTGGCTACTTCAAACGAAATGCCCCGCAAGGCCCAAAAGTCATCCATCGGCTGAATGCGCCTCAGCCCCGACAGAGCTGCCTCCATAAGGGTTACGGGCTTTTTGGCATGATAGCGATGGAATCGCTTGCCTAAATTTTCAACCAGAATTGCAGCACCCATTTTAAATTTCTTCTACAAATCGTAGGCTTTGGCGTTTGAAAAGGGTGTAGCCAACGGGCATGAGCACAGCAACTATGCCAGAGATAATCGCTAGAGCTAGCCAATCGGGCTGTGTACCCCACATTAAAATTTGTCGATAGCTGGTGACAATGTGCACCATCGGGTTGAGGCCATAGACAAACCAGTAGCGGTCGGAGATGTTATCTATCTCATAAAAAATGGGGGTTAAATAGAACAAGAACTGAAGCAGCACACCCAGGGTATGTTGAGTATCTCTAAAGGTGACGTTAAGTGATGCAAGAAAATAAGAAAATGTGACAGTAAGGGCAAACTGAATAAGCTGAAGTAGCGGCAAGGCTAGCAGTATGGGTGTGAGATGAACCCCATCAATGAGTAGAAAAACAAATAGCACAGGCAACGCTAAGACAAAATGAATTAATCCTGTGGTGACAACAACAATAGGTAAAACGGCGTTGGGGAAACCTGGTTGTCGAATGAGTGGACGACTGCTAACGATAATACCAGTTGCCTGGAATAGAGAAGTTTGAAACCAGTTCCAGACGAGTAGGCCCGTAAAGACGTAGGAGGAATATTGAAGAATATCAATTTTAATGATGACTTGGAAAACAAAAACAAAAACTAGTAGCTGAAGCAAAGGGCTAATTAATGTCCAGGCGATTCCTAGAGTGGATCGCTTGTACATGATTTTCATCTCACGATCAACTAGCGATCGCAGCAGATCCCAAAGATAGCCAAAGTGATGATAAGACCACATTGCCTTATAGCCTCTAGGTGTTCTTATCATAACAAATAGTCCCATTTATCGAGAGAACAAGGCTTATTTAGATAATAGCGTTTGACTTGAAATATTCTTTATCTTCTATCTTTAAAGGTTAATTATCATATTCCTAATTAGGCCGATTATGGATAGGAATATATGGCTGACTACGGCCTTGTTTATGTACACGTACACGAGATCGCCAAAGAGACCATGGACCTGCTAGGTTGCCCCTAATTTCCAGCCAAATCAGAGTAATAGGGTAATTACTACGCTTCAAAATATACTCTTTTATTCGATAGTAATGTGCATAAGGTAAGCCTAGTAATACTTGCGCTAGGCCTCTATAATCTCCATCTCGCAACCAAGTCGTGAGATTGTGAGAAACATGACCTTTGCTGTAGTTGTAGATCTGCTTATTAAGTGCTTGATTAGTTCTACGGTGTCGGTGCCAAACAAACCCTTTTGGCTCATAAGTCACGGTATAACCTGCTTTTATAATTTTGTAGAATAAATAACTGTCTTCTCCAACTCCGGAAGGCATACCTGGCCCTAAAGATTCATCCATTAATCCAATCTCAGGATGGCTGAATATTTCGGCTCGAAATGCAGAATTGGCAGTGCCTCCAAGATCCCAAACTGGTGATGGTTTGTGAGGGAACAAGTCATACCAATCACCATCGGCTGAAAAAGATTCAAAACCTCGGCCTAGGCCACCGTAATATTCAAATTTTTGTTGAGATTCTGTCTCTAACTCTAGAGGTAAAATATTACCTGTAACAGCCATTACTTGAGAATTAGCTAGTGGTTTTATTAGTTTTTCCATCCAGTCATGAGGGACTGTTACATCATCATCAATGGTAATAACAATATCGCTGGCACTAGCATTTATTCCCGCATTTCTGGCATAGGCAACACCTTGACGTGGCTCATCAACCCAAAGAATCTCTGGAAAATCGCCTTTCAAGGGTAGTAAAATTTCTGACTGAGGATGATTGTCAACAACTATTATTTTAAATTTTCGATTTGTTATTTGTCTTTGAAGATGAGTCAAGCAACTACGCAGATCATCCGGTCTATCAAACGTACCTACGATAACAGAGACAGAAATATTGTCCGGAATTGACTCAGAATCAGTCTCATTAATCAAACTATAATGATTGCCAATGGCCTTTATGGTGCTACTCCAAACCACATCAGAAACCTTGGATTTAGATGGATCTAGCAATAGCCGATAAAATTTTTTGACGATTTCTCTAGAAAGAGTGAGCTGGAGGACATTAGAATTTAAATTTTGATAATCTAAACTTCCGATAGGGCTATTATGCCAACTTATATAAATACGAACCCGCGAGTATTTTTCTAGCTCAGTAAGTGAGTGCAGTGGTTTACTAAGCTCAACTTCTCGAATAGCGATTTGTCTTGACAATGAAGGCTTTATACTAAAGTCTCCATTAGAGTTATAGCGAGTAGGTAAAGGCTGCTCTGTTTGCCAACCGTATTTTTTGACAATAGAGGCTACCACTTTTTTTGATTTTTGGTAAGAGGTGAAACCAGAAAAAGCTCCATAGAACTCTGAAAAAACTAAATCTTTGGGAAATTGGGTTTGATGAAAAAAAGACACAATAATCCGGCGCACATTCCAGTAAAGCATCCACCAGATCCCAACTTTGAGACAAGAAAACCATAAATCAGCGTAAGTGCTTCCTAGGCTAATCCAGAGTGCGTAAAGGCTTCCATTAAAAGAAATTTGACGCTTAAGTTGGGCATATTCTCGCCGATGTCGATGGCGGATCATTGCCTGAGGTTCATAAATCAGGATGTGTCCTGATTTGATGACCCGAATGAACATCTCTAAATCACCGCAGCCGTTAGTAGGTGTACCAACATCTAGTGCTGGATCAAAACATCCAATTGTTTCAAATACTGATCGCCGATAAGCCATATTGGCACCAGTGCCAAATTGCCCTGCCCCTAGCCATTGCCAAGACATAGGTTTGCCAGGGTCGGTACAATACCTTTTTTGTTCAAATCCACGCCCAAATCCACCATAACTTTCAAATAAAACTTGGGCTTCTGTTTCTAACTCATAGGGCACAACTAGCCCCGTCACTGCCATAACCTCAGGATGTTCTGAAAAGGCTAGCGCAATTGCCTTTACCCAATCTCGATCCACTACCACATCATCATCGGTATAAGCAATAATCTCGCCTTGAGCTTCTAAAATGGCGCGGTTGCGTGCCCAGTCTAAGCCGGGGCGAGGCTCGCGCACATAGCGTACCTGAGGATAATGGTAATCAATCAGGTCTTTAGTGCTCTCTGTAGTAGGAGCATTGTCTACCACCAAAATGTCAAGGCTGGGGTAGTCAAGCTGGGCAATGGCCTCTAGGCAAAGCTTGATATCGTCAGGGCGATCGCGGGTACAAACCGCCACAGTCACCAGTGGCCATTCTCCTGTATATTCCACAGGAGGCAAATTAAGCAGGTCTTCTAGTTTAAATTCCGCTGGCCGGTGGGGTGAGGCCAAACCGTTCTTAAGCAATTGACAAATAATTGCCTCACTATGCTCCTCCAAAATCAGCTTACCCAACGTCGCGGCGGTACATTTACCCAAGGAAATAGGGGCCTTAATATAGCCCAAGGGCACACCATGCAAACGCACCAGCCCTTGTAGCCCCATATAGCCTTCTAACCCCTTAACCGTAGGAATTGGTTTGCTTAATTCAATATCAATAACCTTGATCGGATATAGCATAGGGATGATTCCAGGCTCAAGAATAATGAATTTGGTTAGTTAACTTAGATAAATTGCAACGTGCGGTGTAGAATTCCGTTGACCCACACCTTGATCCACACCTTTGGATGACTGGCTCGGAGAGCTACAGAGGATGCCGTTGTAGATACTGCACTGGGGGGTAAATCTAAGATTGATGCCTTTTTATTAGGAAGTTTGGTTACCTTCCGAGTAGGAAGATAGTTGTGGCTAAGCCCTAATCGCAGCAAGTTAGTAACTAGTAACTGGTAAAAGCCAGGCCGCCCCAAAGGAGTTATCGGATCAACTTTAAGCGCTTGCCATAGCCAAAACACCGTGTCAGTAGCGTGCCCCTGACTATGGCATTGATGAGCCAGATAGAGGTAAAAGCTGCTGCGCGATAGCCGATAAAGAAATCCCGGCGTTTCAGGATGGTTTTGCTGGGCAGTTTCTAGCATGAGCTGCTGCGATCGCGCCATTTGACCATAGTCACCAGACATACTACTAGTTTGCTTGCGGTAGCCCACCAAGAACTCTGGTACGACGGCAAATGGATATCTGGCTGCAAGGCGCAGATAAAGATCCCAGTCTTCACAACCTTGAGCTTGCTGGGCTCTTAACTGCGAGTCATAGCCGCCCACCTGATCGAGGCAGCTCTTACGAATTAGGGTAGAACTAGCATTGCCCAAGAAGTTATGGCAAATCATCGTTTTATAGACATTGCCTGCGATCGCCGCCGCATGGAAACCGCCTGTAGGTCGCTCTTGCCCATCAATATCTAACGACCAGGTGTATACCACTCCCACGTCAGAGCGTGATTGTTGAAATCGGACTACCAACTTGGCGATCGCCTCCGAGTTCCAAATATCGTCTGCATCAATAGGGGCAATAAACTCTCCCCTGGCAGACTGAATCGCTAAATTTCGAGCGGCAGCAACTCCAGCGTTGCTCTGGTGCAATAGCTTTACTCGATCATCCTGCTGCTTATACCGATGAACAATCGCTGCTGTGTCATCTTGAGAGCCATCGTCTACAACTAGTACTTCGATATTTCGGTAAGTTTGTGCCAACACCGACTCCAGCGTTCGGGCAATGAACTGTTCTGCGTTATAGGCCGGAATAATGACCGAAATTAACGGGGTCTCAGCCAGTTCTAGCTCAGAAGTAGTGTTATCGCAGTTCCTGCTAGGAGACATTGGTAAGCGGTAGGAAGATAACCATAGAGTACACAACTGCTTTGGCATAGGTGATACCCAGCGATCAAGACGAGTAAGCATCGATAAGGAAAGACACCATTCACTAAACCGCTGATAGGGGAGCCACACTGCCGGGCCGCGTTTGAGCCTTCTGTCGCCGACTCCACTCTTCGTCCGTAAAGTTCTCCTGGTACGATCGCTCTACGTTCACATTCCACAGATCGTGGTCTTCACCCAGAATGTTTTTCGCCGCCAGCAGCGCTGTCAACATCGAGTGGTCTTGGTTGTTATAGCGGTGCATGCCGTTGCGGCCCACCGTTTGCAGATTCTCAAAAGTCATCACGTAGTCTTGCAGCATCTGCAGATGTTGGCGATACTCTCCGTCGTAGACTGGATAAGCCTTGCGTTGACGAATCACGCAGCCATCTTCCACATCGACTAGCTTCACCCCCAAGTTGAGACCAACAATTTCTTCAGTAGCCAGTTCAACCAATTCCGCTTCTGACATTTCCCAAAGGTCATCACCCTCGCTGCAAAAATATTCCATTCCTAAGCAGGTTTTGCTGAGGTCAGGCACCATCGCTGGGCTCCAGTTTTTAAAGTTCTGAATGCGCCCTACTCGAAAGTCGGGGCTGTGGATATAGAGCCAGTTATCGGGAAAAAGTTTGTCGCGATTAATGATTAGCGAGACAATTAAAAAATCTCGATACTTCAGCCCTCGTGCTGCAGCTAAAACTTCGTCAGGGGGTGGAGGATCAAGACGGTGGACAAGAGCCGAGATCGGCATGGAGTTGATGAAATGATCGCCGGTCAGTTCAATGGTTTCATTGCCTTGCTCGGCGATCACCTTGGTAACGCGACTGCCCTCTCGCTCGACTCGCACCACTTTGGTGTTGAGATGAATGGGGGAGCCCTGGGTTTCAACGATTTCCTGGCAGCGCTCCCACATCATGCCAGGGCCTAGGCGTGGATAGTCAAATTCTTTAATTAAACTCTTGGCATTTTGGCTGCCAAACAGAGCGTTGATTACAGCTCGTTTCAAGGACATATCCTTAATTCGCTGAGCTGCCCAATCGGCTCGAATTTGGTTGCAGGGTAAACCCCATACTTTTTCGGTGTAGGTCTTAAAGAAAATTCGATACAGTCGATTACCAAAGCAGTCAATCACCCACTCTTCAAAAGTCTCAGCTTTTGCGTTAAGGTGTAGGTATTTTTTGAATTTGGCTTTGAGATAGCTTATCAGAATCAGCAGACTTTGCAGTGGCCCTAAATTATTCAGAGTTTTAAATAGGGAAAGGGGATAGTCATAAAATTTACCATCGTAGTAAATTCGTGAGAGTCGGGGCACTCGAATAAATTGATCACCTAAGATTTCTTGCCAAAGCGCATTAACTTCGTCAACTTTAGTAAAAAAGCGATGACCACCGATGTCAAACCGATAATCCTTATAGGTCTCGGTACGGGAAATACCGCCTACTCGATCTGCCTGTTCAAGTACTACAGACTTGAGATTATGCTTCTGCAGTTCGTAGGCAGCAGTTAGGCCTGCTGGCCCTGCCCCAATAATGACAACGGGATAATCATTCATATAGCTCGCTGTAAAAGGTTGGTTAATTGCTGATTCGTGATCTTAAAAAGGCTAGCCATAGGTAAGCGAAAAGAGTCGTTCTTTAATGACGTGAAGCCGACAAATTTAGTGCCGGTTGATTCGGCACCGATTTTTGTGGCGAAGTGAAAGGCAATTTATTTCCGCGTCTTTTTAGCGCTTCGGCCCCTGTATTTCCCCGTTGAGCCTAGGCGGCCTAAGCTCAATAAACCAATGCCTACTACCGCGAAGTTACTGGTGCTGGCAATAGCACTTCTGGTGATAGTGGTTTTTGCATTTTGCCGCAGGGTTTCAGCTTGAGTGTCAATAGCCCTCAAGGCATTAGCAAAATCATCCTCTGTGGCATTGGCCATAACTTCTGGGTTGGAGCGGCCTGCTTCAACCTGCGTCTGTAACTGCGAAACTTGGTTGCCGATATTGTCAATCGCCTGAGAGTGAAGTAGAAAACTTTCGCGCACTACAAACATGCAAATCAGCAGGAAAAGAGTGCCTAGTCCCATCGCTAGAAAGCCTAACATCTTTCGTAAGCTTTGGTTCTCCCAAGCGCTGTAGATTAATAGGGCAACACCAATGAGCAGCACTATGCTGCGATCGCCCATTTGCTGCAATAACCCCACCCGCCAAGCTGTTCCCCACTCCAGGGGAAAGGTAAGGGCGGTCATGTCGACAAGAAAGCCAAAAATGCAGGTAAAGCCGACAACACGAGCGATCGCCTGGCCGCTGAGAGAGGGGGAAGAGAGCGGATTTGAAGCACCAACCATAGATAAAACTCCAGATCTATAAATGCTTAGTTTTAGGATGGGGAGAGCGCACACCACTGCTAGGGCACAGGCTTACTTCAACCCTATTCAGGGGATGACGGTGGTTTCCGCCCAGTTTTATCTAGCTTCACTGAATGTTTATAGGTGGACCCGCCTGATCTGCAAAGCCCCGGCCGTATGGCCGGGGCTTTGCAGGCTTACTGTGTGAAAATCGTCGTCTTACGCAAAGTAGTTGGTCACCGTTAAGGTCCCAGCGGTAGAATCAGTCCCGGCCATTCCTATGCCCGTGACTTCGGCTACTAGGTCCGTGCTTTTAGAAAAAGCAGCGTTACTATCGTTGACAGATAGAAACGTGCGGGTTCCCCAGCGGAAAAACACCGCCTGGTTTGCCGCCATAGCTTGCGCTCCGCTGGAGGTTTGATTTTTATCTTGGTAAGCGGCCAGAGCGGCCTGTTCTAAGGTCGTGCCAGTTTTCAAGCCAGCATTGAATAGTCCCCCTGGCTGCTCAGAGGTGAGCAAATTGTTGTTGTAGTCGAGCTGAATGCGATCGCCCTGGATGGCATCAAAGCCTACAATGCGATCGAGCGCCGCCAGGGTTGACTGGCCAAAGGCCTCGGCTTGCGATCGTCCGGTGTAAACGATGCGATCGGCTCCAGTACCGCCAGTTAGCGTGTCGGCTCCGCCTAGGCCTAAAAGAGTATCGTTGCCGCTGCTCCCAGAAAAGCTATTGATCACTGAAGTGCCTAAAAGAATATCGTTACTGCTACTGCCATAAGTCGGCAACCCGCCCCGTTCAAAGGCCCCTACATCAATCAAAGAGTCACGGATGAACTGGCGTTGGTCTTGGGTGGGCACGCCAGTGGTTTTCACGCCGGTGTTGATCGCTGGGCTACCCGATAGCAACGGATGTACCAGGTCATCGCCAATCTTCATTAGCGGACCCAGCAGTGGATCAACAAGACGACTGTTGGCAGCTACCCGCGGGCCAGAATTGACCGGCGCTGGAAACTCAATATTGCCACCGCCATCGCGGGGGGTATAGCCGACTTGGTTCTGCCTCGTATCAACCGCCCTATTGAAAGCGACAATCGAATTACGCAGTGTAATTGAGTCTTTATTACCGCTGTTCATCCATAGTGCGCCGTTAGCGCGTCCAGCAAAGTTGTTGACGATGGTGGAATTGGTAATGTTAACAGGGGCAGCAGAGCTGGTGTTTAAGAACATTGCCCCCCCAGCATCATTGTTGACCCGATTGGTAGAAAAGGTGCTGTTGGAGATATTGACAGACTGCCCAGTCTGAACCCAGAGACCTCCGCCTTGCTTCTCTGCAACATTGTTGGCCACACCTACATTACGCAGCGTGACGGTGCCGCCGTTGACCTCTAGCCCACCACCGCGAGCCAGATTTTGGCTGCTGAGAGACACCGTATTTTTCAGCAGAGTACTGTTTTCGACCACTAGCTTATCGGTGCCGTAGCTGTAGATATACAGCGCGCCACCCCCACCTTTGGCTTGGTTACCCTCAAAGCTGCTGCCCTCAATGCGAATAGTCCCTCCTGAGGTGGTGCCTGGGCCACCTGGCCCAGCGCCATCGCTAAACAATGCGCCGCCGCCCTCACCAATGGCAGTATTGTTAAGAAAAGTCGAGTTTTTAACCGTGACGGGTGACGAAATATTGTAGACAGCACCCCCATTAAACCCCCGATTATTAGTAAAGCGAGAGTTCTCAATCACCATAAAGCCTGGCCCACCCGGCCCACCGGCACTGTTAGTGGAGATTGCTCCACCGCTCTTGCCGTTGTTGGTCAAAGTGCCGTCATTGCTGTCAAAGACGCTGTTCAGAATGGTGACTTGAGCTCCAGAACCCACCTGCAGCGCCCCACCACGGCCCGCCTTGTTGTTTTTAAGCAAGCTGTCAACAAGCGTAATGCGGACAAAGTTAGCACCGTTGATGGCACCCCCCATACCCGGAACTTGAGCACCCTGGCCGTTGCCGTTGACTAAGGTCAACCCTTTGAAAGTCGCCTGTACAGCGGTTTGCGAGGTACCCACCTGAAAGATGCGGCTGCTGCTGTTGCCACTAAGGGTAAGGTTAGACACCCCGCTGCCATCAATGGTAATGTTGCGGCCCACAAAGATCTCGCCGCTGGTGAGCTTGATGGTTTGGTTAGCCAGGGTTGTGGCAAATTTAATCACGCTGCCGGCGGGGGCGGCAGCAATGGCAGCCCGTAGCGAACCGGGGCCGCTGTCGGCGATGCTGGTAACCGTGACAATATTCAGGTTCTCACCGTAGTTAGCTTGAGCCTCGGCGCTAAAGACCGAAATCGTCTCTACTGCACCCGAAAATACCTCAAACTCCCAGTCACCGCCGCTACCTGTAATGTCGTCAGAGGCCGCTATATCGGCCTGGGTCCATTGGCTAAAACGATTGACAAAATCAAGGCCACCGCGGCCAAACCCTACATTACAGCCGTAAAGCAGAACATCAGCCCCATCGTTGAGCGATCGCTGCCACTGGCTTAGCTGCGAGCCGTAGCTGTCGAGGGTGTTAGTGTTAAGCACCGTTGCCCCCAACGTCAGCCCACCCGCTTCGCCGTGGGAGAGCAGGTGGATGCTATCTAAGTCAGAGCGCGATCGCAGCGCTTCAGTAATTTGGTCAATACCATCCTGGGCCGAGTCGAGAAATACTACATCTAAGCCAGGGTCAAGGCCTTTGAGCAGAGTATCAGCATCGGCGATCGCCTCATCTACAAAAACAATACCTTTAATCAGCCTAGGAACACTTTGAGTCGTCATTTTTTCTCCAACCTACAGGGGATAAATGCCGTCTCAATGCCTGTTCTAAGCCTTAGAACAAGGTCTAAGGCCCATATTCAAAATGTCTCCGGTCTAAAAATGTAATGACTTGCGTGACTATGATCCAAAGCTTTATTTGAGCATCAGCCAACAGTCATTTCCCGAACAAAATCCAAGGAAAGGCGCATTGACTGATCGTCGAAAGACAAATTTATGGAACAAAGGCAAAGACGACAAACAGAGTTGGTAGATAGAAACCCTGAAGCAATGCACGATTGGCTAGGCAAGTTAGCTGCATGATTCATTAGCTACCTAGCTGCTTTAACTACCTTACCTTAACTTCACAAATTGTCATTGCCTTCCGTAAACTTACTTGTAAACCTTTAGAATCTGCTACTTTCAGGACGCTAGATGTTACTGAAATGTTTCCAGAAATTTTCGTTAAAAAACTCAAAAGAGCAGTAAAAAAGCGCTATCCCCTTGAAAAGGTAGCGCTTTCAATCATCAATCAAATGCAAAAGCTAAAGACGCTATTACGCGCTCTCGCTTTCCTCTTGTTTGCGCTTGCGCAGGGCAGCCACACCTAAGCCCACTAAACCAGGCAGTAGGGCTGGAGTGGGGATTGGCTCACCACCATTTCGGTAGTAAAGAGAGATATGAGACACGGCCTGAGTTCTACCGTTGTTGTTGACGAAAGGTGAGCTCCAAGACCCAGTCCAATCATCAACAGTGCCAGAGAAACCATCTGGTCCGACGCCTGAGAGTAGATAGGCAACGAAGCTATTTGTTCCACTAACACCAGGAACTCTGCCCGATCCCTTCAATACTAATGCGATATCAGTCCAATCGTCGGGAATAACAGTACCACCAAACAGGTCAGAGATATCCCAATTTCCGGAAAGAGATGCTCCGGGTGTAAAGTTGACACCGATCCGATTCTCTAGAAGCGCACCGTTTTCGTCTTTTCCTGCAAATTTCCAGTCACCTTTACCAAAAAGCTCCTGACCATTGAACGCATCTAAGCTGTCATTTCCACCATTCCCTATTCCAATTTGACAGCCATTTTGTGTGGATGCCTTAGCATCTAACGGTGATACCAGGCTTTGAATAGGCACTGGACAGGCAATACCGAGAGCCTGTGCAGGATTTTCACTGATTAAGAAGCTTGCAGCTGTGCTTACCGCAAAAGCACCAAACACTAACAAATTTCGCATTAGCTATTATAAACGAAAGAACATCAAAATTTGGTAGTACCCTAATTAAACAAATCAAAGCTCAAGGTTGGCCTTGATGACTTTTGCACATATAAGTGCGTAATTCTGCACTCTCAAAAGTATAGAATGTTCTACGTAGAAACACTAGCTCTTATTTTATTTTTTATAAAAACTCTCAATTTATGATTTTCTAAAAAGTTTTTCTGAAAAATGTCGGATAATTTATTGCTGAACTTGCTTTTTTGCTCGCTCAATCATCGCCATCATGGCGTAATAATATACTGTGAGCAGCAGACCCACAAAAATTTGACCGCCCCAAAAGCCGTGCCAAAAGTCAAACCACCACTCGCCCCAGTACACGTGGGCAATTGTGACCAACATTAGGCGGGGAATATTAAATAAAAGTGAAATAATAGCTGCTACAGCAACCAATATAGCCATTTGACGCGGCTTCTGTTTGTACAAAATTCCCATGATGAAGCCGGTAGCGGCGATAGAAAGGGCCATGTCTAGGCCATTGCAACCCCAGCCTACTTCTACTGCGCCTTCTGGGAAAGTAATATAAACTCCCTCTTGCACAGCTGGAAAGCCAAGCGCTCGCATGGCCGCACTACTGATCTCAGCCATTTTAGTTTCCAAAAATTGGTAAGGAGCAAAAAAGTCCCACAAAAAGCGAGAGACAAAACCAATGCGCGGGTAGGTGGTTAGGCCAATTAAAAACGTTGGCACTATAAAGCGGGTAAAAAAGCTAGCGCCCCAGGTGCTACAGGCGATGCCCGCCAAAATTAGCAGCCACAAAAAGGCCTGGGGCCAGAGGGCGAAGCGGCAAAACGGAAACAAAACCGCCGCGCAGACAATCAGTAGATGTCCCAATAGGCGATCTTCCTCTGAAGCCAAAAGTTTTTGCAGCACGGCACGGCGATTCCACAACTCGGCGACGGCTATACCCAGCATACATAACACCAAAAACCAGCCCACTTTGCCCCGCAGTGCCCTAGGCATCAAGTAACCTAGCCAGGCTGGCAGGTAGACTAGCCCAACCGTTAGCCCCAGCAGCACAAAGCGCCCGTGGGTGTCTTTAGCCAGGCTAACTATCCAGGCCTGAATAGTTTGCAGATGAGGCTTGAGATTTAGGTTTAGGGCTGCCATGGTTCTTAATGGATTGGCATATCGGTTTGTTTCGCAAGGCGTTCGGAACGAGTGGTTGTCGTAAAGTCACCAGGACGACTCTATCGACTATGTTTGAGGCCAAACCGTCCCAATGCCAGGAGCCCGATACCAATCACCACTTGAGTACTCAACATTGACATCATTGATTTGGTCGTCTGACCGCGGGCATTTTCGAGCAGGGCTTGTGCTTGAGTTTCAACCTGCACCAACGCTGTTTCGATACGCTCGGGTGTAACCTCGGCGGGCAGGTTGGGGTTATCTTGCGCTGTTAGCAGTTGAGAGCGAATTTCAGTGGCTTCGCTTTCGATATTGCGTACAGCCTGATTTTGTAGCACCAGTCCATCACGAATAACGATCACCCCAGACAACACAAATAAGATGCCTATAACCAGGCAAATCAAAGCCAGGAAACGGGAGAGGCTAGGCCGATTCAGACTGCCGTAGACCGACATCGCCAAGCCTAGAAAAAATAAAATGCCGCGCCCACTAACCTGCTGCATGAACCCAACTCGCCACTCTAAAGACATGGGGTCAGGGGGAATGGCGATCGCCATTAGATTCATGACAAATCCCCCGATGCAGGCCAGGCCAATTATCAAAAAAATGGTGCTGGCAGACGGGGCCTGCGATCGCGATGGAGTAGCCAGAGGGGACTGAGGAAAACTAGCCATAGTTGCCGTAAAGGTTAGAACTAATGGATACGTTTAAACTCTTCAAAGGAAGAGTGCGCCTTGAGAAGGTCATGGCTCTGTGTTCACTTTTCTCGCCTGACAAGGTTTAACCGGATAGTTTTAATCTCAGCCAGCGTAGAATATCAAACCTTTATAGACGAGTGAATAGCCCTAGTTAAGGTAGGGGTTGACTCCAGCCCAATGATTAGCAGGAACATCTACGGTGGATCGGGGGTTGAGCTCATGCCACCGCAGTCCCAACAGCACTGCAATAGTCACCATAAACCCAGGCTCTTCCATAGTGGTGAAGATAAACCCGTTGACAATCACGTTCAGCAGCAAAAATCGTGACAGGTCATCTAGACACACACGAGTCCACAGCCTCCACCACAGGCCCACATATACCCCCAACCCAAGAAAGCCCAAGTCTCCCCAAATACCGGCAAACCCCCAGAAGGGGGAGAAAAAGCTGGAGTCGAGGTAGCTGTTATTCCAGTACTTCCAAATCGACTCTACTACCGGGTGGCGAGTCGCACCTAGTGGGTCAAGCAAGCTGCTGTAATCGCGAATCATCCAGCCGCCAATGCGGCCTACGGTGTGTCCTGGCCCCAATCCTAGAAACCAGTTGAGTAGCGAGGTGTAGTGCTCGGGAATAGTGCGCAGCGGAAACAGCTTTTGTACAGTGGCATCCCCATCAGGGCCGTAAATCTCAGGCCGTATCCAGGTGCGAAATGTGCGCAGATACTCGATATCAACGTTATAAACACACCAGTAAAAGCTATAGAGGACTATGGTTGCCAAGACCGTGTATTTAATTGTCTTTTGAATGTCTGCCGTGCGGCTGATAATCAGCACCACCCAGGCTATCGCTCCCACCAATAGCACCTGCTTGGCATCGGCAACCAATACTTCGAACACACCAGCGCTCAATACCAAGGCTCGCAGTGTCAATCCTGCTTCTTTGGCTGTTACATAGTAGAAAATGCCGTATACGAAAGCTACAGTTGCCCCAACTACGTGCCCACCGCTGGACAGATAAAAAACCCCCTGGATGTTGTCATCTAGAGTCATACGGCTGTGGGATATGAGCCCGGCGTGAAGGCCAACAAATTGCCCCAGGGCCAGCACCAGATGCAGCAGTCCAAAGCCCAATACCCAGCGCCGAAATTGCCCCAGCTTTTCGGCCGTGAGGGGGATGCTGACGATCGCTGCCAAAACCAAAAATGGTTCTGACTGAATCATAAAATTCAAAAAAATATTCACGGCCCCAGCTCGGTTGAGCAAAGCGCTGGCCGTGCTGACCGCAAAGTAGAGGTAAAGGCAAATTAAGATTGCTCGCATCAACTGTCGCTGGTGACGACTGACGTTGCGGCTGCGCAAATACACCAGCAGACAGAGGATGGGCACCATTACAAAGTGGACGAAGTTAATCGGTGCCGGTACCCCAATCGACTCAATAATACGGGGGAAAAAGGCGGTGGCAAAGGCGATCAAAATCAACTTTGAGCTAGAAATGAATCCCTTTTGTTGAATGGTTTTATAGGCGCTAAGCGGAAGAACATTCATCGCGATCGCTGGCTAAATATCACTTTGTCGTAGATATCGCTAATGTATGTGTAATTTTGAGTGGCGGTGTAGCGTTCCAGGTAGGTTTGGCGAGCGACATGGCGCATGGCAAACCGCTGAGCCGGGTGGTCGAGCAGCTGCTGTACCTGCTGGGCCAGGCTTTGGGGGTTGCTGGGTTCAAAGTGAAGTCCGGTTTTGCCGGTTTCAACCAATTCGGCGATCGCACCAATTTTCGCTGCTACCACAGGGGTTCCCTTGGCAAACGACTCCACGGCCACCCGACCAAAGGTCTCATACCATTTAGATGGAAAAACCAAAAAGCTGGCTTCCCCCATCAGATGGTGAACTTCGTCGATAGGGCGGCGACCTAGCCACTCGATGTTGGGCAGGGCCTGGGCGGCATCTTTTACCAGGTCTGCCAGGGGGCCGTCACCGACAATCTTGAGCGGATAGGGGGTAGGGAGTTGTTGCCAGGCCTCGATCAGGGTGTCGAGCCCCTTCTCAACCGACAGCCGCCCGACGTAGAGAGCAAAGCCGCCGCTGCCGCTGCCCACCCCTGGGTCGGGGTCAATAAAGTTGGGCTTGACAATAATTTTGTCGGCGGGCATGCCGCCCTCCACCAGCTTTTGCTTAGCAAACTGGGTCAGGGTAATAAACATGTTCACCTGCTGATCCCAGGTTTTGAGCAGCCGATGAGTGGTAATCATCGCCGTCACCATGGCGCTAGCGGGGCGACTTTGGCGATAGCATTTGTGAACAATGCCCGCGTAGGGCACGGCCTGCCCCACGCAGTCTTCGCACACCTGGCCATCGCGAAAAAATAGTCCGTTAGGACAGATCAGGCGGTAGTTTCGCAAGGTTTGCACCACGGGCACCCCCTCAGCCTGGGCCGCGTAGTATACCGAGGGCGAGATTAGGGGAAAAAAGTTTTGCACGTGGACGATGTCATAGGGCTGCGATCGCAACCTAGATCGCACTTCCCGGTAGGCCGTCTGCGACCACAAGGTTTTAGCCGCCAGCCGCAGGGCGCTGTAGTTGGGAATGTCGTCGTTGGTGGCAGTATAGCGATCGACCTGATGGCCGTGGTTTTCGAGCAGGCGCTCTTCGGCCGCACAAGACTCATCTTCACCACCGCGAATTTGATAGGCGTTGTGAATACTTAGGATGCGCATGGGACGACCTCCTGACAGAGGGCAGCGTACTGCTGACTGAGTTCTTGCCCTCGAGCCTGCCAGGAAAAGTGCTGCTGCACTCGGCGCTGTCCTGCTGCCCCCATTTGAACCAGCAGGGTGGGGTTGGCAGCCAGTTTTTCCATTGCCGTGGCTAACCCCTGAATCGTCAGCTCAGGCACCTGGGCCGGGATCTTAAAGCCGGTCTCGGCGGTGACCTGCACACTGGGACCACCTAGGTCTAGGCAGACTACTGGACGGCCAGCCGCCATTGCTTCCAGGCAGACCCAGCCTCCCGAGTCGTGCAAACTGGCGTGCACTAGGGCATGGCACTGACCCAGCTGGTGCAGAGTTTCGGCCCTGGGCAAACGGCCCCAAAACTTGACCCGATCGGCGATACCCAGCCGCTCAGCCAGAGCTTGCAAGTTGGCGCGCTCTGGACCGTCGCCCACAATCCAGTACTCAGCATCGGGAGGTAGCTGAGCGGTGGCAAAGGCGCGCAGGCCCAAGTGCAGACCCTTCCAATGCAGCAGGCGGGCCATACTGATAAAGCGCACCGGGGACAGGGACGGAGTGGGGCACTGGGCCAACTGCTCAATCTCGTCAGCGGACAGACCTGACTCAGACTCAATATGGACATTGGTAGCCCCCAGGGGCTGTAAACGGCGGGCGGTATCAGGGGTGGTGGCTTTGACCAGAGCGCTGCGGCGGGCCGTCATAGCGGTAAAGGGATCGAGCTCACCGAATCGGTGCATCAGACTGCGCAGCACTTCGTAGATCTGTCCCCGCCGGCTAAAGTCACCCCAAAAGGATTTGGGGGCCATTTCGCCACCGCCCACTGGCCCCCACACAAACGGCACTGGTAGCAGGGCCAAAAAGCTAGGGGTGGAGTAACGCACGTAGGTAACGTGGTGAATCACGTCAATGTCTACAGACTTGAGTAGTGTTTTAGCGGCATAGTAGGCCCCTATCTGCCAGCCGTAGTAGTGAGGTACCTGGGCTGGGGGCAACCAACGCAGGGGCGGTGGCGGATCGCAGTAGAGAAAGGTGAGGGTGGGCACCGGATACTGGGCCAGTTCGGCCTCGATCGCATCGCGATTGCTGCGGCGGGTTAGCACCCACACTCGATGGTGTTTCGCGAGTTCCTGAACGAGGTGCCAGCCCACTCCCGGCTCAGAGCCCATGTAGGGCTGGCAAGCATAGGCGGAGATTAAAATATTGAGCGGTTTCATAGTGGTTAGCCCCGGTTAAACAGGGTTTCATATACGGCGGCAACGCGATCGCCGTGGGCAGCCCAGGTAAACGACTGAGCCCGATCGCGACCTGCGTTGACCAGGCGAGCATAGACTTCGGGCTGTTCATAGAGCTGTCGTAGGGCGGCAGCGATCGCTTCAATGTCCTGGGGCGGCACCTTCAGCCCGGCATTGCCCACCACCTCGGGTAGGGCAGTGGCGTCAGCCACCACCACTGGAGTTCCACAGGCCATGGCCTCTAGAGGGGTGATGCCAAAGCCCTCGTACAGAGAGGGAGCAACTAGCACATCGGCGGCGTTATACAGCGCCACCAATTCAGTTTGATTAGGTTTACCGACATAGACAATGCAATCCGTAAGGTTTTGGTGCTGCACGTAGATTTTTTGCTCGGCGGTCAGATCGGCCCCGGCCTTGATCAAGTAGGCAGGTATCCCCTGCTGCCGCAGCAGCGCCAGAGCCTGAAGCAGGGCAATCACGTTTTTGCGCGGGTGGTTAGAGCCGACATTGAGCAGACAGAAGCGCTCAGTTCCTAGGCCGTAGCGCGATCGCGCTGCCGCAGTTTGCTCTGGGGGCTGGGGGCAAAAGGCCGGGTCAACCCCGTTGTAGGCTGTCGTTACCCGCGCCGGTTCAATCCCAAAGGTGGCCATCACATCCTTGGCAGTGTGGTCAGACACCGTGACAATGTGGTCGGCCTGGGCGATACCCCGCACCGCGTAGCGCCACAGCCCAGCGCTCAACCAGGGCAGCTTGGCCTGGCTGCTAATGTTCTCAGGCTGCATGTAGTTGATCAGGTCGTGGCAGGTAACCACGACCGGGTGGGGAGTGCGCCCCAGGGCGTAGCAAAGGTGGCCGTCGCTGTGGTCGACCACGTGGAACAAGTCGATGCCCTGCTGCCGCGCCACCTGACTCGGCAACTGCCCGTAGCGCCGCACATACTTGAGCAGCCCCCCCAAGGCCGACCCCTGATACTCTTTAAAGTTCGGAGTGATTTCTACAATATCCCAGGTAGGGCGAACCTGGCGCAGACCCGCCACCAGGCCATTGGCATAGACATCCATGCTAAAGGACGCGCCGGGAGCCCGGCGAACAACAGCCACGCGCATAGGTTAGCCCTCGGCTTGGGGTTGGACGCTGGCCTGGGTCGCCAGGCTGGGCACCGGCTGGGGCCTCGCCTGAGGCAGGGCGACCTCAGGCCGTAGCTGCTGAAACGTCGTGAGAAAGGCGCGCAGCTCGCAGTCTAAGTCTTGGCCCGCAAACACCTCCTGCGATCGCTGGCTGTAGCGCTGGCGGGTGTCGCTATCAGTCAGGGCCACGATCGCCTCGGTCAGGGCGACCCGATCGCCGCAGGGGTAAACCAGCCCGTTATAGCGATGCTGCACGGTATCGCGGTAGCCCCAGTTGCCGCAGCGATCGCTCAAAATCGGCGGTGTGCCCGCCGCCATGGCTTCGGAGATAACCAAGGGGTGCGGATCGCTCGAAGAGGTCGAAACAAACACATCCAGCGCGGCGTAGTAGAGGGGCAGCTTGCTCTGGTTGACAAAGCCCACATTCACCACTTCGCCATTGAGGGTAGCCAGGTGCCGGTCAATGGCTGGGGCCAGCTCGCCACCGCCAATCATGATGCCGCGCACGCGAGGATCTTGCCGATGGGCCTCGGCCACCGCCTCAATAAACTCAAAAGGGTTTTTGCGCTCAATGTACTTGCCGCAAAAGCCGTAGAGAATGGTGTTGTCGTCCCAGCAGAGGGTCTGGCGCAGGCGTAATATTTCCGGCTGATTTTGGGCCATGGTGGTTTCCCAGCGATCGCGATCGACCGGGTAGCAGCCCCGCACCACAATATCGGAATTGACGCCGTAGTGGCGCAGGTAAATCTCGTTGTGGTCGCCGCTGCTAATCCAGCGATCGGCTAGGCCATACATCCAGGGGTAAAGGAGCGCCTTAGCCAAACGACGGCTGCCCGACTGATCGCTATCGGTAATCACCGTGGCATCGTTTTGCATAATGACTGGAATGCCCCGCAGCTTGCACAGCGTCACCGTTAACCGGTACGACAGGGTATAAAAGCTGGGCAAAAACACCGCATCTACATGGGCTTTAGTCAGGCGGTTGACCAGGGCTGGAGTCAGCAACCCCTTAGTGGTAGCGGTAGCGGTTTTTCCCGTCCAGGTTTTCAAAAACTCGTGGGGGTAGCCGCTAAGCAAATCCACATCCCAGGGTTCGCTGCTGCCCAGGGCGCGATCGCCTCCCGACTGATTTTCATTACACAGATAAAACACCTTAACCTCAACCCCTGGCTGCTCATTGAGCTTCCGCCAGAGAGGAGCGTGATGCTGGGTCGGATGGGTAAATACCACCCCCAGACGAAATGATTTAGTCATAGCAGCTTTAAATAAAGGAATCCGATGAAAGAAACTCAGTAGATACTTGAGACACACTACTCAAGACAACGGTGCCCCACTGGCTGAGCCAGCTTTAGCGGGCGGGGGTGGGTTAGATCGATTGACCAGACCCTTAAGCCAACCCAGCACTTGCCCCACCATCTTGGGCCGGAACTGGGGCGCAAACAGCCAGATGATCATGGGTTTTGCTAATGGTCGAGGTAACAACCCCACCCACAGAAACCACAGGCTAAAAATGAGGCGTTTCTGCCAGTTGAACCCCGAATACAACCAGATAGACCGAATGCCCTGATAGGTCAGCCAGAGGGAATGGTCGCTGGGTACCGGGTGCTGAGTAGGGTCAAAGCGCAACGAGGCCAACCGCGACCAAGCTCGACCAAAGAAACGCATGTACAGATCGTCGGGCACCTCATAGCCCAGCTGACGGCCATGCCGCTGAATGAGCTCGCAGCGTTGCAGATCATGGCGAATAAAGCGACGAAAGCGATCGCCTGTCACTTCGGTCAGCGCCCACTGGTTACTGGTGTGAATGCGATAGGCCCCTAAGGGCGTTTCTACCGCAGCGACGTCACCGTAAAGGGGCATCAGCACCGAAAGATAGTCGTCGGAGGACGTGTAGAACTCAGCTGGAATAGGCATTACATTAGTTAGAGCCTGACGGCTTAAGGCATTGCCGCTGGTCGGCACACCGGTATAGGTGCCCCGGTCAAGCACATAGGGAGCCACATCTCCCCGGCTCAGGACGCTCCCCTGGGGATAAGAGAAACCTCGAGGCTGCCCCTCCGAATCGATCACGTCGAGACGATAATGAACCTTGGACAGACTGGATCGCCAGGCCGCCACAACCTGCTCCACCGCTGTGGGATATAGGTAGTCATCGGCATCGAGAAAAATAATCACCTCGCCTTTGCTGTGGGCAAAGCCGTTATTGAAAGCAGCTCCCTGTTTACCGTTTGCCTGAAAAATAGCAGTGATGCGATCACCATAGCTCTCAATAATCTGGCGCGAGCCATCGGTTGAGCCATCGTCTACAACGATGACTTCGACATAGGCATAGGTTTGTGCCAAGGCGCTATCGATCGCTTGGGAGAGGAAGCGATCGTAGTTGAAGTTATTGATAATAATGCTAGATTCAATATTCTTCTGCATATTTAGTGAGCTATTTCTTTAACTAAACGTATTTAACAGCTAACTTCGTTTGGATACTCCCTCGCAAAATTGCAGAAAAAACCTCTCTTGAATAGCAACCCAGCGCAGGCGAAGCATTATCAACGTGAATTGGAATTTTTGATGAAAGCTTTTCAGCCTGCCATCTTGCCACACCCGCAAAAAAAATCTAAACGGTGGCTTGAGAAATAGAATAAAATCTTTCAGGAGATCTAAATTAGACGGTTCGCTTGATTTAAGTAGATCAAATTTCCCTCCTACTATGCGAACAGACCGCTTTCGCAGAGATTCCCAACTATCCCTTGCTGGGTGCTTGACACAAGCTTGTTCTCCATAAACTTGATTATAGCCAGCAGCATAAACACGCTGACCCCAATCTCGATCGCCCCCAGACTTCAGCGTCTCATCAAACAGACCAACCCTGTTAAGAACGTGCTTAAAGGTAAAAAGATTGGCGGTTACCCCAAAGCGGTCATTCGCTAGAAACTGGTCTTGAGGAAACGCTAACGCAATGGTTTCATATAGCTCAAAAGGATTGGGTCTGTTGTTATCTCTAGCAAACAGATCAATGTGGCCAGCGACTAGACCAACATTTTCCTTACTACAAAGCGCTGCAACACCTTGCTCAATCCAGTTTTTTGCTGGAATACAGTCCGCATCAGTAAAGGCTATAATATCTCCCACTGAGGCTTTAAATCCACGGTTTCTAGCAATATAAGAACCCGGCACTGGCTCGTGTAGCAGAGTGACAAAACTAAATTTTCCAGTGACAATTTGAACATCTTCATCTGAATTGTTGTCAACTACAATCACTTCATAGTGCTCTGGGGGATAGGTCTGTGAAGCAAGAGAGCTTAGACAAATATCAAGATAGCGATTGTCGTTAAAGACAGGAATAATGACGGAAACAAAGGGAGTAGGCTTAGGTTCCATGGCTTAAGTTTTGTGTTGGGCAGCAAAGCAGTGCTAAACGAATTGCTTGAAAAGCAGTCGGCTCTTAAAGTAGCTATAGATTAGCCATAGTCTTGTTTTGCCCACAGGCGATAATGAGTTTAGGTAAGTCGTAAACATGCGATCGCAGTTAGCATTCTCGGGCGTCTCTGGGAAATACTCGCTGCTCTGGTAAGTTGCAAATCCTTTTGCCAACAGTTTTTCGCCAATAACTCCAAAATCTGGAAAGTTTTTCTGAATCCAGTACCCTGTAGTAGTATAAATTTCGCCAAAGAGTCTTCTTTTCTTGCTTAAATCTACATTCTTATAATAATTATCGTGAAATCTATAAATTCCTAGATTCTGCTTGGTTATACATCCTCTTGAGAACCCTACAGCTAAAGTTTTAATATATAAATCTGTGATTGCCATCCCAGAAAGGCCCTTGATTTCTGGCAATGGAAATATTACTTCAAGTAGTTTTCGAGAAAAGCATAAATTCGACGTTGAAGGCGTAAAGCTAGGTGACTTGCCTTTCAAAATCTGATCCTTAAAATCAATGCTTTCTACAGTATCTGAAGAATTACTTTGTCTGATCGAATTGAACAGCGGCTCAAAGCTCTCTCTATCAATGTTAGAGGTTTCAACCGGAGCCGACTCAGTAAATACCCAATCGATGCCGGGGTGAAGCTGAAACAAACTGACCACCTGAGCAACTTTTTCTGGTAGGAACAAGTCGTCAGCGTCAAGAAGACAGATGATAGTACCCTTGCTTGCTAAAAAACCGGCATTCATTGCAGAAGCTTGACCGCCATTCGCCTTAAAGACTGAAGTTATCTTGTCTCTGTACCGTTTTAAGACCTCCCTTGATCCATCTGTTGAGCCATCATCTACAGCAATAATCTCGATATTTGAATAGGTCTGGCCCAAAACACTATCAATAGAATCAGTCAAGAAGCGCTCATAATTATAGTTATTAATTAGAACACTAACTAGGGGATCCTTATAAGTTGGAGAGTTCATAATCTAGGGGAACTTGAGCCTTAGTAAAGTGAAAACTAACAGCAAAGTACTTTTTTTACTTCATCCCACATAACAGTAGATTGCAGTTTTTGCTTTACAGATGCAATCTGAATTTTACTCTTTAAAGCCTCTCTACTAGAAGACGCAGTTATAAGTTCTATTTTTTCCTCAACTAAACCTTCAATGCTAACATCTTCTAAAAGGCACTCTGGACAATCGTAGTCTTGCATCAACATTTGATATTTGTGGCTCCACCCTGTAGCAAGACACGGTACGCCTTGCGATAGGGAATTGATTAGACCATGAAACCTTGAACCTACAACTGCATAGGATAACCCTATAAGCCCTTTCAGCCGAAGAGGATGCTCCTCAACAACAACTTCTAGTGAATTACCAAAACTGTTTTGTAAAGCTGATGCCAGCTCGATATCACAAGTCTCGTGAACCACAATCAATGGTTCAAAGCCTCTCGATCTGATTACCTTTATACTAGATTCTAAGAAATGAAAATAAGAGTTGCTAACATTTTTAGAAGTTTTATCTGTCATTCTAGTATTGGGAATGACGCAAACCCTATTCTGAATATTTTCAGGAAGATTGTCAGGTTGAATGCCTTTTAATAAGTTTGTAAAATCAGGTGCTTGACGTATATTTTCAGGGCTGTTGCTTATTTCAAGAAGATATTTATATGAAATATCATCTCTGGCAAAGACGAGATCACTATATCTCAAAACCTCAGAAAAAGCCTTCCGAATTTCTTGATCTTGGAATGGGCCGAATGCTTGAGGCAAAAGTATGACTTTTTTCCCATCTTTCTTAAGCCTTTTTGCAAGATCCAGCATTACAATAGTTTTTTCTAGACCCCACTGATCAGAATAGTTAAAGCCAGAAGCATCTAGTACAGCATCAATCTGTGGATAAGTAACTAGGCCTAAACTAGCTTTTGTCTTTTTGGGGATTAGATTCAAGACAGTATTTGCTGAAGAGCCTAACAGAGGAATTTTTTTGTCTGACCACAGCAGCTGATGCACTCCATATTGTGCTCTCTGGCTATAGCTGCCAATTTTCACCCTCATAGCAACAGTATTCTTCTTATCCCACTTATGTAATTGCTGAACAGCTGCGCACAGCATTAGTTCTGCGCCCTTATTTTGAAATTGGACTCCGCGAATTTCTACTATCATTTTGAATGCCTTAAATATTAGAGAAAGTCTTAGTGATGAAATGTGCTTTAGAAGTAAAGCTCATCACTGAGTTAAATGGAGAAGAACTAAGCGCTGAGATGTGTGCTCTAGTTGTATTTTCTAATTTGCTCTAGGTTTTTCTTTTGAGAGTAAGCGATCATTCCACTAGGATCTGGATAACCTAAAGAAATCAACATTATAGGTCTTTCGTCAGGCTCTAAATCGAGCAAATCTACCATTTGTTTCTCCTTTGATTCAATATCTGGCCAGTTAATAGGGCAAGACCCTAAACCCAAAGTCTCTAGAGCATACATTAAAGCCATTGATGCCAAAGCAGAATCTATATAGATAATATGACGATCTCTTTCGCTAAAATAAGCTCTAAGTTTTCCAACAACCACGATGATGACTGGGAAGTTCTCATAAAACCCTTTAGTTCCCATAGGTATAGACGAGATTTGCTTCACCAGTTTGGGGTCATCAAAAACTCTAAATTCAAAAGGTTGCCGATTGCAAGCACTAGGAGCAAGAGAAGCAATAGTAATTGCTTGATCAACTAAATCTCTTGGGACTGGTTTTTGCAAATACCATCTAACGGATCTTCTCTTGATAGATAATTTCAGAAAATCCTCATAGTTGACTACTGGGCTACTAGAATCTCCTCTCTCATAAGGAATTTTAGGATGTTCTGTTTTTTCAAACAGAGCTAAGGATAAGAATTCCTGCCTACATCTATCAATGCTAGGTTCTGTTCCAACAATTGAAAAATACTCAGATAGTACGTCATGAGCCCATCTTAGCTCCTCGCAATCCTTCGGATTTTTATTCTCTATCAATGAACTCTTATATGCCTGAAAAGTTTCCGCTATGTAGTCTGAAGCAAAAACGCTTCTTCTAGGCCGCATTAAAATTCCTTTTTCAATACGGTGGATGTTTCTCCTTAAGAGGTACTTGCTTTCCTGATTGGAGCTGAGGCCTTTTTGATATTCAAGCTTGCCGTAAATACAAGCCTGGTTTTCCCTTCCAAATTCTTTTGAGAATACCGAATAATAAAGAGAACTTAAAAAACGAGAGCGAACAGCTATTTGCATCAAGCGCTTCTCGATGAAACTCTTTGCAGATGCCTTTAATGAATTTCTTTTTGTACCATTAAACATGGCTTTAGAAATAAATGCGACCATTTCACCTACACTTTATTTGAGGTTTGCCAATTCGTAATTTACGGAAGCTTCTTATTATGTACCAAGAAACTTTGCAGGCTTAAATAGGATTTTGACAAAATCTAAGTCTTTTTAGGAATTGCTGAAGTTGTTATTGAAAGTATTTTTTGAAGTATGTCAGGTGAAAATATGTAAATCAACCCAGCGTATGATAAAGAGCCAGATGCTATACAGATCCCAAGAAGCATTCTTACCGAAACCATATCAGCTACTAGTGCTTTAGTTCCAATAATTACTACAACCATTGCTAATGAAAACAAAAAGGCACTTCTTAAATTTTTCAAATAGGTTAGAAATTTAATGTCAATTAGCTTCTTAATCATAATCAACGGAATAGGTGAAAACAAATAAGCTCGAATAACGTAAGCAGAAGCAATAGCTAAAATTCCCCACTGGACAAATAAGAGATAAGCTAATATATTGGTCACTCCACTAGCACTTATAAAACCTAATCTCCAGTAGGGTTTTCCCAAAGCTAAAATAACTGAATTATTGAAGTAGGATACGGATTGCAAAACGCCAACCAGAGCTAAAACGCTCATTACTGGCGCGCTTGGCAACCACTGAGTACCAAAAATTACTTCAATTAATTCTTTTGAAAGTACTGATACGGCTAAGAAAGCTGGCATTGCAACCAGGCTAGTCATTTGAGTTGCCACGTAGAATGAGCTTCTCAAACGTTCCTTGTCTTTTTGAATCTTGGAAAAAGCTGGTAACGCTATTTTGCTAGTAACTGTGATCAGCATCTGAGTCATTACCAACAAAATTTTGTAAGCTATTGTGTAATAACCAAGTGCTGTGGAGCCCAAAAAATAACCAATGACTACATCATCTCCTCGTCGGCTGAAGTAATCAAATAATTTAAACCCAATTTCACCTAACCCAAACGAAATCAACATGTTTGAGTTTTTTAGGGAAAGTTTAATACCCGGCCTCCAGTCACTTAAATACCAAAGAATTATGACTTGAAAAAGGCTATTAGTAAGCTGTTGCCCAACTAAGCTCCAGACACCATAACCCTTAAAGGCCATGGCTATACCAACAATTCCACTAATAACTGTGGCTATAATTGAGCGAATTGCGAGAGCTTTAAATTGCAACTCTTTTTCTAGTAAAGCTTGTTGTATGTTGCCAAAAGCACTTAAGACAAATGTTAAAGATAACCCCTGTACTATTGGCATTAATGCAGGCTCCTCAAAAAAGCTGGCTGCGAGACCAGCAGTGAGCAGACCGATTATAGTTAAAACCCCATTTAAGAAAATGTTTGCCCAAAAAGCGGTATTTAAATCAGCCTTATCTAAACTGTCAGATTGAACAATTGCTTGGCCTATTCCCTGATTTAAAAACAGTTGTAGAAAACCTAGAAAAACACTTGCTAAAGCTACAATGCCGAATGCATCTGGTTCTAATAGGCGAGCTAGTAAAGCAAAGACAACAAATGAAAATACTTGTTTTCCCCAACTTTCTATAGCAGACCAAAAAACACCCTTGACAACTTTGTTTTGCAAGCTCATCTTGTGCCTTTGTTTATCAGTGAGGAGAAAGATTAATGAGTTTTAAAAGTGTTTTGAGATACTACACTAAGCTTAACTACGGCATTACTCAATTGCATGGGTGCATTACACTAACTAATAAAGCGCTCATGTCATTACTGGAGCAGTGTGGGCTGTTACTCCAACAATCCTTATAGTGCCGTTTCTGCTTGATTCCTAAAAAAGTGCAGTCGCCTTTAGGGTGCGACCACGCTTTCAATATTCAGTTTCTTACTAGCCTAAGTGGAAGGCACCGCTACCGTTTTCCGTTGGGCCCGCTTGCGATCAGAGCGCCGCTCGCCACCTGCCATTTCATACTCATGGCTATTGCGGCTAAACTTCACCTTTACTCCGCTCAGCATGTGCTCCGACATCTCGCCCAAAGTCCGCTCCTCTGCTAGCAGTTCGTTATATAAGCTATTTACATTCGACAGGAGCGCATTATACTTTTGCTGCTTAGCCCGCATGGCGTTAATAGCTTCCCAATACATCTCCAGCGTTCGCCCATTGCCCAAATCTAGCTCTGGCTCAATTGATACCATCGACGTGGCCCGCAGCTCAGCCTTTTCTAAAATTGCCAATTCTGACTACCAGCGAACACCTCGCAGGTACACCTATCCCGCATACTGCCCGATCGCTCCTAGGCGTTCAAGAACAGGGTAAAGGGACTGAGATCTAAGACGACCGTCAAAGCCCCTCTGCAGGCAAGGTCTGGTTTAAGATTGTTATCTTCCTTTACAAGACTAAACTATCCTTCCGGATACTGCTTGCATCTCTGATTACTTTTTTCAAGGTTTAAGGCTCAATCAAAATATATCAAAGATATTCAAAGCTATCCGGAGCAGTAGCTAAGCTCGGTTTGACGTTACCCTCAACTAGATTTGATATACGCTCTCACTCAAAAAATTTTAGGCTCCTACTCAGCAGGCTCCTCGGCTAAACACCACCGCTTCAATGGTTTTCAATATCAAACGCGCATCTTGCTTTAAAGACCACTGCATCTGATAATCAAGGTCCATTCTAACAATTGTTTCAAAGTCTTTTATTGAAGAGCGTCCCTGGGCCTGCCACTTGCCGGTCAATCCAGGCTTGACATTCAACCGTTGCCAGTGATGAGCTTCGTACTGGCTCACCTCCGCTACAGTAGGAGGTCGCGTGCCTACTAAGCTCATATCTCCCTTTAGCACATTCCAAAACTGAGGAAATTCGTCTAAGCTAGTGCGGCGTAAAAACTTGCCCACCCGGGTAATGCGAGGGTCGTTGTCATTTTTGAAGATGAACCCCTGTGCTTGGTTTTCTACTAAGTGTTTCAACTCATCCGCATTGGCTACCATAGATCGAAACTTCCAAATGCGAAAGGGTTTTCCCCGATAACCACAGCGGGTTTGGCTATAGAAAACAGGACCCGGATTATCGAGCTGAATTGCGATAGCAATGGGAATTAGCAAAATCAACGTTATCAGTATCCCAATCCCCCCCCCTACTAAGTCAAGACACCGCTTAAAGAATGATGTTGCTGATGGGTGAATAGGCATCCTAGCAACGCTTTCTGGAATTGTTATGCCGGCTTGAAGATCAGACCCTTTAGGGTTCAAAAGCGAACTTAATTGAAAAAACATAGGGCTGTCAAAGGTTGAAAGTACGCGGAGGCCAGATTTCAATTTGGTGCGTTATTCAACTGGCCCATAGATGCAGTAGATAACTATATCGACGCTCTAATGGTCTAGAAGTTTCAACACAAGACAGATGTCACTAGGCTCTTTAAAGCGACTTTGGGTAACCGTTTGACTGCTACATTCTAGCTATAAATTTGCCAATTTCTATAAACTTGAAAAACGATAACCTGCC
Organism: Leptolyngbya subtilissima AS-A7; assembly: GCF_039962255.1. Taxonomy (NCBI): domain Bacteria; kingdom Bacillati; phylum Cyanobacteriota; class Cyanophyceae; order Leptolyngbyales; family Leptolyngbyaceae; genus Leptolyngbya; species Leptolyngbya subtilissima. Next base: position 577,466 of record NZ_JAMPKY010000001.1, on the reverse strand, counting down.
GACAGATCGGTAACCATTACCTTTGTTCTATTCTTTTCACTAGAAAAGATCTTTTTAAGATTGGGCAAAGATTCAAGAGCTGGAATAGCCTGTACATCACTATCAGAATTAAAAAACCCAGAAGAAGCACAAATTGAAGGGCAATCTCCTTCAATAACCCAAAAAACTCTAGTGGGCTCGCTCAAGTAAGCATTCTCCCAAAACAGTTGATCAGGTATCCGTCGAATTTTTATAGGATGCTTAAAATTGAGATAGCCCATGTACCTTGGGTAGTGCTGAGCAAAAAATAGGGCGTCTGGGTTTTGTTCCTCCAGCTCAACTAAGAACCGCAAGGTTTCCTCACGCTCAGTAACTATTTTGTTGCTAGGGTAATGAACATTAAAGTTTGTGCTCGGCTCTAACCCAAAAGGCAATGTTACTAGAGACTTACTACCATAAGCGTAACTGTAGTAGGCCAAAGCAAAAACATTAAATAGCACAAAAACAATAATAAATGCTTTTGCTATTCTCTTGCAAAATCGAGAAAACCCGGGAATAGTTGTGATGCCATAGGCTATCAAAATTAAGCATGACTTCAGAGGATAATAGTATCTTTCGATTATAAGAGGGCTATACGCTATTACGGGCGTAATCGCGGCCGAAAACACGATAAAGGAAACGATTACGCAAGAAAGTAAAATAGAGATATCTGTTATAGAGCTATCAATATTGCCTCTGCGCTGATGAGCCAAGCGCTTGTGGCAGATCAACAAAACAGGCAAAAAGCAAAATAAGAGCAAGAAAGATAAACCAACAATACTATTTAGCAATGCTTGAGATACTAGAAAATCTTGGATTCTGCGCGGATCAATTCCAGTCAAAAAAAACAAGCTGGAAAAGCTAGAGAAAACTTTGTCTAGTGACTCCAAAATCCAACTAATATTACTTTCACTTACATTTTTTGATCCATGATCATAAATCAATTTTTCAAAGGAGTTTTCGCTAGATTGAGCCCTTTCCTGATTATTGAAAAGAAAGATTGGGAAAGTTGTGATTAAAAAAGATAGTATAAATGAGCTATAAAAGACAAATATAGACCTTATTTTAGGAAAGAACTTATAAACTATTATAAAAAAAGTTGCTATCAGCAGAAAGCCACTGGCGTAGCGAAAGGAAACCAGGAGACCTATGGTTAGGCCTAGTAAAACAGTAGAGCCGAGAGAAAAGGAACTTCTCAAAACATAAAGCAGCAACAGTGTTACCACCGGTATGCCTGCCCATAGAAAAATATCTGTTCCTTGAATTGTCCAAGATGGCGTATAAATCAGGGGCAGTATGACTGCAACAATTAAATTGGTAGGTAGCGTTTGCTTTCCAACTTTCATTGGAATTTTGAGGCAGTGGGAAGCGATCGCAGCCCAGGCAACCCAACCAATGACTGTTGTCAAGGTATAGATTATTTTAAGAGAAACAGCAAGAGAGAAGCCGAGATAGAGAAAGACTGCTACTAAAACCGAAATCCCAGGGGGAAAATGAATTAAAGTTTCTGAGATCGGAGGCTGACTCAGGTCTAGTTGTGGAGAAAACGCGTTTGTTATACCTAAGCCTTGAGCCAGGCGATGAGCAGCTTCTAGCTGAATACTGAGATCCCAGCTAACTAGCAGAGGCCCAAACAGTCTGACCAGCGTTACTAGGAAGGCTGTAATGAGTACAGCTTTAAATACCTTAGTGTTTCCTCCATTTAGGAAGGAAGTAACCTGCTTAAGGTGAGCCATACCTAAACCTTAGTATCAAGACTTTTGGCAGCTAAAAAGGCTCTTTAAGGCCAGATTTTCTGCTCTAAATTGGCCGATAGCACTCAATGTGACGCTAGCTAGCATTGAGCACTATCGGCCGTATTCTCTAACCTATGCTTAATTTTCTCTAACCAAAAAGCTCCAGAAGAATCACCCAGCCTTAATTCCTACAAACCCTTGATTTCAAGCGGTGATTTGAGATGGGGAAAAGAGAACAAAACGCACTCTACCCAACGACCACTCTTTCTCCACTGCCAGCCCGCAGGGTGGCTCGATCTAGCACGCTGGTGGCCGCATTGCCGTTGAGCGTGACCAGGCCTAGGGCTTGTAGATCAGCTTCGACCATGAGGTGTACTAACTCTTCAAAGGTGACGGTTGGTTCCCACCCTAGTTTTGCTTTGGCCTTAGCAGGGTTACCAATCAGTAGTTCTACTTCGGCAGGGCGTAGGTAGCGCTCATCGAAGGCCACATAGTCTTGCCAATCGAGGTTGACATGGCCAAAGGCAATGTCTAAAAATTCGCGCACCGAGTAGGTTTCGCCTGTAGCGATGACGTAGTCATCGGGCTCTTCTTGTTGCAACATGAGCCACATGGCTTTGACATAGTCTTTGGCATAGCCCCAGTCGCGCTTAGCATCGAGGTTGCCCATATAGATTTTGCTCTGCTGCCCAGCGACAATGCGGGCCACGGCGCGGGTAATTTTGCGGGTGACAAAGGTTTCGCCCCGGCGGGGTGACTCATGGTTAAACAAAATGCCATTGCAGGCAAACATACCGTACGATTCACGGTGATTGAGCGTTTGCCAGTGGGCATAAACCTTGGCACAGGCGTAAGGGCTGCGGGGATAGAACGGGGTGGTTTCGCTCTGGGGCACATCTTGCACTTTGCCGTACATTTCCGAAGAGCCCGCTTGGTAGTAGCGGACCTCAATGCCGGTGCGCTGGCGGTAGTCGCGAATGGCTTCGAGCAGGCGCAGCGTGCCCATGCCTACTGCGTCAACGGTGTATTCAGGTGAGTCGAAACTCACCCGCACGTGGGACTGTGCCCCCAAGTTGTAAATCTCTATGGGCTGCACTTCTTCAAGAATGCGCCGCAGGGTGGTGCCATCGGTGAGATCGCCGTAGTGCAAAAATAGTCGAGCCGAATCGCTGTGGGGGTCTTCGTAGAGGTGATCAATGCGATCGGTGTTAATAGTAGAGGTGCGGCGAATAATGCCGTGCACCTCATAGCCTTTTTCTAATAGCAGCTCGCTTAAATAAGAGCCATCTTGTCCGGTAATACCCGTGATGAGAGCTTTTTTAGTAATAGTCATAGAGACCACTTAATGAACAAACAACGAAACTGAAACAATCCTACAGGTCAAACATTCACAGCTCTATCACCCAATCCGGCAAAAATCTTTCACTCCGTTAAACCTCGTTTGCTGGGCTACCCGGCGAGTAAACTCTCCCACCGTCGGGTTTCCCGCCGGAAAAATCACCCCCGAAGCCCGTAGCCAGAGATCCTCAGGAGCCAAACTAAGCGCATAGCCATTGGCCGCCGTTTTGCGCACGTGGTACCACTGAGTTTGCTGGCAGTGGTCGCACCAAAATGCCTCTAGCCACTCTCCTTGCAGGGGCACAGTACCCAACTCTGCCACTACTGTGAGGGCTTGCTTGCGGCCCATGCCCCGCTGCTGTAAATGTTCAGGCTTTGTGGTGTGGAGGGGATATTTTTGACTCACACTATCTAAATAACAACTGTGGCTGGGGCAATAAATGGCCCGTCGCCTAGACCGGTTGCGGTTGCGTCGTGGCTGCACCATGGTTACATCCTTAGCTGTAGGAAGATCATCTGGTCAACAGGTACGACTTTCAGGAAAATAATCAAATGCGCTGCTACCAAATAACGCGTCTCCGCCCCAAGTTGATATCCCAAGAAAGCGGCATCCCGAGGACAACTTCGGGTTAAACTTGGGAAATGCGATCGCCAAACATGCGATTTAGCCGTCGGCTAACCCTCGTCGTAATCACCTGCTTAACCGACAGATACACAAACGGTGGAATGGTCGTTCCATACCGCTTCCATAGCCGTCCTGGCTCCTGCACCAGCCGATACAGCCACTCTAGCCCCGAGGTGCGTACCCATTCTGGGGCATGTTTGCGCAGACCCGCATAGATCGGGAACACACCGCCCAGGCCCACCATCACAGCCTTAACCTTATGTCGATGCTGGTGCATCCATAGTTCCTGCTTAGGGCAGCCCAAAGACACAAACAGAAAACCTGCCTGGCTTTGATTAATATGCTCTACCACCTGGCGGTCTTCTTCTGGGGTTAACGGGCGAAAGGGCAGGGGGTGCATGCCTGCAATCACCAGATTTGGAAAATCTTGTTTTAGCTGCTGCCGCATTTTGCCCAGGGTATCGGCATCACTGCCAATGAAATAGACTCCTACGCCTAAGGCTGAGGCCTGACGACAAGTCTCTAACAAGATATCCATTCCGGCCACACGATCGTGACGGCTTTTGCGAATCAAATTCAGGGTCCATACCAGGGGCATTCCATCAGGAGTTAGCAGGTCGGCGTTGTGTAAAACGCTTGCAAACGAGGGATCCCATTGGGCTTCCATGAGCATATGAACATTGGCGACGCAGATAACTCGGCTGAGCCGTTGCTGAGCCCAGTGCATCATCAATTCGATTTGGTCGACAAACGACTGGGTCGCAATCGAAAACCCGAGAATATCCTCACAGGCAAGACTAGACTTGCAAGCAAGGCCATACTTGTTTGACATGGTTCTAAAAGCTCTGATGGGTAAATCTACAGTAGATGTCCCAGGGGAATTTTTTCGTAAGCCTTACGACAAAGGTTGAAGCTAAAGCTAAAAGTCAGTTATGGCACCGCCCTTAGCCGCCTCACACTGGCAAGTGACGAAAATTACTCTATTAAAGTTCACTGGACGAGTCCTTAGTTTATACCGAGTTCGCTCTATGGCAGCTACAGACCTGCATTCAGGAACTTTAGCTTTCAAACGTCTGTCCTCAGGCCTGTTAAGCCAATTAAGAGCACGCGCTTGAGTAGGCCTCAACTCCGAATTTAGGCCAGTGCCCACCTAAAAAGAGCAGAACTAATAGATATAAACATCTATCTCAGGTATGAAAGATAACACTGGAGGGACGCTACTCTCATGCCTTTAAATTGAATACCGCTGAACCGTAGCAACTTAAGACAGAGTTTGGCACACTACTTGTGTATGCGTAGAAATACTAAGCTTTATTTAAGCGATCTTCGCATTTATCCTCCGTTCACCAAAATTATATGAACCGCTCAGTAATTTACCTGATATTCCCCCATCTGCCCGGATCAATAACAGATGCGCTAAGTAGATAAATTAGGCCGCAGAGCATGATGGTAATCCTGTGAGGTATAACATGGGCTTTTGGTTCATCACCTTCGAACGTGTATCCTTAGTTCAAATACCCCTCTTTTTGGCCGGTACCCTGACTCTGCTTTTATGCAGCGAGGGCAAGGCTCAAACCATGTCGGGCAGCACTGCGGGTCCTACCCCAACCACAGTTCCGTTATCCCAAACTTCTAGTCAGCCCTATCGGCCATCGCCCCCAGCAGCACCGCTGCCCCAGCAGCCTGAGAGACCCTATACGCTGGGCGCGGGCGATCGCGTGCAGCTGTCCCTCTTTCAACTGCCCCAGTACAGCGGCGAGTTTGAAGTGCAGGTCGACGGCACTCTCACTCTGCCTGTAGTGGGCGATGTCAATGTACTAGGCCTTACCCTAGACTCTGCGAGAGAGCGGATTACGGCTCGCTACAATCAGTACTTACGGCGTCCTGGGGTTACCCTCAACCTGCTGTCCCGCCGCCCTCTAGTAGTTGGTGTTGCCGGCGAAATAAACCGGCCCGGCTCTTATACCCTAAGCAATGAAGGCACCACCTTTCCAAAGCTGACTCAGTTGCTCACTCAGGCTGGGGGCATTACCCGTAGCGCCAACCTGCGAGAGGTACAGGTGCAGCGGCTTCGCAATGGTCAGCCCCAAATGTTTAGCGTCAACCTATGGGACTTGGTCAGTAGTGGCAACGTGAACCAAGACATTACCCTACGCGATGGCGACAGCATCTTTATTCCTTCTACCCTGGTACCCCTCGAAGAAGCCCAGTTGTTAGCTGAGGCCGGCATTGCTCCCTCTACTAGCTCACCGATCAACATTGCGGTAATTGGCGAAGTTTTTCGCCCTGGGCCATATACCCTTCAGGGAGGCGTCACACGCACTGGCGATGCAGGCATACCGGGGGGAGAAGGCGGAAGCAGGGCAGGGGGCACGGCCCAAAAGATAACCGATGCTATTCAAATTGCTGGGGGCATTAAGCCGATGGCCAACATTCGCCAAGTGCAGGTGCGTCGTCTGACTCGTAGTGGAGGCGAGCAGACCTTTAATGTTGACCTGTGGAGCCTGCTAGAGGTGGGGGCCACCCAGCAAAATGCCCTGCTGCAGGACGGTGATACGGTGTTTATTCCCACCGCGACAGCAGCGGTAGGCGCAGCAGAATCGTCGCGCCTGGCCGAATCTAGCTTTGCGCCAGATACAATTCGGATTAATGTGGTGGGCGAGGTTCGCAATGCTGGGCTAGTAGAGGTACCCCCCAATACACCCCTCAACCAGGGTATTTTGGCCGCTGGCGGCTTTAACACCCGAGCCAGAGCAACTACAGTGGGGCTAGTGCGACTCAATCCAGACGGCACCGTCACCCAGCGAGAAATTAACATCGACTTCGCCCAGGGCATTAGCGACGCCGACAACCCTGCTCTGCAAAACAACGACATTATTGTCGTCGGGCGATCGGGATTAGCCGCATTTTCAGACAATTTGGGCAGCGTAGCCAACCCGCTCGCCAACTTCCTCAATATCTTGTCTGCGCCCTTCCGTTTCCTCAACTTATTTGACTAAGGCTATCGAAGCAAAGACTCATTCTACCCTTTGCTCAACACGGAGCGCACGTTTGGCTACCGGAGTAACCCTTCACCGCCTACACTACTATTTATCTAGGAATCAGGGATGAAAGCTCACAATCTCCAACCTTCGCCCACGCTCCCTATAGCTGCGGGGGCTGACTCTGGCTCAGAAGGTGGGCTAGATCTGGGCAGCTTGCTATCTACCATCAGGCGCAGACTGCTCTTAATTGCTGGCATAACCGCTGCCCTGACCGGGGCCGCGGGTCTGCGGGCCTACCTTAGCCCGCCGTCTTACTCTGCCGCCTTTGAGATTTTAATCCAGCCCCAAAGTGCTGAGACTGAGGTCATCTCCTCACTGTCTGAAGTGCCTGTGAATCAGCAGGAGGCGACAGAGCTGACCCTAGCTGACCAAACCAAAATTTTAACCAGCCCTGGGGTACTGCAACCGGTGGTGGCCGATCTACGCGCTAAGGGCTTAGAAGGCTGTGTGCCTCCAGGCCAAGCGGCCTCAACTGGCCTATCTGAAGAAGAGTTGAATAGAAGTTGTTATAGCCAAATTGAAAGTCGACTAAGTCTTCAGCTCACGAAAGAATCAAGAATTTTTTGGGCAACGTACCGTGGGGCGTCGTCTCAAGATGTGGAGTATGTAGCCAATTTAATTGCCCAAACGTTTCTAAATTATGGGCTGGCTTCGCGTCAGCGCGACCTACAGCAGGGGCTTAAATTCTTAGACGATAAAATACCCGATGCTCGCAAACGGGTGAATGAGCTCCAGGGCAACCTGCAAAGTCTGCGCCAGGGCTCGAATTTAATCACTCCCGATGCTGAGGGTGACAAGTTATCTGAGCAAATCGCTGCCTTTGAAAACGAATATCGGGCAGTGCTAGTTGAGCTAGAAGAAAACATGACCCGTTACGAAGAGCTAGAACGCCAGCTAACCGAGCGACCCCAGGATGTCTCGGTATCGTCGGTGCTCAGCAGCAACAGCCGTTATCAGGCTCTAGTAGAGCAACTACTAGCCCTAGATAGCGAAATTGCCCAGGCTTCTACAATCTTTCTCAGCACCAGCGACGATATGCAGGTGCTACAAGAGCAGCGCCAAAATCTGCTGGCACTCATGGCTCGCGAGGGGGCTAATGCCCAGCAAGAGCTAATGGGCCAAATTAACGTACTGGCGGCCCGAGAGGCGGCCCTCTCGTCTACACTGGCCGACCTCAACGTAGACGTAGGTCAGCTGGCTGGGGTAACCCGCGAGTTTACTGATCTAGATCGAGAGTTGGCCATTGCTAACGCTAGCCTAAGCCAGCTGCTCCAGCGCCGCGAAACCCTTCAAATTGAAGCGGCTCAGCGCGAGCTACCTTGGGAGCTGATTACTCCTGCTACGGTGGCAACCGACGTTGCTAATCTATCAAACAATTTGGTGCTAGGGGGGTTACTTGGACTGCTGCTCGGGGTCGGTTTGGCACTCGCCCTCGATTCTCAAAAAGATGTGCTCTACACCGCCCGCGATCTTAAGCGGGTTACGCCAGTACCGATTTTGGGGATGATTCCCCACAATGGAGCCGTTGAACGGGGTTATGACGAGCAGCATTTGATGTCGCTGTATCAGGTCGTCGATGAGATGTTGAATGGCCAAGGGCCTAAAAAGGGAGACTTGCCCATCGATGATCTCTACGCCTATCGCGAGGCGTTTCGATCGCTGGTAGCCAACCTACAGCGGCTCGACGCCGATCGCCCGCTCAGATCGCTGGTGATTAGCTCTGCCGATAACCAACTGGCTGACTCAACCACCGCCGCTTATTTGGCTTGGGCCGCCGCTGAACTGGGCAACCGAGTGCTGCTAATCGATGCCGATTTTCGCTTTCCCCACCTGCACAACTTTTTAGATCTGCCGAACCAGCAGGGCTTTGCGAACATCTTGGCCGGCGAGCTGGATCTAAAGAATGTGATCAAGCGATCGCCCACCGAACCCAACCTGTTTGTGCTCACTACCGGCACTACCGCTGTCGACCCGGCCCGCCTGTTGTCATCGACAAAGATGAAGCAGTTTGTCACCAAGACCGAATCCTATTTTGATTTGGTCATCTATGATTCGCCCCCCTTTGCAGAATATGCTGATGCTGCCCTGCTATCAGCAGAGAGCAGCGGCATGGTGCTGGTATCACACCTGGGCACAGTGAAGTCTGCCCAGCTAGAACAGGCTCTCGAAAAACTTTGGATCTCTAAGATTCCCTTGATTGGGCTAATTGCCAAAGAGGCCGCAACTAAGCTAGCTCTGCTACCTGTCTAAGCCGTATCCTGTGAAGGCTTGACATCGTATAGAAATACTTGCTAGCCAAGTTTGTGGAATCTATAAAGCTTCCTAGGTAACTCTGTCCTTACCTAGTGAAATTGCTTATAACAGAGAGGATTGATTCTGAAAGCATTCCGTGCATTTGCTGTCTAATCTACCTGTGGTGCACCTATTCTGACGCTGACCAAACCCTGGTTAGCTATTTCTAAAGATTAGGCCTGAAAGATTAGCCCCGGTTTCAGCAAATTTAGGTAGGTTTCAAACTATGTCATTTAAAGCGTTTATATCAAGCACTGCGATCGCAGGCACAGTGATCACAGGAACAATGGTAGTCTCAGCCCCTGCTGAAGCGGCTACTATCGTTGGCGGTAGCACTCTCAATTTAAGCAATACAGATATCATTGGGGGAGGAGTTAAGCGTGTTGGTAACAACCTAGATTTTTTCAGTTTTACCAATCCCTTTACTGGCAACACTAGTGGGCAATTTACTGGTGTTTCTGCTAGCACGGGTAGTTTCACAAATTCAAACATTACTAGCCTTATCCCACCCTTGCCGCGTATTCAGGATTTGGTGCTAGTTGCTAGCGGCCCTAACCTGTTTACAATTAGTGGACCGATTGCCAATTTCATCACTGGAGTTAACCTTGGCAGCGCTCCTTTCTCAAACGTGAATTTTAATCTCACATCTTTTGTCTGGAATAGCTCTACTGGCTCTGCAGATCTAGCAGGGATTTTTGTTAGTGGATCTGACTCAATCGCAGCTAGAGGGTTATTTACTTCTCAGCTCAACTCCGTTAACCCTAGTAGCTATTCCCTCTCTATAACGGCAGTACCAACCCCAGCACTACTGCCTGGCATAATTGGTATGGGCGTTGCGGCATTGCGCCGCAGAAGGGAGGAAGCCGAAGAAAACGCCTAGTTTTAGTGCGTTGGATATTGTTCTAGAGGTCAGCTCTTCCGCTGCTGTCTAGTCAGTAGCTTTTAACAAAAGTCGCCTTCACAGGCGACTTTTTATTTGCAGTGTCGGTTGTTAACGGAACGACTTTATCCTAAGGTTTGTGTAGAAATATTGTAAGTAGGCACTAGAACCTTGATGTGCTCTGCTGTGTTTAAATATTCATGCCGACCAATTTAATAATACAACCCTGATACTAATGCTACAAATTTTAGTTTCTCTGCCCTATCCTCCAGCATTGCAGAAAACTACAAGCATCCATAAAAATTGGTACGGTTTTAAAGCCGGGCTTTTTACTCTGCTTTACTCACAAAAAAGCTCTGGAATTAAATTCCAGAGCATTATCAACTAGCTTCTCAAGCGTGAAGCAAGGGAATCACTTATATTAAGCTTCTTCCTCAACGCTGTCTTGCGATCGCTTACGGAGTGCCATAGCACCCAGACCAACTAACCCAGGCAACAATGCCGGAGTTGGCACTGCGGTAATGTCCGCCGAGAACGACGAACCACTATCGAACACCAGGCTGCCTTGAGCGGTTAGTGCACCACTGCCAGCTAGGCCAGACGGCGTAAAGAAGCCCGAAACAAAGGCTACGTAAAGGGGTATAGTAGCAGGCCCAGCGGTTACAGAGACTTGCTCAAGCACAAACTGCTCAAGGGTAAAGCCAATGCCGTCGGCCAATCCCGTCAGCCAGTTGGTGGTGGGGCCAGAGGTCAGTTCCCAGGTGGTGGCGGTAGTTTTTGTCAGCTCTAAATCTCCTAGGCTAAAAGATGAACCCGCAGCGCCAAAAACATCAGCACTGGCGTCTGCGAGTGTTACAGTTCCCGCGGTTGTGTTGCTAAAGCTTGAGAAGTTAAGCAAGCTACTGACAGCGTCTGGGGTTTCTAGGCGGGCTGAGCCGGTAAAGCTCAGGGTTTGGTTTGCAATGCTTGCTGCTTGAACTGGAGCCTCTAAAACAGCTACTGCGGAAAAGGCAGCAGCGGCACTTAGGCCTAAGCCAAAAGTTTTAAAACTCATAATCTGGATCTACCTTGTAGGTGTGGATGAATACCAACTTGTGTAAGGCTTAAAAACAAAATTTGCGGTTAAGCCAGTAGTTAGTAGTGCACTTGCGGTAGAAGTTATCCCTGATTCCTCAATCGCGATCGCCTGATGACGTGCGAGCCGCGCATAAACTCGGTAGATGTATTCTGCAAAACAGGCTTAGGCACAGGGTGCAATTCTAAACGTGTTTTTGCTTTACCTAGAGATATAGAGTTGCGTTAAGCCTAAATAGCTCCCCAGCCAGTGCTGATTTATCTCAGCTTTAAGCATAGTTATTGATTAGGGCGATTTACCTAGAATTTTCTCTGGTCAAGAAACTTAAATTTCTCTTTTGCGTCTAAGCCGGGTCGTAGGGAACTCGCTAGCCCTCGACTTGACGCAATAGGATAACGGTGATTTGAGTATTTTGAGCAATTTCTAGCGGCACATTGCCCTTAATGACCTGGCTTAGCAAGTTTTCTCGGGAAGCGCCGAGTAAAATGGCGTCGCTGTGACACAGGCTTGCCATATCAACGATCGCCTCCGAGACCGAGGGATGGGTTAGCACCTGGGTATACACTGGGCGGCGCAGGGTTTCTTTGAGCCCGTCAGCCATCTCAGAGAGATGCTGGAGGGTGAGGCATTCGCCCTTTTCGGGGTGGCAGATGGTGCAAAGTTGAACCTCGGGGGAATGGCCAAGGGTGAGCAGGCCGGGCAGCAGGGCCTGAGCACTCTGAGCATTGGGGCCGCCCGCGGTGGGTATCAGCCAATGGTTAAAAGTGAGATTGCGGCCGGGACGCACCACCACCACCTGGCAGGGGGCCTGGCGAATTAGAGTATCGACGACGCCGCTGATCACCCGACCGGGGGTAAGACTAGGGTGGTGCCAACCCATCAACACCAAGTCAATGTGGCGCTCTTTGATTACTTCAAGCAGGGTGCGGCCAATTTCATGGGCGGCCCGTACCTGAAAATGCACCGACAGCCCACTGTTTTCGGCGTAGGAGAGAGCGAGCTGGCGCAGGGGCTCTACCCCTTGTAGGTCAACCTTGGCTTCAGCCGGGGCAACACTGCGGGGCACGGGGACGACGTGGATACACTCCAGCTCGTAGTGCAGGCCATGGGCGATCGCCGCCGCGATCTTGATCAAATCGGGCGCGGTGCGGGGGTCGGCTAGGGGCAGCAACAATCGTCCCTGGCCGGTGGCGGGGGCCTGCTGCTGAAACACCACATAGGAGGGTTCTGCCTGGGGGCCGAGTTTGAGCTGATCGCCGCTGACCTGGTCGCACTCGGCGCGAATAATGTCGGCACGGGTGATGATGCCCACCAGCTTGTTGCCCTGGGTGACGGGCAGGCGGCTGAGTTTGAGTCGATTGAGCAGGTGCAGCACTCGAGGCAGGGGAGCGTCGGGGGCCACGGTAACCGGCTGAGTCGTCATTATATTAGCCAGGGTTACGTCGTCATCTAGGCCCTGGGTGGTGGAGTCGCTCAGGTCGCTCTGGGTGACAATGCCCACCAGACGACCGTCTTCGAGCACTGGAAAGCCGCGATGGTGCGAGCGCGAAAAGGCTTGCACCACCTCGGGTAAGCTCATTTGGCTAGAAAGGGTTTCGACCCGCCGCTGCATTAAGTCTGCCGCCTTGAGGTGTCCCCAGGGGTTGTTAGCCTGAGGCACTGGCTCCAGGTGAATGCCCTGGAGAGCGAGCAGGCGGTTATAGATCGAGCCGTCGTTGGCGCGATCGGCAATCAGGTAGGCGACCCCTGAGCCGATCATTAGGGGCAGTACCAGGTTGAAGTTGGCGGTCATCTCAAAAACGATCACGATGGCTGTTATCGGCACTCCCGTCACCGCGCTAAAGAAAGCGCCCATGCCCGTCAGCGCGTAGGTAGTGGTGGTGGCTAAGTCGGCCGGTGCAGGCCAGGCCCCAAAGCCGGTGTAGACGCCCTGGGCAAAGAAGCTCACCAAACATCCCAATGCTGCACCCAGCACCAGCGAGGGGGCAAAAATTCCCCCTGGGGCCCCTGACCCATAGGCCAATAGCGTCAACAAAAACTTGGCGACGAAGGCGATCGCAATCATCTGCCACCCAGCCGAGCCAGTCACCAAAAACTCTTGCAGCCCGGTGTTGTCAATCGACGCCACCGGCACAAACACCCCCACCAGCCCCGTAATCAGCCCCGCTAGGCCAATGCGTCCAGGCAATCCCAAACCTTTAAATTGGCGAAAAAACGCCAAACTGCCAAAAATGCCCCGCCGAAATAGCGATCCCAGCAGCCCAGCCATCAAGCCCAAAATGATTAGAAAGGGCAGATCGTGCATTGACAGGCTGATGTGCCGGGCATCCATTGTTAGATTGAGCCCCTGCCCCCCCAGCAGCCGCGACACTACCGCCCCAATAAATGACGCCAAAATAGCGCTGCCCAGAGTAAGGTCAGAAAAATCTTGCAGCAGCTCCTCGACTACAAACAGCACCCCAGCAATGGGGGCATTGAAGCCTGCCGCCAGACCGGCAGCCGCGCCAGCGGAGATTAACTGTCGTCGATACTCGGGCGATGTTGGCACCCAGCGACTTAGCTGCGCCGCTAGGCCGGCGCCAATTTGCACCGTTGGCCCCTGCCGCCCTAGAGAAAGACCTGACCCCAGCGCCAAGAGAGTGCTGACTAGCTTCACCAACGCCACGCGCAGGTTTAGCGGAATTTTGGCGAAGCCAAGCGCTGCTTTAACCTGAGGGATACCGCTGCCCGACGCCTCCGGAGCCAGCCGTTCAACCAACCAGCCTGACAGACAGCCGCCCACCAAACCAATCGTGGGTAGCGCCAGCCACAACGGTAGGGTGCTGGAGGTGCGCCAGAAGGTAAGCAGCTCGACCCCCTGCTTGAGCAGCACCGCTGCTAGCCCCGACACCAGCCCAATAACACACGCCTCAACAATGGCTACCCGCTTGCGGCTCAGCAAGGGTTCCAGGCGCTTTAACAACATCACAGGGGCGGCATCATTCCAGGGATACGGTAGACCATAGCCAGAGAAAGGGGCAACGCCCGACTCAGTGCAGTCTTCCCTTAACTATCCCAAAGTGTAGCCTGTAATCGGACTGCTACGGATGTAGCTCGCAGTCAGGGAAACGACCCAACCCGTTGGCCTCCACAATGGCGTTGCGACATTTGAGGGGCGTTTTGCCAGTCAGTTCTGATAAACGCTTGAGGCTAATGGCGGGTGACCCACCGTGAGGAGCCGTCATATAAAGTCGGTAAGCCACCTCCAGCACTTGATCATCCAGCAGCAGCGGCCGAACTGTGGAACTTATGACATCTAGCATGGCGGTAGGAGAACTCGTTATTTCTGTATATTCACGGATGTCTCTTCCTTGGCCGTCTATCTCGCGATGGGTTTGCAGGGCAGAAATCGAGCTGCCACAGTTCGCTCAAAGGGGGCACTCCTGAGATGTCAGGCTCAGCCAAGTGAGTCTACATAGGCCCTTGAATTGAACTGAACAGGAGCGATACAACGAGAGGTACCTGCCGTCTGCGCCTATCCCCTCGCTTACTACCCCTGTAGCTCAGGGGCAATCTCTAGCTCCGCCGCCCAGCGATCGAACGTGATGCCCACGGTCCTCTCTAGCTGGGCAACGCTGTTAAGGAAGGCAATACGGGCCTCCAGCTCGTTAGTTTCGGCCGTCACCAGAGCCTCTTCCTGACTAATCAGCTGAAACAACGTGATATTGCCCCGCCCCAGGCGAAATTGCTCCTGGTCTGCTTCAAGCTGACGGCGAGCGTTGAGGGTAGCTCGCTCTGCAGCGACCACCTGGCTCAGGCTAGCCTGAGCTGCGCTAAGCCCGGCGACGACATCGTTGCGAATCTGGTCTTGCAATTGGGCTAGGGTATTGTCTTGCTGTTGCAGGGTGATGTCGCTGGTCAAACGGTCGGTTTCGGGTTGGGGATCACCAAAGGTGCGGGTAGCCACTAGCCCCATAGCGCTGCGGGAGCCATCGCCCAAGGTGCCGTCGGCAACGGCGTCGAGCTGCCAGCGCAGGTTGTCTTGAGCCACCAGCAGGTCGAGTTCCTGCTGCTGCCGCTGAAGCTGGGCCTGCTGATAGTCGGTGCGTTGGGCCAGAGCGAGGTCTACCAAGGCGTCGGGCTGGTAGGTGGCCAACTGGTCGGCGGCAGCAAACAGCTCGGCAATGGTCTCAACAGAGGCCACAAAGCGCAGGTTGCGATCGGTGCCAATTAAGTTGAGTAGGGTGCTATTGGCCTGGTCGAGCTGATTTTGGGCATCAACTAAACTGCGCTGGGCATCGGCTAGCGATCGCTCCGGGTCAAACAGGTCAATAGGAGCCCGCCGCCCCGCCTCTACCAATGCCTGCAAAATGTCGAGCTGCTGCTGCCGCCGCTCTAGGGCTTGGGTCTGAATGTCGACCTGGGCTTGGGCATTAATCAGATTGTTGTAGCTGAGAATGGCAGTGGTGAGGGTGTCAATGACGGTGCTGCGCAGGGCCAGCTGATTGCGGGTTTCGCCTAGGCGGGCCTGGTTGAGTGGGGCTTCGTTGACGGCAGTGCCGAAGCCTCGCAGCAGGGGTTGTCTGACTCCAAACTGTACTGACTGTCCCCCCTCAAAGGGCGTTAGCCCCAGCTCAAAGCGGGTGCCTAGGCGGGTGGTAAGGGTAGTGTCGAGCCGTACCTGCTGGTCAAGGTCAGTGTCACTGCCCTCCAGCAGCAATGAGCCTGGATTTATCTCCACGTCACCGCCATTGCCAAAGCGACTGCGGGTGGCGTCAACCCGTAGGGTAGGCGTTAGACGCGGGTTAAAGATTTGCTCGGCGGCAGCGAGCTGCTGCCGCTGCACGATGCGTCCCAGAGCTTGGTTGCGCAGCTCGCGGTTGCCCTCCAAAGTCAGGTTAAGCAAGTCGGGGAGCGTGAGCGTCACCACTTCGGTAGCATCCGCCGTCGGCAGGGTTGGTTCGAGGGACGGTGTGTCAGGGGCAGGCTCCACGAGGGGGATAGTCTCGGCTAGAGCGGGAAGGGCGATCGCGCTATAAAGCCCTAAAGCCCAACCAGCTTTTAGCACCCAACGCGTTAAAGCGGCCAAAATTTCCATGGATTCCTATCACCCCTTCAACCACCATCTGGCCTGCTCGGCGGCATCAAATCACCGCCTCGTCCTGTTTGCCCTGACAATTTATCACGCTGGCTTTCTCGTCTAGAGACGCTGAACGCGAGCGAGGTATCTCGTGCCTTGAAAGAAGCTGTTGGCGTAGCCTTCCCTAAGAGGCAAAGGAAATTGTCGAGAGCTTCGCTACTCTCCTCGCAGTGCCTGCACGACATCGATCTGTGTCACCCGCAGGGCGGGCAGGAAACTAGCACCAACGCCGACACCAAAGGCGGCTCCCATCGACAGGGCTGCATCGCGCCAGTTGAACTCGTAGGGAGCCTCAAATACAGTGGTGGTCGCCACTTTGGTCAACCCGTGGACGGTGGCCACCGCCGTGGTGCCGCCAATTAGGCTGAGCAAGGCAGCTTCGGCGATAAACTGGGTCATGATTTCTAAATCGGTAGCCCCAATGGCGCGGCGCAAGCCAATCTCGCGGGTGCGTTCCATAATGGCGGCGATGGTGATGTTGGCGATGCCGACACCGCCAATCACCAGGGCGAGCAGACCCACGGCTTTGAGCACGCGAATGGAAGCCCGCTGGCGCTGCTCTTCTTCGTAGAGATCTGCCACATTGCCATCAATATACAGTTCGTAGCCCGGAAACATCTGCTGAAGCTGGGCTTCAACACTGTCGCGGGTGGTCTCAAAATCGTCGAGGCTTTGCAAGGCAATCTGAATTTGACTCCCGAAGCGAAAGCGTCCCTGGAGCAGGTCACCGTAGGGCTCGGGCACCCAGAGAGTGCCGGTAGGTTCTCCCTCCTCGCTACCGTAGAGGTTCTTGTTTTCAATTAAACCGATCACGGTGAAGCGGGTGCCGTTGATAAAAATACCTTCACCTAAGGGCGGAGTCTCTTGAAAGAGCTGCTGAGCTAGTACGGTATCGATAACGGTGACGGGACGAAAGGCATTAAAGTCTTCGGGGTCAAAGAATCGGCCGTCGAGGACCTGCCGCCCAGTGGTGCGCTGGTAATTCTCTGACACACTCAGGGCATCAACGCTGTCGGTGATGGTGCCCTGGTACTGCACCTCTGTTCCCCATAGTTGAGTCACCCGACTAATGCTGAGAATGCCAGGGATAGCCGCTTGGATTTCTGCGATCGCCGCCTGATCAAATTCCACTGGGGGGAGGCTGCGCCCGTAGACAAAAGGGGTGATGTTGGGGTTATCTCTGGCCGCCAGCTGCTCTTGCAGCACCCGATTGGCAATAGTGTCGATATTGAGGGTGGCGTTGACGGCGGCAACCCCCATGAAAATGCCCAGAGCGGTGAGGCCCGATCGCACCCAGTTGCCGGTTAGATCCCTCAGGGTGGTGAGGCTGAGGTCGAGGGGGGAGAGGGGCATGGAAGGGTGAGGTGGGGAGCGGGGGTAGAGGGTGGATGGGTGGGGAAGCTGGGGGAGATGAGGAGGGTGAGGGGGTGGGGAGTGATGGAGTAAGGGGGTGGTGAGCTAGAGGGTGGGGCGGGGGCTGCTTGCGGGGAAGCTAGAGGGAGTTGTTTCTACGGTCATGCCTGCTTCGAGGGGTTGGTCGGGTGGGGGGGTGAGAATGACGGTGTCGGTGTCTTGTAGGCCAGAGACGATTTCAACCGCCTCTAGGGTGTCGAGGCCGGTGGTGATGGAGCGCTTTTGGGCGCGGCTGTCGGCATCGACGACCCAGACAAAGGTTTCGCCGTCTGCTTGCTGAATCGCGTTGGTGGGCAGGGCTAGGGCATTCTCTCGCTGCACCAGAATAACTTCGACGCTGACAGAACTACCAGAGATGAGTACACCGCTGGGGCGATCGAGCTGGGCGATCGCCTTGACCATAGCCTGGGAGCCACCGCCGCCGTCGCTGTCGCTGTCGGTAATCGCCTGGGGGGCAATGCTGACCACCCGACCTAGATATTTTTCTGGGTTGGGGCCGATGACGCTGACCCGCACGGGCATGTTGACCGACACCTTGTTGGCGTCGAGGGTCATAAGGTCAAAGAGCACTACCTCTTGGTTGGGGTCACCGATGGTGAGCAGGGTGCCTTCGCTCTGCACGCCGTCGCCGGACTGCACGTCGATATTGAGCACTACAGCGTCGAAGGGGGCGACGATGGCGTTGTCGGCAATGCGGGCGCGAACGTTAGTTAGTTTGGCCTGGTTTTGGCGAATCTCTAGCTCGGAGCGCTGTAGCTCAACCTCGGCCCCCCGCAGCTCAGACTGGGCCGCTTCTAAAGCGTTGCGATCGTCGTTGTAGTCATCCTCGGAGATAAACCCCTGAGCAACTAGCGATCGCGACTCACTCAGCCGCTCTTCAGCCCTCTGCACTGTGCGCCGGTGGTCTTGCAGCACCTCGGCGTTGCGCTGCCGCTGCAGCCTGAGAATTTCGGTCTCAATTTGGGCCTCGTCCAGCTCTTGCTCTAGGCTGCGATCGCGCAGCCGCAGCAGCACTGTGCCCCTCGCTACCCGCTGGCGCTCTTCTACCAGCACCGCCTCCACAGTGACATCCCCCGGTGCTTTGAGAATTTGCTGGTTGCCCAGGCTCATGGTGCCGGAGGCATCAACCCGGTTTTCTAAGGTGTCGCGGCTGGGGGTACCCGTAGTCACCACCACAGGGTCAACGCTGCGGCTTTGCCAAGTGCGATAGCCCAGCCAGCCACCCACGCCCAGCACCAGCACTAGCCCCGACGCCATGAGCCACCTAAGCCCAGGGCGAGAGTTGGCCCGATCGCCATCGTCGAGCAGGTCGTCATCGAATAGGCCAGGACTAAGGGGTCTGGCAGTTTCCACCGAAGCTAAAGGATCTGGCGAGAGCGGGTCAGCATCTGCCGAAACATTGGCACGGGTGGAAGTATCGGGGTGGGGTTCGGGCGGCACGGAGCATTACCAAACAAAGGGCAGTCGGCTGCTACAGGGGGGCCAGGTGGCCCAGTTCGGCGGGGCTGAGGTGATCGTCGGTTACCCTGCCATCGCTCATCATAATAATGCGCTGACTGTGGCGGGCCACCTCGTGGGAGTGGGTCACCATGACGATAGTAATGCCCCGCTGATGCAGGGCTTCAAAAATGCCCAGCACCTCCGTCGCCGACTGCGAATCGAGTGCCCCGGTAGGCTCATCGGCCAGCAAGAGCACCGGCTGGTTGACGATGGCGCGGGCAATGGCGACCCGCTGCTGCTGCCCGCCCGACAATTGGGATGGGCGTTTATCCATACGGTTAGCTAAGCCCATGTGGGTGAGAGCCGCTGCCGCTCGGCGCTGCCGCACCGATCGCCCCAACCCGGCATACATCATCGGCAGAATTACGTTCTCTAACGCCGTCAGGTTTGGCAGCAGCTCGTAGCGCTGAAAAATAAAGCCAATTTTGCGGTTGCGAATGCGGGTTAGCCGGGTTTTGTCGACCGTTGAGACATCGGTGCCGTCGAGAAGGTAGCGACCCCTGGTGGGGCGATCGAGGCAGCCAATGATGTTCATCAGCGTCGATTTACCCGAGCCCGACTGACCCATGATGGCGCAGTACTCGCCGGAGTGAATGGTGATATTGATGCGATCGCAGGCCCGCACTGCCGCCTCGCCGCTGCCAAACACCCGCGACACATTCTCCATGGTGATAACGGCGGCAGGTGAGGGGTGGGGCGTTGGGAACATAGGGCGATCGCGTGAACGCTAAAGTGGCAAAAGTTTCATATCGAGATGAAACCCACAGACTTAGGATAATTCCTTTACCTGATCTATTTGTGAGCCGCAGAGGGTCAAAGCTAGACGCAGCAGCTCAGGAGACGCTAATCTCTATCTCTTCGCTAGATTATCCTCCCCAAAAACCCAGGTACCGCCAATGGGAATGCCCTGTGAAATTAACAGTTTGCTCAAACTTAAGCCCGGTCAGGGCTACCCCGCCGTTCTCGACGTTGGGGCTCGCCACCAGGTGCAAAAAGGCGGCTATCGCATTTTTCCCATCGACGTGCCGCTGAGTTTAGTCGATGAAAACTGGCTTGCCCACGGCGACATTGTCATCGAAAAACTGACCTGGGAGCACCAGACTACCGCTTTAGAGTTTCGGATTCACCGCATCTACACAACCCCGTTCGCTGTTAAGTAGACAGAGTTAGTTCAGCCTTATTCAAACTGCTGACTGGCCGCCTGCCACGATAGCAGCTCATATCTCCCCGCCTGATGCACCAGCAATCCGACTGGTCCACCCAGGGTCGGGTTGGTGAGCGCCACTACGGTTTGAGGCGCAAACATGTCGCTGTAGAGCACTCGATCGTCGGCGCTGAGTATGATGGTTTTGACGGCAGTTGGCTCTACTTGAACGCGCCAGTTTTTCAGCTGGGTCAGCGCCGTTTCATCCCAAGTCAGCACTCGCTCTGGCTGGCCATCACCGGTCAGGTCAATGCTGTGCTGGGTGAGACTAGCCAGAGCAGATGCAAAGTCTGCCGGTAGCGGCTGATCGCCAAAGATTGCGGTGGCCGTGGCGGCGATCGCCCCCGGTTCTGCGGTTTGGCCCTGATTACCATCAAGCCACATCAGCGCCCCCTGGGAAAAGACCAGCGGCGGCAAGGCAGAGGTATTGGTGGCAGGGCCAGTGGCCAGTAGCGTCACGGTGCCATTGGTCAAGCTAAGGCCGCGCACGGTCAGGGATGCTGAAACGCCGGTAGTAGGGCTCACCCAGCGCAGCAGCTGAGGTGATGCCTGGGCTGCCGGCTGCACCACCGGCCAGACCGCCGCTGGGGTGGCCCCAGCGGGAACTAACCCAGTTCCCTGCTGCCAGGCTTGACTCTGGTTCACGGCCTGCACATCAATGGCATACCACTGACCTAGGGCGGCATCGAGAGACTGACCAGGGGCAGCATAGCCAGACTGGGGTGCAGGAATGGGGCGAGCCTGGCCAATGAGGGCAGTGATGGGCGGCAGGGCAAGGTTCCCTGTTGCTTGGGCACTAGGGGGCTGGGCGGCGATCGCAGCGGTTGCACCCTTAGCGCTGGCAACCGCTTGTGCCTGGGTAGTCGTCAAAGTAGCCAAAACCTTGGCCAACCGCTGGCGGGCGGCGGCGGGCACTGGCTGACGGTTAAGCCAGTCTGGGGTAGCCCCATCTCGATTGGTGGGTTTGTTTTGCTGTGCTTTGATGGCCAGACCGCCCCACACATACACAGCCGGTGGCGGATCGGGCAGAGCGGCGGCGGCACTGATGCGGTTCCACAGGCGGCCCTGGTCAACGCCGAGGCGATTTAGCAGGGTGGGCAGCAGCTCAGGGTTGGCCTCCAGCCGGGTCAGGGCTGGCTCCCATCGCCCGTCGATTAGCAGAGCGAGAATGTGCTGGGTTGGCGTTGACCAATCTTGCTCAGCCTGCTGACGGGTGATCGCCCGATGGCGCTCCATCAGCCGCAGCTGGGCCTCCGCTGCCGGGTTCCAGGCCTGGGCTAAACCTGTTTTAAGGGTGGCCAGCTGGGCCTGGGCGGGATGCCAGAGCCCGCCACGAGCCAGACGCAGGGCCTGCTGGTAGTCGCCTGCCTGGGCACCGGCATCCACAGGCACTCGCACCCACGACACAGGCTGCAAGCGCGGTTCAGGCATCACCTGGAACCCGCGCAGGGCCGGTTCCAACCCCACGGTTTCGTCAATGACTAGATCGCTGGGGCCGTCACCATCCAGGTCGGCCCATTGGGGCGGGCGGTTGGCCGGGCTGCTCCAGGGGGTGAGCAGCTCTAGCCGCTGGGCCTGGGAGTCAACATGCAGCAACTGACCATAGCGCAGGGTGAGGCCCTGCTGCTGCCAGCTGCCCTCTAGGGTAAACCAAAGCCCATCGGTGGCAACGGGGGGAGCCGGCAGCGCCACGACCCGAGTGAAGTCAAAATTTGCCGGAGCGGCCGTAGGTGCTTGGGGGCTGCTGAGCCAGGGCGCTAGCACTGTATCTTTGGGCAGGGCCGCAGTAGGCAGGGTAGCGATCGCCCTCAGCTCTCCCCCCTTGTCATCGTTGGCAAACAGGTGGAGGGAAGCGATCGCTCCCGTCGCCTCTAGCACCGGCACGATCAGCACCTCCCGGTCCTTAGCCCCAGGCAGCTCTAAGCGCAGCGGTTCTCCTACCTGCTGCTGGCTCACCTCCGCCTGCTGGCGCAGCTCTTCTAGGCTAATGGCAGGGGGCAGGGCCACTGGCTGCGATCGCGTCAAGCGAGCTAGGGCCTGGGGCAACGCCTCGGGGTCAAGCATTAGCCGCAGCCCCAGGCGAAAACTCAGCCCCAGCAGCAGCAGTCCGCCGCTGAGCCCAACGGCAACCAGCACCAGCACCAGCGGCCTGCGCCAGAGCCGACGAGAGCGAGTACCGACCCAAATCTGCACGGCACCCGGAGCGCTGGCGGTTGAAACCTTAGGACGACGAGCTAAACGAAGGGGCATAGGAACTGCGCCAATTTCCTCTGCAACTCTATCGCAGGATACCAAGGGCAGATCCTCCAGCGAGGCCTTTTCCCGGCGGTTGACGAAGTTCAAGCCCCGCCCGCGGCTAGCAAGCACCCCCAAAGCCGAAATTCTTTCGCTAGAGAGACGTTGGGTAACACTTTATAACGGGAAGAATTGTGTAGCGTTCTTTGCTCAGACCAGGAGCATTTCAACTAGTGGGGAGATCCTCTATCAGAACAGAACATCAGGACGGTCTGTTACTGATACCACTGCCGCCGCCCAACCACATCTACAGCAAACAGGGAAAACGTGATGATGTTTCTATTTAAGAGATTGGCCTCTAGCAAAATTCGCACGCGGATTTTTGTGGGTTATCTCTTCGGTGCACTCACGCTCACCGCTATCGGTACCGTGACTTACTTCGCCATCGAGCAAATTCGCGCCAGGCTAGTTTCTGTCAGCGCATCACAACAACAACTCTCCCGCGCTCAGCAGATCATGTGGTTAGACGAAGTGCTCACTCAGTCGATGCGCAACTATGTATTGACCCAAGACAGCCGCTGGCAAGAACGCTACGATTTCTACTTCACCCCGCTAGAAGACCTGATTATTGCTGCCCAGGCCGATGCCGCTGACCCTAAAATTCAGGCGCTTTTTGATCAGCAAAAGGGGCTCAACGACACACTGGCTGAGTTAGAGACAGAATCCCTTAAGCTGCTAGAGGCGGGGCAACCTAAACAAGCCCTGGCTGTACTAGATGGTGCTGAGTACCAACAGGCTAAAGATGCCTATACCGAAACTATCGAGAGTTTTCTGAACGATTCTCAAAACGGGCTCGCCGCCCTGGAAAGTGATCTCAACAGCACCCTTGATTTTTCATCCCAGCTAGCGCTGGGCATCCTGTGGGGCAGCATTTTAGTTGGCCTTGGGGTGATCGTCTTGGCCTACTATCTGGCGGGTCGCATTACGCAGCCGATTCTCGCTACGGCGGCGATCGTGCAGCGCATTGCCGACGGAGATTTGCATGTCGAAATTCCGGCCGGTAGGGATGACGAAATTGGCCGCATGCTGGAGGCCCTGAGGATGATGACAACGCGTCTGTCCACCATTATTCAAGATGAACAGGTGGCGGCCAAACAGATGCTGGAGATTTCTGCCCATCTCAACGATGCTGCCCAAGGGCTTTCCTTCGGCAATTCTAAGCAAGCAGCTGGGGTGGCTCAAACGACAGTGTCGATTGAGCAAATGAATGTCGTCATTAACAGCAATGCCGAAAAAGCCAAGCACACCTACCAATCGGCAGTTCAGTCGGCAACCATGGTGAATGAGGGCGAAAAAGCCGTCACTGAAACGGTGCAAGTGATGCGAGAAATTATTGCTAAAATCCACGTCATCGAAGACATTGCCGAACAGACCAACATGCTGGCCCTAAACGCCACTATGGAGGCCGCCCGGGCCGGCGACCATGGCAGAGGGTTTGCTGTAGTCGCCAAGGAAGTGCGTAAGCTGGCCGAACACAGTCGCACTGCCGCTGAGGAAATTACGGCCCTAGCCGATCGCAGCATGGTAGTCAGCAAACGCACCGGCGATCTCTTCAAGCAAATTGTCCCCAGCATTCATCAAACCTCGGGGCTAATGGCCGACATCACCCGCGCTAGCCTAGAGCAAAACAACGGCATTGCCCAAATCAACAGCGCTATGGGGCAGCTAGACGAAGTCACCCAGCACAATGCGGTAGCGGCAGAGCAACTGGCAACCTCTAGCCATGCCATGGCGTCCCACGCAGCCCACCTCCAGCGGGCCATGGCCTACTTTAAGCTTTAGATGTGGGGTAGTTGATGGACAAGGCTGGGGAAGGGTATAGGGTTTCGGGTACAAGGTTTGGGGGAGCCCCTTGAACCTTATACCCAAAACCCTATGCCCCAAAAATTGTTGATGATGACTAAACACGCCGCCCCTCTAAAATGAGGGTTTATCCCTTCGCCTCTCACCTGCAATGCCTACCGACTACCTCGAACGCATTCTCACCGCCCGGGTTTACGACGTAGCGCAGGAAACGCCTTTGGATATTGCCCCGAGCCTGTCAGCGCGGCTGCACAACCGGCTGCTGCTGAAGCGGGAAGATATGCAGTCGGTGTTTTCGTTCAAGCTGCGGGGAGCCTACAACAAAATGGCTCACTTATCGCCGGAGCAGCTGGCGGCGGGGGTGATTGCCTCATCGGCGGGCAACCATGCCCAGGGTGTAGCACTGGGGGCCAAGCAGCTGGGCACCCGCGCCATTATTGTGATGCCCACCACGACGCCGATGATGAAGGTGAACGCGGTGAAGGCGCGGGGCGGCGAAGTGGTGCTCTACGGCGAAACCTACGACGATGCCTATGCCCACGCCCGTCAGCTCTCCGAGGAAAAGGGGCTGACCTTTGTGCATCCTTTCGATGACCCGGATGTGATTGCGGGCCAGGGCACCATCGGCATGGAGATTTTGCGGCAGCATCCCCAGCCCATTCACGCCATGTTTGTGGCGATCGGCGGCGGTGGGTTGATTTCCGGCATTGCCGCCTACGTGAAGCGGCTGCGACCTGAGATCAAGATCATTGGCGTGGAGCCGATCGAGGCTGATGCTATGTCGCGATCGCTGAAGGCTGGAGAGCGAGTCCGGCTGAGCACCGTCGGCCTGTTTGCCGATGGTGTAGCGGTGCGCCAGGTGGGCGAAGAAACCTTTCGCCTCTGTCAGCAGTATGTGGACGACGTTATTTTGGTGAGCACCGACGACATCTGCGCCGCCATTAAGGATGTTTTTGAAGACACGCGATCGATTTTGGAACCGGCGGGGGCACTGGCGATCGCCGGAGCCAAAGCCTACGTCGAAAGCATAGGCATCACCGACCAAACCTTGGTAGCTGTGGCCTGCGGGGCCAACATGAACTTCGATCGCCTGCGGTTTGTTGCCGAACGAGCCGAGATCGGTGAACACCGTGAGGCGATCTTTGCCGTCACCATCCCTGAAACGCCGGGCAGCCTCAAGGCCTTTTGCGAATGCCTGGGCACTCGCAACCTGACCGAGTTTAACTACCGCATTGCCGACAACCACGAGGCCCACATTTTTGTTGGACTAGAAGTCCAAGGTCGGGCCGATGCTGCTGCTATGGCTCAAGTGTTTGAATCCAAAGGCTTGAAGACGCTGGATCTAACCGACGATGAGTTGTCGAAGATGCACCTGCGTCACATGGTCGGCGGCAAGTCATCCCTGGCCCACGACGAGCTGCTCTACCGCTTCGAGTTCCCCGAGCGCCCCGGCGCGCTGATGAAGTTTGTCAGCGCCATGAGCCCCGACTGGAATATCAGCCTGTTTCACTACCGCAACAACGGCTCTGACTATGGCCGCATCGTCACCGGCATTCAGGTGCCGCCCCAGGAAATGCCCCAGTGGCAGAGCTTTCTCGACACCCTCGGCTATCAGTATTGGGACGAAAACCAAAACCCCGCCTACAAGCTGTTTTTGGGCTAACCACCAATCTGCGACATGGTGCGACCGTAGGCTCCGGTGGTGCCCGACTGGCGCATTTTGTAGTTGATCTCGGGCTTATCGGCTAGTAGGGCCGCTACTTGGCGCTTCAGGTCAGCGGTGGAGACGCCCTGACGTAGGGGGGTTTTGAGGTCGAGCTGCCCAGTTTCATTGAGCAGGCAGGGGCGCAGCCAGCCGTCGGCCGACAGGCGCATGCGGTTGCAGCGATCGCAAAAGCACTCTGACATTTGGCTAATGAAACCCACGGTGCCCTTAGCGCCCGGAATCTGGAACACATCTGCCGGGCCGTGGCCGAGCACGTCGCCTGCGGTCAGGCCCCAGCGCTGGCGAATGCGATCGCGCAGCGTCTCCGAATCGACCCAGCCCTTGGCCTCAAACAAACTGTCGTTGCCGATGGGCATGAACTCAATAAAGCGCACGTGCCACTCGCGATCGAGGGTTAGGGCCGCCAGATCCAACACTTCGTGGTCGTTAACGCCCGGAATCACCACCACATTGAGCTTGAGCGGTGAGAATCCGACTTGGTGAGCGGTCTGAATGCCGTCCCAAACCTGGGGCCAGCGAGATTTTCCTCTCCCGCCCACGATTTGATCAAAGATGACGGGATCTAGCGAATCGAGGCTAATGTTGACGCGCCGCAGCCCGGCGTTCCAGAGATCTTGGGCTAGGCCACCGAGTAAAAAGGCGTTGGTGGTCAAGGATAAGTCTTTTGTCCCCGGCAACTCTGCTATATCGCGCACGATATCTACAATGCCGGGTCGCACCAGCGGCTCGCCCCCGGTGAGCCGAAAGTTTGAGAACCCCAGAGGCATGAAGACCTCCTCTAGGAGCTGCCGCAGTTCGGCGCGGGTCAGCCACGCCTTCTGGGGTAGGTACTGCAAGTCAGCCCCCTCCGGCATGCAGTACTGGCACTGAAAGTTGCAGCGATCCACAAGGCTAATGCGCAGGTAGTCAATGGCGGGCATAGGGGGTGGAACCACAGGGTGCATGCTCCGATTATGGCACCCTCACCAAAACCAGGGGGTGGGTTGGCTTAAACTGGCGGCATCTGCTGATTGGGGAAATAGTCCATGCCGCAAGGGTTTTTCAAGGGCATGCTGGTTGGCGCAGTTGCCGGTGCGATCGCTTGCCTGGGCCTGGTGAAAGCATTAGCGCAGCCAGCGGATGTTGTGCTGTTGGGGCGACTGGCCGTCGATAGCGCCACCCACCCCGACAGCCGGATGACCAATCGGCTCTATCTGGTAGACCTCGAGCTGGAACCGGTCTACCTAAGGTCGCAGGCTACCAATACAGAAGCTCTCTACCAACTACTCAACAAATCGATTCAGTTGCGGGGTGAGTTTAGGCGGCTGACCCTCACCACAGGCGAATCGATTTTAGAAGTAGAGGTCAAGGAGGTATTGAATTCCAATCCATCCCAGTAATCCAAGCGGGGCTCGTTAGGTGAATGGGGAAGGGCAAGTTGTCGATCGAGCGACGGCTGCTCAAGGTGGCGACAAAAGCACTCCAAGCCAGACACGCTGGCTAGGAGTTAGCGACTGCAACTCACCCATGCGGCTGTGGGTCATCTTAGGCAGGTAACTGTTGTTTCTGCCACCTCAGACAATCAAGTCTAAGGTGGCGGATAAAATGCCGGGTTCCGGCGTCGGATTGAGCTGAAAGCCGACCCGCTTGCACAGGCGCTGCATGCCGTGGTTCTCAGCCAAAATTTCCCCTGTCAGGCGGTGCAGCCCTTCGGCGCGGGCTACCTCGATCAGGCGGTTCAGCAGCTCGGTGCCAAAGCCCTGTCCCTGGTAGGGGTCGGCTATCAGCATGGCAAACTCGGCCTCGGGCAGTGCGTACTTTTGGGTGAGCCGACAGACGCCGATGATTTTGGGATCGGGGCCGCTCATTTCGGCCACCAGGGCGATCTCGCGATCGTAGTCGTTAAAGCAGATGCGGGTGAGGCGATCGTGGGCGACGCGGGTGCTGTGCTTGATAGCATGGAAGTAGCGCAGGTAAACGCTCTGCTCAGACACCATGTCGTGGAAGGCGGTGATCAGCGGCTCGTCTTCGGGGCGAATGGGGCGAATGGTGACGCCGTTGCGTCCTGACCAGACATATTGGGTGGGGTAGGGGCGAATGGCCAAACGGGCTGGCGGTGAGTCGGGAGCACGCAGTATCACCCGAGCATCTAAGGCCAGCAGTTGGTCAGACGAGGCGATTAGAGGGTTGATATCAATAGAGGCAATATCGGGCTGCTCTGCCACTAGCTGGCTAAAGCGCACTAAAAGCTGCTCTAGGGCATCCAAGTCCACAGCCTCGCGGCCCCGCACACCCTGGAGGGCTTTGTAGATTAGGGTTTGCTCCATTAAGCGACGGGCCAGGGTGCTGTTGAGGGGAGGCAGGGCGATCGCACTATCTTGAAACACCTCGACTAGCTGGCCGCCAGTGCCAAACAGCAGCACCGGGCCAAACTGCGGGTCTTGGCTGCTGCCCAAAATCAGCTCATAGCCATCGACGCGAATCATCGGCTGCACGGTAACGCCCTGAAAGTGCTCGGCTCCGGCTTTTTCGGTCACGCCAGTGCGGATGCGATCGAAGGCCCGAGCGACGGCATGGCTATCGTCAAGGTTGAGCTGCACACCGCCCACATCGGTTTTGTGGGTGAGGGTGAGGCTATAGAGTTTGAGGACTACCGGGTAGCCAATTTGGTCGGCAGCGGCGATTGCTTCCTCCACTGTCGCCACCACCTGCGTGGGCACCACCGGAATGCCGTAGGCCGCCAGCAACGCCTTTGACTCGGTCTCGGTGAGCAGCGAGCGGGCTTCAGCCTGAGCCGTTTGCAGAAGGGTGGCAACGGTGGCGCGATCGATGCCGTGGTTGGTGGTTAGGGTCGGGGTTTCGTAGAGCCCTTTGAGGGCGTAGCTGTGCCGCCACAGCAGCCCAAACAGCCGCGTTGCCAGATCGGGGTAGCGATAGGTGGGTATCCCCGCTCGGTTGAGAATGTCTTCGCCGGCATCGACCTCAGCTCCCCCCATCCAGCTGGCCAAAATCGGCTGGCTCGATTCGCTGTTGCGCCAGGTTTCGACTACCGCCTGGGCGGTTTTGGTCGGGTCGGTCATAGCTTGAGGGGTGAGCACCACCAGGCAGCCGTCGCTGTCGGGGTCGGCCAGGGTGGTCTTGAGTGCCTGGGCAAATCGGGCCGGTTCAGCATCCCCCAGAATATCAACAGGATTGCTGTGGCTCCAATGGGAGGGCAGCGCCCCATTTAGAGCATCCACGCTAGCGGCAGAAAGCTTTGCCAGAGTCCCCCCAGCGCGAATCAACGCATCTGTTGCCAGCACCCCCGGCCCGCCCGCGTTGGTGATAATGCTCAGGCGCGGGCCTCGGGGGCGTGGCTGCTTGGCCAGCACTTCGGCGGTATCAAATAGCTCATCGATGTGATCAACCCGCAGCACGCCGCAGCGCCGAAAGGCCGCATCTAGCACCGCATCACTGCCCGTTAGCGCCCCGGTGTGAGAGGCCGCTGCCTGAGCCGCCGCCTGGGTACGCCCCGCTTTAATCACAATGATCGGCTTGCTTAGCGCTACCTCCCGCGCCGCCGACAAAAACGACCGGGCATCCCCAATCGACTCCATATAGATGACGATGCTGTGGGTATGGGGGTCGTCGCCCAGGTAGTCGATCAGGTCGCCCCAGCCCACGTCGAGCATGGAACCCAGGGAGATAAAGGCGCTGAAGCCCACGTTTTCCCGCAGGCTCCAGTCGAGAATGGAGGTGCACAGCGCCCCGCTTTGGCTGATAAAGCCGACGTTGCCTTGCCTCGCCAAGTGGCTGGCAAAGGTTGCGTTGAGCCCCGTCAGCGGATTCTGAATGCCCAGGCAGTTAGGGCCAATCAACCGCATACGACCCGCGGCGATCGCCCTAATCTGCCGCTCTAGCTCAACACCCTCGGCACCAATCTCCTTAAACCCCGCCGAGAGAATAATCGCGCCTCTGACCCCAGCATCCACGCAATCCTGCACCACGGCAGGCACCCCAGGGGCAGGAATCGCAATGATCGCCAAATCCACTACTTCAGGAAGAGACTGGATGCGATCGAACGCTTGAACACCCAGCACATTGCGCCGTTTGGGATTAATTGGGTACACCGTGCCGCCAAAGGGGTGGCGGATCAGATTCCACAGCACCGTGCGACCCACACTGCCGGGACGCTCGGTGGCCCCGATCACTGCCACCGACCGGGGAGCAAAGATGGGGTCGAGGGGATGGCTCCCGGTTTTCCAAAGATCCATGACTGGGTCGGGGCGGGTCAGCATGGTCAAAATCCTCACGTGGTTAATACACGACCTTGGGGTTCTCTCCCAGAGAAGGACAGAAATGGGCCAGCGTCATCCCCTCCAGGGAGGGGTGAGCTAGCCCAAAGCCCAAAAAGCGTTGCAAAGGCCATGTCGGCGATCGCTGCGGCACAGTGGACTTTCTTAGTGACGGTGAACAGGCTACCAGCAGTCTGCTAAGCCGAAGATGCCAAGTTAGCGGGGATTCAGGGTCATAATCTGCCTTAAACCGTACACCTCAAACCCTGAACCCCAAACCGCAATCCCTAAGGCAATCTCCTATCTCCCCAATAGAAGTAGCTGGGCTGGATCGAGGTGCACATACCAAGGAAAAGGCCGCTCCTTCAGTTCAGCCCATCTATCTTTAAAAACCTCTGCCTGAAGGTGATAATCGTCGAGGCCAGATGGGGGGCTGCCCAGCTTGAGATAAAGGCTAATGCGGTGGGGCGTTTCGCTGGTCCAAGCAATCCAGCCGGGGAAGGTGTTGGGCTGAGTGGGCTGCTCGGGGAAAGTCAGACGATGGGCGCGAATGCCCACGTGGGTATGAATGGGCAGCACCGGCTCCAGGGTTTGCAGGGGGCAGCACCAGTCCAGCGCGGCTAGGGTGTGATCGCCTTGGCGTCGCAGGGCCGAGATGTTTTTGCAGCCGGTGAGCTGGGCTACGGTCACGCTGCCGGGGCGGTCAAAAATGGCTTGTTTTGGCCCCTCGGCCACGACGCTGCCCTCCGAGAGCACCAGCAAGCGCTCACACACCCGGTAGGCTTCTTCTAAATTATGGCTAACAAATAAGGTCAGCCCCGGGTAGCTAGCCAAGGTCTTGAGCAGCTGCTTTTCAAGTTCGCTACGCAGGTGGGCATCGAGGGCCGAAAAGGGCTCATCGAGCAGCAGAATTTTGGGGTTGGGAGCCAGAGCGCGAGCCAGAGCCACCCGCTGCTGCTGACCGCCAGAGAGCTGGTGGGGATAGCGATCGCCAAACCCAACCAGCTGCACCTGCTGAAGCTGCTCAGCTACCTTACGGGCGATCGCCGCTTTCGACTCGCCCCGCAGTCCGTAGGCAATGTTTTGGGCCACCGTCAGGTGAGGAAACAGAGCGTAGTGCTGGAAGAGATAGCCGACTCTGCGATCGCGGCTGGGTAGATTAATGCCCAACGCTGAGTCGAACAGCACCCGCCCGTTCATTACAATGCGGCCGCGGTGGGGCGTCTCTAGCCCCGCCAAACATCTCAA
Organism: Leptolyngbya subtilissima AS-A7; assembly: GCF_039962255.1. NCBI lineage: Bacteria > Bacillati > Cyanobacteriota > Cyanophyceae > Leptolyngbyales > Leptolyngbyaceae > Leptolyngbya > Leptolyngbya subtilissima. The sequence continues at coordinate 545,897 of NZ_JAMPKY010000001.1, read as the reverse complement.
AATTAGGCTTTTGCCTGCTCCCGATGCCCCCAGCAAACCCAAGGGATAGTGGTCTGTGGAGAAAGCCACATCCAAAGTGAACCCAGGCAGGTGGTGGGTGAGGTTGATGGAGAGGTGAGGGGGTTGAGGGGTAGGGCGTAAGGGTTGGGGCGTAAGGGGTGGACGTTGACGGTTGAATGGCCTGTGCAGGGTGCGGCAGACAACAGCCCAGCCTCGATCGAGCCACCGCAGGGCTGGCAGCCTAGCACCTTGGGATTGCCAGCGGTTCATCAGCACCAGTCCGCCTAGGGAAATGGCCAAGATTACCCCAGTCCACAGGGCGGCTTCGTGAAAGGCCCCGGCCTCCACGGCGAAGAAAATCGCCATAGGTAGGGTCTGGGTTTTGCCCGGAATATTGCCTGCCAGCATGAGGGTGGCCCCAAATTCGCCCAGGGCACGGGTAAAGGCCAGGGCGGTACCGGCCCCAATGCCGGGCAGAGCCAGGGGCAGCGTAATGCCCAAAAACAGCTGCCACTCCGTTGCACCCAAAGTGCGGGCGGCCTGCTGCACCGAGCGATCGATCTGCTCTAGGCTACCCAGCACAGTTTTGTACATCAGCGGAAACGCCACTACCGTCGCTGTGATCACCGCTGCATACCAGGTAAACACGACGTTGATACCGGCTGTCCCCATCAAGGCCCCAAGGGGGCCATACCGACCCAGCAGCAGCAGCAGTAAAAAGCCCAGCACCGTAGGGGGCAGCACCATAGGGGCCAAAAACAGGCTGTCTAAGAGCGATCGCCATCGACCCCGATAGCCCTGCATAAACTGCGCGGCAGCAATGCCTGAGACAAATGCCAGCAGGGTAGCGATCGCAGCAATCCGGAGGGAGATCCACAGGGGAGAGAAGGTCATGGTAGGTTTTGCAGCCGTAGGATGGCAGGCCGTTACGGAGCGACAACCCCAAAGCCAAATTCCTTAAACTTAGTTCGGGCCGCAGGGGTCTGCAAAAACGCGATCAATGTCTTCGCGGCGTCGGGGTTAGGGCTATTGCTGACGACTGCGATCGGGTAAACAATCGGTTGATGACTTGCTGCGGTCGCCGTCGCCAACACCTTAACTCGCTCCGAGAGGGCCGCATCGGTGGCATAGACCATGCCCACGTCGGCGTTGCCGCTCTCTACAGCGGCCAACACCCCCCGCACGCTGTTGCTAAACACCAGCTTGGGCTGCAAGGCCTCCAGCAAATTTAGCTTGGTGAACACCTGCTCTGCATACTGCCCTGCCGGCACGCTGCGAAACTCGCCTACCGCAACGACGCCCACCTCAGCATCTTTGAGTTGGGCAATATCTGTGATCGCAAGTTGCGACTGAGCTGGGGCAATCAGCACCAGGCTATTCGTCAACACATCCTGCCGAGAATCCTTCAGAATTAATCCCTTCTCAGCTAATGCATCCATCTGTTTAGCAGCGGCAGAAAAGAAGATATCGGCTGGAGCACCCTGCTCAATTTGCTGCTGTAAGGCACCCGAGGCACCAAAGTTATAGCTAATTTTAATCGTGGGATAGGCCGCATGAAATTGCGGTGTGATGGCCTCTAAAACATCTTGCAAACTAGCCGCCGCCGATACGGTGAGTTCGACCGTCTGCGCTGGGGGCTCGGCACGGTTAGGTGTTGGAGCAGAAGGACCGCAGCTAGCGGCAAATAAAGCGATCGCTAGACCCCCACAAACCCGAAGCAAAAATCTACGGCCCTTGATTGAAGTCATAAAAACCTCCTTTTTCCCCAGTAGTAACGTTGTTGAGCATAAGCCAGCGGTTTCCAAAAACACACATTGTCCTCAGGCTAGGCTAGCCCCTGCGGTGCAATAAACTACGAGGTAGCGATCGCCGGAAAATCTGCCTGCAAAAGCTTTACTTATCTGACCATTCGCCATCAGTTTTTTCGCTCCCATTGACCCCATCATTGCTTAGGATTCTCTAGAGACCTTGCTAAAGCTATCGCCTACCCGTTCTATCCCTATGACCTCTCCCGTCGTCATCGTCACCGGCTGTTCATCGGGCATTGGCAAAGCGTTATGTCAGGCGTTTCATCAGCGGGGCTGCCAGGTTGTGGCCACAGCCAGACGGCTAGAGGCCATAGATGACTTGAAAGCCCAAGGCATTCTTACCCTGCCGCTCGACGTCACTGACCCAGCGACTATGAAGTCGGTCGTTGACACCGTTTTAGCCCAGGTCGGTCGAATCGATATTTTGGTCAACAATGCGGGCTTTGGCCAGTTTGGCCCACTAATGGATCTCAGTCCGGCGCAGATTCAGGCCCAGTTTCGCACCAATGTACTGGCCCCTCTAGAGCTGGTGCAGCGAGTGGCTCCGGCGATGAAGGAGCAGCGATCGGGCACCATCGTCAACATCGGCAGTATCTCGGGGATAGTTACAACGCCGTTTTCTGGGGCTTATAGCGCGTCAAAAGCAGCCTTGCACAGCCTGTCGGAGGCGCTGCGGATGGAGCTAGCCCCGTTTGGCATCCACGTAGTTACTGTGCAGCCCGGTGCCATCCAATCGAACTTTGGCCAAGCTGCGAGTCAGGGATTGACCGGGGTGCTCTCGCCAAACTCGTGGTACGCGCCGCTGGAGTCGAAGATTCGCGCCAGGGCGGTGCTGTCTCAAGCCAATGCTACGCCTGTCCACGACTTTGCCGAACAGCTGGTGGCACTGGTGATGAAGCCTCATCCACCCGTGACAGTCCGACTAGGGAGAAAAAGCAGGTGGTTGCCGTTGCTCAAGCAGCTGTTGCCGCCCAAACTGATGGATTTTCTACTCAAGCGACAGTTTGGGCTCACACAAATGCCGCGATGAGGAATGCCTAAGCAGCTTCAAAGCTTCTCACCTCAACAAAGAGGTTTCGGTATCTTTAACAATGTTCGTCTCAAACCTCGCTGTCGGGTTAGCCGTGCGGGGCGCTGTCGTTACGGCTATTTAGCTCTCAGCCCTCATACCTGAATTATCTACTGCCAAGTCATTGAAGAATACTCTATCAAGATCAAGAGGATGGACCTCTGGCCTTGGATTGCCCTGTAAGCGTTGATGTTGCAGCTCATTTTCCGGTTCTATGCTGAGTTAAACGACTTTCTACCTGCCGATCGCAAGCAAGTAGAGTTTGCCCACGAGATCAACGAGCCCGCTGCTATTAAGGACGTAATCGAGTCCTTGGGTATCCCTCACCCAGAAGTGGATTTGATTTTGGTCAACGGCGAGTCTGTTGGCTTTGGCTATTTGGCTCAGGATGGCGATCGCATCGCTGTCTACCCCTACTTCAAGCAGCTTGATATCAGCCCGGTTTCGCTAGTGCGTCCTCACCCGCTGGTCACTACGCGGTTTGTGCTGGACGTGCATCTGGGCAAGCTAGCCACCTACCTGCGACTGCTGGGGTTCGATGCGCTTTACCGCAACGACTATGAGGATAGTGACCTAGCCCACCTTGCAAACCGAGAACAGCGCATTCTGCTCACCCAAGATCGAGGTCTCTTGAAGCGCAGTATTGTCACCCACGGGTACATTGTTCGCTCCCACATACCAGAGACCCAGACCCGAGAGGTGCTAGAGCGATTCTGCTTACAGGATGCCATTGCGCCCCTAGAGCGCTGCCCCCGCTGCAATGACACCCTGCTACCGGTCGACAAAGCAGAAATAGCGGATCAACTTCTGCCACTCACCCGCCTGCACTACGACGAGTTTGCCCGTTGCCAGGGCTGTGCTCAGATCTATTGGAAGGGGGCTCACTACGATCGCATTCAGCAGCTAGTCAACCGCGTGACCCAGCCAACGACCCCGCCCCCATAACCTTTATTTCGATAGAGTTTCAGACTTTAGGAGAAAAGTCTTTGCTTCAATGTCAATCTCAAAGTTGCTCAATGCTGAACTGAAACTCAGCCCTGGAAAAACAGGTATTAGATACTGCTCTCTTTCATTGCCTCCATATCTTGCATTGGAAGTGGTCTTGTCAGTTTGATTGTTTTATCGCGAACGGCAATAAGCACGATCGCGAGCGATTAGGACACCGCATTAGCCAGGAGACAATCACTAACCCACGTTCTACCTATCATCCGTTAGAAAACTAGTGCCACCAGATCTAGGTTACAGACAATGGCTAGTTAGGAACGAAGCCCATCCTCAATCAATCAGCGAGTAGGTTTTCGCGCAAGGTTGTACCGGGGTAAGTGGTGCGGTAGCGTCCGCGCCGCTGGAGTTCTGGCACCACTAAATCGACAAATTCTTCAAAACAGCCAGGGGTGTAGGTGGCCACTAGCATGAACCCGTCAGCACCGCCTTCGTCCATGTAATATTCCAAAGTGTCGGCAATATCAGAAGCAGTGCCCACAGTAATCGGCATACCCATGCCCATGGCGTAGTAGAGGGCAGCTTCTTTTACGGTAATCGGGTCGCCACCCTTAGCGTAGATAATGCTCTCAAACAAGCCCTGGATGCCGGGGATTTCGATGTTCTGCACGTACTCGTCGAGATCGTAGGTGGAAAAGTCGGGGCCGAAGTGGCCCGAGATCCAGGCGAGGGCACCCTCTAGGGGAATATTGGCGCGAATTTGCTCGTACTTTTCCTGAGCATGGGCGCGAGATTCGCCTACGATGCACTGCAAGCCATAGATCAGTTTGACGCTGCCGGGGGGACGGTTAAAGGTCTTGATCAGCCGCTGATTTAGGTCGTCGCTGTACTGCCGCATTCGATCGACGTTGGGGTGTACGGCAAAAATGGCTTCGGCATGTTTGGCGGCAAAGTCGCGCCCCCGATCGGAGGAACCGGCCTGCCAAAGCACTGGACGACCTTGAGGCGATCGGTAGCAGAAGGATCGCCCTTTGCTGCGGAAAAACTCGCCTTCAAAGTTGATCTCCTTTACCTTAGCTGGGTCGGCAAAAATGCCGCTGGCCTTATCAGCAACAATGGCATCAGGTGCCCACGAATCCCACAGTTGGTAGCAGAGTTCCATGTACTCTTCCATGCGCTCGTAGCGGTGGCCGCGATCGCTCATTTCGGCCCCGTAGGCATCCCACTCGCTTTTGGAATAGGAACTGACAATATTCCAGGCAATGCGCCCGTCGGAAAGATGATCGAGGCTAGAGAGCCGCCGGACCATGGAGTAAGGATGCTCGAAGGCAGTGGACAGCGTTACCCCAACCCCTAGGTGTTTAGTCGCCGTCGTAATGATGGGCACCAGAGTAGATGGCTCATGGGTAGGGCACTGCACCGCATATTTCACGCAGGCATCGGAGCTTTTTTCATAGTTGTTGTAGGGGGCTAGCTCATCGGCAATAAACATGGCATCAAACAGCCCCCGCTCCATGGTGCGGGCCATGTGTTGCCAGTAGGGCGGGCGGCTCCAGTCCCAATTAACTTTGTCTTTGGGATGTCGCCACATACCGGTGGCGTGGCTGTTTACTCCATGTTGAATGAAGCCTAAAAGATGGGCCTGCTTTTTCTGAGATGCCATAGAACCTGCTGTGTACTCAAAGAATAAATTCGACTAGAAAATTTGACAGTGTAGTGATAAAAACCTGCATCACCAACGGCGACCCCGCGACCGATAGAGCCCTTTTTCTTAGCACCTTATGGTGAATCGTCGAAACCCAGGCCTCTTCAAGTATCGTTTTTATGTTTGACAAGGTTATGTTTTGAGATGCTTATAGGAGCTGATTTTGAACACCATGTCCAAGGAAATCTCTACAAGCTCTTACAGAATTGGCTTGTGCTGTTCCTAAAAAATATTTCAAACTACTTGGGACTTGAGGTCTCTTTGTATCGCTGAATGTCGAGAGCCATAAAGTAGATGATGCCGATGGGGCTAAGCAAACTAAGCACTGGTCCAACATAAAGAAAATAGGCACCAAGCCCATAGGACCAGATCACAACGGCAGAGGCGATCGCCGCTAGAATAGCTCCGACGAAACCTTTGGTGAAAGTGTCACGAGTGTCTTCCTCTTCGGAAGAGTAAGTTCTAACTGCATCACGTAAAACCCCAGCCATCCCTTTGATATAAAAAAAGGAGATGACAATGCCAATAAAGAAGAAGATCGCCGTCTCGGTAGAAACAAAGAAGCTGGGTTCGGTAGAATTAGCTGAGCCTGTGGTAGCAAGCGATCGCCCCTGAGCGGCGAGAATGCTAGTAGCGATCGCAATCAAGAGATGCTTGTTTGAAGTTCCAAAGAAATTCAACCCGTATGAACGATTAGACGAGGGCTGCATGGGCGTCTCCGCAAGGTAAGAGGATAGAAATCAGCGTGATGAAGTGTCGCTAGTTGTTAACCGGAATGATTGGGTTAACGGGAGCAGAGTTATCCGAAATATCTGCAGCTTTTTTGAGGCGATCGTAGTCGAATCGATTTTGATTTTGAAATCCTAGAACTAATGGAACAATTGCGCTAATAACTAAAATGGTGATGCTGCCTGGCAATTCACCATAGGTAAAGTGAACGGGCATCCCAATCGCGATCGCCGCAACGGTTCCCCCAAAAAACCCAGCCGCTGTCATTCGATCCCAAAAGACCGCCAGCATAAACGGAATTAGCACAGCGGTACGAATCGCGTAGGTTGTCAAAACAATGGTGACAAAGTCAACACCGCTTAACACAACCAGCGTCGCAATCAGGGCGGCAATCACCATCGATAGCCTGGTGTAGGAAAACAGTTTGTGCTCAGAAATATTGGGAGAAAAAGGCTTAATCACATCAACAGCTGCAACGGACGAAATTGCCGAAAGAGAACCATCAATGGTCGAATAACAGGCCGACAAAATCACGAATACATAGCTTAGAATCAGCCAGGTAGGCAATCCGATGTGAGAAATAACAAACGGTCCAACAGCGGCAGCATCGCCGTTTAGATGGGTTGCTAGATCCACGTTAAGAGCAATACCTACAAGTCCTAGGATCCCAAGGCAAATAGGAATAGGGTAGAACAGCGCGCCAGCCCAAAAGAAGGTACGGCTTACTTCTCTCTCCCTCAAACCCCAAACAACTTGCCAAAAATCCTGCCCAACGACGGTAGCTGTGATCAGGCCAAGCGCCAGGGTAATACCAAAGCCAACTGCGGCCTCTGGACGAGCTACTGACAGAAAGTCAGTGCTTTTGCTAGCAACTGTTTGCCAAACAAACTCAGCTCCACCAACCTGGCTTAATACGGCAGTAACGACAAAAGCTGTCGGTACGGTAATGAACAGTGTTGTCAAAGTAGAGGTTGAGATAGAAGCCCACAGCCCACCCAAAACTGTATAGGCTAGAACAATGATTGCCGTAATGATAGCTACTGTACCCTGGTCAACCCCAAATACAGTTGAGATTACGAGCGAGGTGCCCTTCAAGTTAATAATGATGGCTAGCAAAGCGCCAAACAACAAACCCGCTGTCATCACAACACGTGCTAAACCTGCTCCGTCAAAGCGGGAACTGATAAATTCTCCAATCGTGTAGCCGTGCGGCATCTTCGCCCTCAATCGTCTAGCGAATGGAATTATAAGTATTACCGCTAGACCGTTGGGAACAGTAAACCACCAGAGTCCAGAAGTCCCATATGTATATGTCATTGCAGAGGACATCATCACGGCCATCGCCCATGTCCAAATTGAAATGATGCCTGCCACTCCAAATCCAAAACCCAATCTGCGACCAGCAATCACAAAGTCGTGGGTGTTTTTGACAAGGGTGACTCGCACATAATTCGCTAGGGCAAGCAAGATAAGCCCTAATGCAATTAAGGTAAAAATCCCTTGTGCTGGCGTTAGTGACGCCTTCACAAATTCAAATTCCTGCATAAACTCTTTCCTTTACTTAGCTTTAGGCAAAAAATAGCTGAAATAGAATGTAGATCCACTGCGCTAACAGTGTCGCCTCGGTCCAATTCCTAATGCTTCTTATGACGAATTTGCAACAGATAAAGATTTTTAAGGCCTCAGCTTAAATCTGCCCTCTAACACACTTTAAAGTGGACAAGAGCTGCTCTAATCAAACTAAAACCTATTTCATTAGAAGACACAAAACTCCTAAGTACCGAGCTTTTGGCGCCATGCGGCTTTCTCCAAGTCATCAGCCTGGGCGATATTAACATTCTGCTTTTGTGCAAAAAAGCATCTGGGGTTACAATTGCCTTCAATTCAGAATCAGAAATTAATTTGCACCTCAAATCTAACTAGCCATCTCCACCCATTGCAAGACCCATAGCTCTTGCAATGGGGGAATCATAGAAGTACTAAACATTTGATCGCTGAGTGAAGACAAAGTTTTTCCTAAGGACGGTTTACAACATTTACAGCTTGAATTATTCGCTAAAGTTAAAATATATTACAAATGTATCTCAATTTGTTTTCAATTTGAACTTAATCGCTGATTGTCTTAAAGCTCAGGTCAAAGGTTCAATCTCAACCTTATAAGTAATGCTTCAAGACGCTCAAGGCTTGCTGGTCACCACTGATTCTGTTCAAGCGGTGACCGCTATTGACCAATTTATCGACCAGGCGCTGACCTACGGCGACCAGGCAGAGACGACGATTCTCAAGGCGATTGAGGCAGACGGCAACTGTGCGATCGCCCATGCCTACGCGGCCGCTTATTACCTCAGCCAAGAAAACCGCACCGATCGGCTGCGTGCCAGACCTTACCTCAACCGAGCGCTAGCCAGATTAGCGTCGGCATCGCCGCGAGAGCAGGGCTATATTCACGGTATTGCGGCCTGGGCTAGGGGCCACATTCGGCAGGCGATCGCTTATCAAACTGCTCTAGTGCAGGCCTTCCCGCAGGATTTGCTGGCGGTGCAGCAGGCCCAGTACCACTACTTTTATCAGGGAGAGAGCCAGGGGTTGCTAGAAGTTGCCCTGGCGGCCCTTCCGGCACATCCCGAACACCCGTTGCTCTACAGCATGGTGGCCTTTGGCCTAGAGCAGTGCCACCAGTATGACCAGGCCGAAGCGCTGGGCCGACGGGCCACAGAGCTGCGCCGCCACAACCCCTGGGCGCACCACGCCGTAGCCCACGTGCTTGATGTCCAGGGTCACCACCGCGAAAACATTGACTGGATGGAGGCCAACGCCGACACCTGGCGCGGCTGTAACTCGATGCTTTATACCCACAATTGGTGGCACGTGGCCCTGGCTTATCTAGCCCAAGGCGACACCGCCACGGTGCTCAGACTCTATGACCAGCACGTATGGGGACTGGCCCGCAGGCACACCCCCAAAGACCAGGTAGGGGCAATTTCGCTACTGCTGCGGCTAGAGCTAGCGGGGGTATCGGTGGGTAATCGCTGGCGATCGCTGGCCAAACCGCTGCGAGCGCGTCTGCAAGAGCATGCCCTGCCTTTTCAAGACCTGCACTATGTCTATGGCCTGGCCCGAGGCGATCGCAACGACTATGCCGCCACCATGATCGACGACATGGTCCGCCACGCCCATCGCCAGGATGAGCTGACCAAAACACGCTGGCTCAAACTGGCTGTTCCCGCTGCTCAGGGGTTAGTGGCCCACGCTAATGGGGATTGGGTGGGGGCGATCGCCCACCTGCGCCCCGTGCTGCCACACCTCTATCGCCTGGGGGGCAGCCACACGCAACAGACCTTGTTTAAGCAAGTGTATCGTCACGCTGTAGAGCAGCAGGCCCAGGCTCCGCAGCAGTTTGCCCTGCGGCAGGCGCTAGCATAGCGCAAAGGTTTGGGTCCCTGATACCGAGCAAAACCTCAACATTCGCACCGTTTTTCCTAGCTCTGCCTTTTCCATCAACAAAATCTATTACTTTCACAAAAAAGACTATTTGCTCTTATCAAACCACCTTCGTAAGATCAACTCATAGGGTTAAAACCCTGGCCATTACTGCAATCCGGTTTGCTGCTGTTCTATTGGCACGGCATGGCAAGGGTGCATTTTGGTTGAGTCCTGGAGGTTGTGATGAAAAGCCGTCGAGAAGAATTTTTTCAGCGGGGGTGCCGCGATCGCGATGCGGGTCTACTGCCCAAAAGTACCGATGCCGCCTATTGGGATGGCTACCGCTCGGGTAGACCGATAGGCCTTGATGAGGTGATTCGCTACTTTCCGACGCTGGAGGCTTTTTTGGCTTGGCGGGGACAGGGTGTAGAGGGTTAGGGAGTAAGGGGTAGAGGGGCAATTTACTGCCTACCCTTCACCCCCAACTCCTTTACTCCCCTCATACATCGCCAAAACCGGCTCATAGATGCTATAGTCCACTGCCGCAAAGCGCTGGATTCCAGCCTGGGCAAGCTGCTGCTGCAACGTGGCGTCGGGTTGAAGGAGTGCTGCTTGCCAGGTTTGCAGCACGTCCTGACCCAACCGTTGAGAGATCGCAATGGGCGGCATGGGAGAGGGGCCGAGGTTAGTAATAATGCGGATCTTTTGGCCGAGGATGGGGTCGTCTCTCAGGGCCTGGTCGAGTACGGTGCTGTCGATCGCAGCGCAGTCAGCCTGGCCCATGAGAATGGCATGGAGCGATCGCAAATGGCTCCCCGATTCCAGCTTCTGCCCAAAGAATCCCCAGTCTAGTCCTCTCTGGTGCAGCTCGTAGCCCATCCGGCTGTAGCCGCTGTGAGAGCCGCGATCGTTGTAGCAAAATACCGTCTGTGCCAGGTCGTCCCAGGTATGCAAGGGGCGATCGCTCCGCACCACCACATCTGAAAAGTACACCGGCTGCCCACCATAGCGAGCCTGATCCATCACCGGAGCTACCAGGGGCCGCAGCTGATCAGGAACCCGCTGGGCATAGCGCATCAGGGGCAGGCCGCAGAGAAAGAGCAGATCCCAGCGATCGCCCACCAGATCTGGATCGGTCAGAGGATCATCGGCTCCCTGCATCACATCCACCGAGCAGCCCAAGCGACGACCGAGGTAGTCACCCACAGCCCGATACAGCCAAAGCAGATTGGGGGAGAGGTAGGAGACACCGCGCATGCTAAAACAACCTCGATCGATGGCGAATCAGACTCAAAAGCTCCTCCTTGAGGGTAGTTGTCATAGAGATTTAAAGAGTAAAGAAATTCCACCAGGGCGCTAGGTTCGATATAGGCACAGCCTAGGTCTTTCGCAGCCGCGCCAAGGGATTGGTCCAACCGGGGGAGGGCGCTACATTGCCGGTACGGCGCAGCCGGTAGGCCACGCCGTCGCCAAACCACTGAATCAGCTGCACCAAGGCAATCAAAATGACCACCGTGTACACCATCACCCGCGTGTCAAAGCGCTGGAAGCCGTAGCGAATTGCTAGATCGCCTAAACCGCCACCGCCTACGACCCCAGCCATCGCCGAGTTGCCCACCAGACTAATGACCATCAGGGTCAAACCCAGCACCAAAGCGGGCCGTGACTCTGGAATTAACACCTTGCGAACGATATCCCAGTAGCTACAGCCCATGGCTTCGGCGGCTTCCACCAGGCCTGGGTCAACTTCGAGGAGGGCAGTTTCGGCCACACGGGCAAAAAAAGGAATGGCTGAGAGGGTAAGAGGTACCAAGGCGGCGGTGCTGCCAATGGTTGTGCCAACGATTAAGCGGGTGAGGGGCAAAATCGCCACCAGCAAGATGATGAAGGGCAGCGATCGCACCCCATTGATCACCCAACCCAGCCCCTGGTTTACCAATGGGTTCGGCAAAAAGCCCCTGGCTCCCGTAATCACCAGCAGCAGCCCCAGGGGTAAGCCAAACACCGCCGCCAGCAGCGACGAAACGCTCACCATATAGAGCGTCTCAAGGGTTGCTGTCCACAAATTGCTCAGCAGCTGTGCGTCCATCCTGTACCTCCACGGCAAGATTGAGCTGGGTCAAATAGTCGAGGGCAACGTACCGCTCTGGCCCTGCCAGTTCGATCTGAAACTGCCCCACCGGCTGCCCCCCAATGGTTTCAATTGCCCCATTGATAATGTTGGCCCCCACATTGAACCGCTGCACCAGGGTGGCAATAAATGGTTCATTGGCTACCTCACCCCGAAAAGCAATGGTGACCAGCAGCACGTCAGGCCGAGGTTGGTAGCCCGTCAGCCGAGGAAAAAAGTCCTGGGCTAGGCGGGAGTGAGGCTGGGATGCTAAGTCAGCCACCCTGCCGCGCTCAATGACTTTACCCTGCTCTAAAATGGCGACGCGATCGCAGATCCGCTTCACTACTCCCATATCGTGGGTAATCAGCAAAATGGTGAGACCAATTTGCTGGTTCAACTTCTTCAGCAGCGACAGAATAGATTGAGTAGTCTGGGGGTCTAGGGCCGAGGTTGCTTCGTCCGACAACAGCACCTTGGGGTCAGCGGCTAAGGCCCGAGCAATGCCTACCCGCTGTTTTTGCCCCCCAGACAGTTGGGCGGGGTAGCTATCACCCTTGCCCTCTAGCTCCACCAAAGACAGCAGTTCTGCTACCCGCGCCTTGATACGCAGACGGCTATAACCCATCACCTCCAGGGGCATGGCAATGTTTTCAGCAGCAGTGCGCGAGCTCAGCAAGTTAAAGTGCTGAAAAATCATGCCCATCTGCTGCCGCGCCCGACGCAGGTCGCTACCCGACAGGGCGGTAATGTCCTGGCCAGCCACAATCACACGGCCAGAGGTAGGCGTTTCCAACCGATTAATGCAGCGAATCAGGGTGCTTTTGCCAGCTCCACTTTGGCCAATTACCCCAAAAATTTCTCCGGCGTTGATTTCTTCGTTAAAGGTGTCGAGAGCCACAAACGACCCGTACACCTTCCGCAAGTCTCGAATCGTAATCATGACCCTACCTCAGGGAGCATTAAAAAACTGGGATCACTGCCCCCTGGTACTTATCGTTAATAAACGTTCTGACCTGATCAGAGTTCAGCAACTGAGCCAGTTTTTGAATGTTTGAATCATTTTCCTGCCCACTCAGCACCACCAGTCCATTAGCGTAGGGGTTGCCGTCAGATTTTTCCAGCGCCAGAGCATCTTTAGCGGGGTTCAACCCTACTTCAAGGGCATAGTTGCCGTTAACTACGCCAATATCTACATCGTCTAGAGCGCGGGGCAACTGTGCCGCCTCTAACTCCACCAGGCTGAGATTTTTAGGATTGGCCTCAATGTCTTGCTTGGTGGCATTTACCCCCGCTCCGCCTTTGAGGGTAAGCAATCCGTTGTCATCTAGCAGTTTGAGGGCGCGCCCCAGATTTGTAGCATCGTTGGGCACCGAAACCTGCGCCCCCTCTGGCACTTCGCTTAAAACCGTCACTTTCTTTGAATAGAGCCCCAAGGGTTCTAAATGAACTCCTTTGACAAATACCAAATCTAGCCCCCGCTGCTTAGCAAAGTCTTCCATGTAGGGCACGTGTTGAAAGTAGTTGGCCTCCAGTTGCCCATCGTTGAGGGCGGTGTTGGGCAGCACGTAGTCAGAGAACTCGACAACTTCAATGGTCAACCCTTCGCTAGCGGCCAGGTTATCTCGCACGTAGGCTAAGATTTCGCCGTGGGGCACGGGGTTTACCCCCACTCTGAGTGTGTTACCGCTAGCATTGCCGCCGCCCGATCGAGTAGCACCGCAGCCTGCGACCATTGTGGTGGCGGCAAAGGAGCCGGCCGTAAGCAGAAAAAATCGACGATTCATTTGATTGGACAAGGAGCACCATCCATACATTTAGAATCTAGCTCCCCAGTCTATAACCCTAATTCATTAGCGTCAGTTGCCCGAGCTACAACTAAGACCTTGAGCATTTTTATGGGGAATGACGATTTTTTGTAGAAGAAGGAAGAAACCCTGCCTGCAATAGGCGTAGAGATTTGACCCGACCTTTACTACTAAGTCTCTACCGAGCCCGTGGTTGGCACGAACAGCTCCTTGCAATTTGACCGTAATTGTAGTTTGAGCTACAAATAAGCCGCTCAAAATTCACCGCTCATTTAGAGTGGAGTAATCCTATTGGCTGTTCACAGCCGAGCCAATTTTTCTAACCTAAAAAACGACGATTAACTGTGTTAGAGACTATCCCCATCATCGACATCACGTTGTTGCGTACCTCCTTAGGGTCATCCACCGTGGTGGCCGAGCAGCTGGGGCAAGCCTGTCGCCAGTATGGGTTCTTTTATATCACCGGCCACGGCGTTGACCAGAGCTTGCAGCAGCGGCTCGAAACCCTCAGTCGTCAGTTTTTTGCCCAAGATGCGGCTGTCAAACTGCAAATTGCCATGGCCAAAGGCGGGCGGGCCTGGCGGGGTTACTTCCCGGTCGGGGGAGAGTTGACGTCGGGCAAACCTGATTTAAAGGAGGGGCTTTACCTGGGGGCCGAACTTGACAATAGCCATCCTCTGGTGAAGGCGGGCACCCCTCTGCACGGGCAGAACCTTTTCCCCGCCACACTGCCCGAACTGCGCCAGACAGTGTTGGACTACATGGCGGCGATGACGGAGCTGGGTCACGTCTTAATGCGAGGAATTGCGCTTAGTTTGGGGCTGGAGGCAGATTATTTCGAGGAGCGCTATACCCACGACCCGCTAACTTTATTTCGCATTTTTAACTATCCTGCGGCAGCCAGTGATAGCGACCAGTGGGGGGTCGGCGAGCACACCGACTACGGTCTGTTGACCATTCTCAAGCAGGACCACCTAGGAGGTCTACAGGTAAAGTCTCAAGGCCATTGGATTGAGGCTCCGCCTGTTCCCAATACCTTTATCTGCAACATCGGCGACATGCTCGATCGCATCACTGGCGGCCTATACCGCTCTACGCCCCACCGAGTAAAGAATCGATCGGGCCACGACCGGCTCTCTTTTCCGTTTTTCTTTGACCCCAATTTTGAGGCTAAGATTCAGCCCATCCCCACACTGGTTGAATCACAACCGGACAACTGGCAGGAGCGCTGGGATGGGGCTAGCCTGAGCCTGTTTGAGGGCACCTATGGCGACTATGTGCTGGGGAAAGTGGGGAAGGTGTTTCCGCAACTGAGGCGGGAGGTGATTGAGTGAAGGGTGAGAAGGAGAGACAGAATAACTCCAATTCATTTGTAAATGTATCTCGATTCACATCAATTTCAAGCGAGGTGTGGAAGGATGATTCCAGTCGCAGCTAACATTCACACCGGAACAATCTATGACCGCAGCTATTCGCGTCAAGCCAACGACTGCCACATTTAAACTGCGTTCTCAGGGCAAGGGGGTGGCTCAAGTTATTGAAATTGATGGCTCCCAGCACATCATTCAGGTTGACGGAGCGCCGGTGTTTGGCGGGCACGACGAGCACCCTAGCCCCATTGCCTATGCCCTGAGTTCGCTGATCTCCTGCTCCCAGGTCACGGCTCAGCTGGTTGCGAAGGATCTGGGTATTCAGCTCAATGGCTTTGAGTTTGACATTCGCGCAGACCTCGACACCGCTGTGCTGGTGAATGGCTCGCGAAACGGCAACCCTAACTTTGAACAGGTTGCCATTCGCGCAGTGGTGGATACCAGTGCATCGGCCACAGATTTTCAAACCCTACAAGCTGAGACCGAGCGCCGATGTCCTATTTTTCAGCTGTTCCAGCGCAGCGGCATCCCAATTAGCAACCACTGGTCGATTCGAGCCTAGGGCGTAGCGGGCGATGGTTAACGATCGGTCGTTGTGGCCCCTCCATTGCCTCTGCCCTCAATCTTTGCGGTAGCCATAGTGGGCGATCGCAACTAACGCTGAGTTGCTGCCTGGGCCGAGTTCACTCGGTTTGGGCTTTTGTATTTCGCCCTGGTGTGAGAAAACGTCGGGCTACAGTCTGGGTGGCGCACGATGTAATTTACCGCGATCGCCCTGGCGAGACCTACGCCGCCACCGACAACCCTACCAAAATCTAACCACTCCCCCAAACCCATCCACCCCGCCCGTCAAATTCATCCCAACCCAGTACCAGGTTCTTCTATCAAAGCCTCGCGCAGGTGGCGGCGCACCTGGTCAAATCCGGCCTTTAACCGCTGGGGCTGCTGGTAAAGCCGCCCCAGCAGCAGCACCCCCTGAATTAGCGTCAAGAGTTCTTCCGCCAGGGCTTGAGGCTCAACCCCTGGCTTGAGCTTGGCCGTAGCCAAGACCAGTCGATTGGCAAACGCCTGCTGCCACTGCTTAAACACTTCAATCAAATGGTTGCGATAGGCCGGGTCGTACTCAGCTAAATCCACCACTAGGTTGCCGAGAAAGCAGCCAAAGCAGTCGCCGCCGTTGATGTGCTTGGCTTCCAACGCATCAATCATCCAGAAAATCTGGGCAATGGGGTCATCGGCCTGGGCAGCAGCCGGGTCGATCAGGTGGGTCTTGAGCCGCTGCCAGTCAAAATCAATTAGCGCGTGGCCCAGCTCATCTTTAGAGGCAAAATAATTGTAAAAGCTGCCAGAGGAGGCCCCACTCACCTTGAACAGCTCATTGAGCCCGATGCCATTTAGCCCCTTGCGGTGCACCCTGCCAAGCATGGCCTCAAGGATGTCTTCACGGGTGCGTTTGCGATGAACCATCCCTGGCGTTGCTCCAATGCGATCAGCCTAGAGTTAATCAGGTCTGAGTAAGATTATGACCGATGCTGCCAGACCTGATTCGCCCAGCGAAAGGTGGCGTCAAGCAGGTAGCCGATCGCACCAATGATCAAGATGCCAGCCAGCAGCTCTGAATAGGCGAGGCGATCGCGGGTATCCAAAATAAAATAGCCCAACCCTGCTCTCACCCCTAGCATTTCTGCCGGCACCAGCACAATCCAAATAATGCCCACGGCCAACCGTAGCCCCGTCAGCAAGTGGGGAATCGTCGCGGGCATAATCACCTTCGCCACGGTTTCCCAACGGGTGGCGCAGAGACTGCGCGACAGCAGTAGCCAGCGGCGATCGACCGCTGCCACCCCCGCTGCCGCATTCAATATCAGCGGCCAAACGGCGGCCACCGTCAGCAAAAAGTAGACTGGCCAGTCGCCAATGCCAAACACCATCACCGCCACCGGCATCCACGACACCGGTGAAATCATCCTCACGAACTGAAACAGCACCGATGTCGCCTGCTCCAGCACCCGCGACAGGCCAATCAACAACCCCAGAGGAATGCCAATCAGCGTAGCGGCGAACAGGCCCACAAATACCCGCCGCAGGCTGGCCCAAATGTGCGGGAAGATCGCTCCCGAAACCACGAGCTGCCCGATCGCCGCAAAGGCTCGCTCCGGTGAAAAATCGCCAATCACACCGCTGTGCCACAGGGGCGTGGTAGCCAGCCACCAGAGCAGCAGCGTCCCAAGCAATCCCCAGAGGGAGATGGGAAGGGCGGAGCGAAGGTGGCGGCGGGGTGGAGCGGCGGTGAGGGACATGGGTGAGGGGTAGGGGTAGGGGGTGGATGGGTGGCGGGTGGATGGGTGGGGGGAGTGTTCAGAACTCCGACCGCTGACAACCTAGGCCTGCGATGAATGCTCTAGACGGGCGACTTGGAGGGTTTCTTCGCGCAGTAGGGAGTCGGGTAGGCCAAAGACTTGGGGGCCGCCTACCGCCTGCAAGGCCTGCTTTACGAAGGAGTCATCTACCAGGTCGCGGGCCACCTCGGCGGGCTGTAGCCCCTGTAGAAAGCCGTTGTCGCCCTCCACCTGGGTTTGCTGGAGCAACCGCACCAGCTCCTCGGTGTAGGAGGGGAAAGGGTATGGCTGGAAATCGATACGCTGGGCGGCCCAGTCGGGGTGTTGAATTGCTCCCTGTTTGGCGTAGGCGGCAGCATCGAAGCCAGTGAGCACTTTTTGCAGCACCGCCTCGGGGTGGGGAGTGTAGCTGCCCCCTTCTTTTGAGAGCAGTTTGGCCGCCTCGGCGCGATGATCGCGAATCCAGACTTGGCTCTTGACAACAGCATTCACCACGCCCTGGGCCCACTCCGGGCGCTGGGTAAGGTCGTCTTCGTGCAAAAAGACGACGCAGCAGGCGTGGTTTTTCCACACGTCTCCGGTAAACCGCAGTACCTTGCCGTTGCCGGAGGTTTCACCAGCAGCGTTGAAGGGTTCAGCCACGATGTAGCCAGCAATGCTTTTGTTAGCCAGAGCCGACACCATCTCAGGGGGCGGCATGACAACCAGGTTGACTTCATCGGGCTGAATCGGCTCGGTGCCAGCCTTAGTTACCACCGTGAGACCCGCCTGTCCCAGCAGTTGTTGCAGCACCACATTGTGAATGGAGTACCAGAAGGGTACGGCGATCACCTTGCCGCCCAGATCTTTTACATCATTAATATCGGGCTGAACCGTGAGGGCTGAACCGTCGGTGTGGTTCCAGGCGACGATTTTGCCGGGTACTTTTTGAGCACCGTAGCGCAGCCATACAGTAATGGGGCTGAGCAAGTGCACCACGTTAACCTGTCGAGCCAAAAAGGCTTCGACAATGTCGGCCCAAGAGCGAAACAGAATGGGCTGCTCGGTGGTGAGTCCTTCGGCTTCGTAGAGTTGATTGGCGTGGGCAATCAGCAGGGGAGAGGCGTCGAGAATGGGCAGATAGCCAATTTTGACAGGCTGATCGAGATTGCCAGCGGCGGTATTCGGCGCTGGCGTACTTTCAGAAGCGGTGTTCTCAGCGGTAGTGGACTGGGTACCACAGCCCCCGGCGACTACACTGAGGGCCGCAGAGCCAGAGAAGAGGGAGGCAAGTTTAAGAAAGTTGCGGCGGTTGAGGCCGCAGCAGGCACAGAGAGAGTTCATAAAGGATTGGGGGGGGATGGGTGGGAGTTATAGGGTGGAGCGAGCCATCACTTCAGATAAAGCGGTGAAGATCTCGGCGCGCAGGGCCATCAAGCCTTCGGTGTGGCGCACTCGCGGCTGGGGAGTGGTGACAACCCATTCGCGATAGATACGACCAGGGTTGCGACTCATCAGCAAAATGCGATCGCCCAGCAGCAGCGCCTCGTCGATGTCGTGGGTAACCAGCAGGGCAGCACAACGCTGCTGAGCGATAATCCCCAGCAGGAGCTGCTGCATCTCTAGCCGGGTAATGGCGTCGAGGGCGCTGAAGGGTTCATCCATCAGCAGTAGTTGCGGATCGCGGGCAATCGTGCGGGCGATCGCGACCCGCTGGGCCATCCCCCCCGAGAGCTGGCGGGGATAGGTGCGGTGGAATTTTTCTAGCCCTACACTGAGCAAGGCCTGGTCAATGCGGCTGCGCAGTGCCGGACGCGAGAGGCGCGGCATGTGGCTGAGCTGTAGGCCCAGGGCAACGTTGTGCTGCACCGTCAGCCAGGGCAACAGGGCGGCCTCCTGAAAGATCAGCCCAATGCGGGGATCGGGGGACTGAATGCGATCGCCTTGTAGGTAGATGTGCCCCCGGTCTGCTGGTTGTAGCCCGCCAATGGTGGAGAGCAAAGAGGACTTACCGCAGCCGCTGGCCCCCAGCAGGCAGACAATCTCACCGGACTGCACCGTCAGGTGAATGCCGTCAAAGACCGTGAACGGTCCCTGAGGGGTGGTGTACTGCTTGGCCAGATCGTCCACCACTAAGGCAGCACGGTCAGTCGAATTTCCCTGGACAACCGGGGACGAAGACGGATGCAATCGAGCATTCATAGGACTGATGCGCTCCGGATTATGGGGTAGCAGGTAGATTCTGCAAGACTTTTTTCAAATGCTTGAGAGCCGGGGTGACCATGGCCACAAAGTAGGCTTCGCGCAGACGGCGCTCGATCGCCCCTCCCTGCAAATAGCTCCTGGCCCCGGCGTGGAGCATATCGGCCTGGGAGGCCCGCAGCGACAGCTCGGAGGCGTCGGCCCGGGCCTGCACCACCCGTCGCAAGAAGCCAGGGTCACAGTAGGGGGGCCGCGCATTGAGGGTGTCAGCCAGGGCGTAGGTCTGCGATCGCAACCGCCCCAAATCTGCCTCAATGCGATCTACCGAATCATCTAGGTAGTTGTTTACATGGTCATAGCGCTGATTCGACCGCTTCATGCTGTCAACGCAGGCCTGGATAACCCCCAGCCCCATGCCTACCTGGGCCAGCACGAAGCCTGGCTTAATGCGATCGATATAGTCGGCGCAGGGGGCTGCCAAAATCCATTCGTCGGATACAAATACCTGGCGCAGTTGGCAGCTAAAGGTGTTGCTGCCCTCTAGGGCAATGAAGTGAGCCGTCGATTTCAGGGTTAGTCCCGGCAGGCGATCGGAAACAATCGCCATCAGGTAGTCATCGCTGCCGGCAATTTTGGCCACCACTGCAAAGTAGTGCCCCGGCCCTAGGTTCGATACCCAAGGCAGTAGCCCGTCGATTACATACCCCCCTCTCGCCGTTCAGCTACCAGGGCAATTTTTTCGATCGCCGCAAAGTGCTTCATCGGGTTCGACAGCCCCGTCCCCGCCAGCACCTCACCGTTGGCAATCTGGGGCAGCAAATGCTCCTTTAGAGCAACGTTGTCGGCGTTTTGGACATACCAGACGCAGGCGATGTGGCACCAGGTAATAAACCCCGTGCACAGGCAGGTTTGAGACACCGCCTCAATCACCTGCACCGCCGCGCGAAACCCATGACCCCGGCCGCCAAAGTCAGGGCTGAAGGTCTGGCCAAAGCCACCCAGAGCGCCCAGGCGGTGCATAAACTGGCTGGGATAAACCCCCTCTTGGTCAATGGCGGGCACCAGAGGAGCTAGATGCTGGTCGATCGCGCTTTGAATCTCTGCAAGGTCAAAGGGAACCACCGCTGGCGGGAAAGGTTCCGAGGCGCGATCGAGTAGGGCGTTGGGGAGCATGGGGGTGAGGGGGTAAGGAGTAAGGGGTCGGGGAGTGATGGAGTAGGGGTGCTGGGCCGTTCCCCCAATCCTCACTTCTTACTGGGCCAGGGCAACCTCGACGTTCACCGGCAGCCGTAGGGTATTGGCCACAGGCGACCAATCGTTGGCGTGGGCCACCAAGTTGTCCAGCTCTTCGCGGCTGGCATTGCCCTCAATATTGACTTTGACGCGAATGTCGCTAAAGCCCAGGCGCTTTTCCGAAAGGTCGCCAATGCCCCAAACGCCCGTAATGTTGATGTCGCCCTCCAACTCCAGTTCCAGCTTGGTGAGCTGAATGCCGCGCCCGATGGCGTTGGCATGAATACCCACAGACAGGCAAGAACCCAACGCCGCTAGCACGGCCTCCGAGGGGTTGGGCGCGGTGTCCTGCCCCAACAACGTGGGAGGCTCGTCGATCACGTGAGCAGGCAGATCGCGCACGTAGGTGAGATTGCGAAACTGACCTTCACAAATAGTTTTGGCCTTGACGGTAGCGATCGCATTGGGGTTGTTGCGCGCCTTTTCGGCTAGTCCCTTCAGACCCTCTGGGCTCACAGGGCGCAGTCCTTGGCTTTTAGCAGTTAGTTGAGTCATTGCATGCATTCAAATAGAACGTTCTACACAATTCAATCAGAAGAAAGCCTGAGGCATTCTCTTAGGGCTACTTCTGCACTCGAGAATTCGGCCTGGCTAGAAGCCGAATCGTGTCAACCTGTCGGAGGAAATTGCTGTTGTTGAAACTGAAGATTGCCATAACTTGGCTTGAAATGCAAGCCGATTGAATTCCAATTGAGATTTAATTTGAATTGATAGTCGATGCTCGGGCTCAGGATGGGCAGGAGATATCTTCCGCCCACCCCCTCCCATCCATACCTTTTTACTCAGGCTGCCCAGGCCTCAATTTGAGGCTCCGCCGGATGCTTCGCCTTAGAATGCTGGGCCACATAGTCGAAAAAACGCTCCTTAAGCTGGGGACTGACTAGGGTGTTGTCGATGTAATGAAAGCCAATGGCGTAGGCTTTTTCGACGGTTTGCTCGGGGGTGAGTCGTTCGGCGATCGCAGTGCTCAATAGGGCAATAGCGGTCGATCGCATTCCAGCCGCACAGTGTACCAACACCGGCTTAGGTAACTGATCGAGCTGCCGCAAAATTTGAGCGATCACCGCTTCTTCTAAATGCTCTAGCCGAAGGGGAATGTGGGCATAGCACAGCCCCAAAGACTCTGCGACCTGCTGCTCCCCGGCCCAAAACCCCAGCTCATTGGGCACTCTCAGGTTCAACACTGAGTTGAATCCTTCCTGCACCGCTTCTTGCAGCTGTTCGACTCGCACCTGCCCCATGGTAGTCAAGGTATCGGTCACCTTTGTTCCGTATTCCATCGTTCATCCTTCAGCAAAATCTAGGGTTAGTGACTGCCATTGCCAAACCGTCATTCATCTAGGTCTGCTACAGATAGCGCGCTTGCAAAGACAAATCGCCCTACCGCAAGATGCATCACCGAGATGAGCCGCGATATTGCCAGCAAAAAGAGTATGGGTCGGAGCATCTTCCAACCCTATTGACACTTAATAGAACCTTGCAAAAAATCTGGCTTAGCAGCTATCTAAAACTTTATTTAACCAAGTTGCCACATAAAGAACGGTTTGTCGATAGGTTTACAGTAGATTAAATAAAAGTGATTAAAAATCTCGGCTTATTTTGCTGAACTCATTGGCAGCTGCCTTACCTATTGCAAGTGTCAGCAAAGATATTTGTTGCCCAGAAAACAATGTTTTGCATTAAGTGTTTCTCAAAAGTAATTGAGACAACATTTCTTGAAGAAACACTCAAGGCACTGAATAACTTAAGAACAATGCCATAAAAAAGGACTTTAAATAGAGAATCAAGTAAAAAACTTAGTAGATCAGATATTTTTTAGCTTCCACAAAGTCTGTTTTTATTAAAAATTGTAGCGTCAGAAACATTTGAATTAGCGGTAAACTCTTTAAGAAATTAGATTCAAAAAACGCAGATAAGCACTAGCAACCAAAGAAAAAACCATGCTACTCTGTACAGAATTAATTACCCCGGCAAGCCGACCGGATTACAGTAGATTTGCTTTTTGTAAGCTGAATCTCAAAATTAACTTGGCTTATTGCTTTTTCAGGCTGAGTGTTTGACGGCCACGATCAATCAACCGGTTGGTCGAGAATTAATCAAAATTTCGGACTTTTCTACTCTTGCCCCGCCGTGAGCTATGTGAGGGCGGGGAGACATCCCACCACACTAATGTTTGGAGTGATAACGATGAGCTCAGTTAGCCTTCGCCCAGTGGCCCTTGACCTTGATATTCAACCCCTCAGCGGACGCATTGGGGCCGAAATTCGAGGGGTAAATTTGCGAGGGCTGCTGGGCGATCGCCCTTCTGGGCCGGTTCTTGACCATGGCACCGTCGCTGCAATTCGCCAGGCCTTGCTGAAGTACAAAGTGATCTTTTTTCGCAACCAATCGCTAGATGACCCTAGTCAAGTGGCCTTTGCCCGCTGCTTTGGCGACATTACCGGCGCTCACCCCACAGTGGCCCCGCCCGCCGACCACCCCGCCGTTCTCGATATCGACTATGGCCGCACCCCGTCGCGCACCAACTTTTGGCACACCGACGTCACCTTTGTCGATCGGCCGCCGCTGGGTTCAGTGTTGCGTGTTTTAGAATTGCCTCCTGCGGGTGGCGACACCCTCTGGGCCAACACCGTCACCGCCTACCAAGACCTGCCCCCCTGCCTAAAAACCCTGGCCGACAGTGCTTGGGCCATCCACAGCAATGCCTACGACTACGCTGCCGCACCCCAATCTCTCTCCGCCGAAGCCAGAGCATTCCAAGAAAAATTCTCAGCCACTGTTTACGAAACCCTGCACCCAGTGGTGCGTGTTCACCCCGAGACTCAAGAGCGCTGCCTCTTTCTCGGTGGCTTTGTGCGTCACCTTCGTGGCCTTTCGACGTTTGAGTCGGCGGATGTGCTGCGCATGCTGCAAAGCTACGTCACCCGACCCGAAAACACCGTGCGCTGGCGCTGGCAGCTGGGCGATGTCGCTTTTTGGGATAACCGGGCTACCCAGCACTACGGGGTCTACGACTATGACGGTCAACCCCGCCGTGTGCGTCGGGTCACGGTGGCAGGCGATCTGCCCATCAACGCCAATGGCGAAACCAGCTTAGCCCTGAAGGGTGATTCCGCCGCCTATACCGGGCTGTCAGCGGTTGCATCTTGACAGGGATAAAGGCGCTCTAGTTTTTTCTATTTCCCTGGCTAGGTGGCGGGTTTAATCAAATATTGCTCAATATCGGCTAGCACCCACTCCGCCGCTAGGGGACTGTTGCCCGAGCCCCAATAGTGCCCCACGCTGTAGACCTGATTTTTCTGCACGGCCCGCAGCGACTGCCAAAGGGAGACGGTTCGCAGGCGCTCTAACTCAGCTTCGGCTTCGGCGGCAACCTCTGGAGTCGCGCCAAAGGTGAAGAGCAAAATCACGTCGCCATCAGCCTCGGGCAGAGCTTCGCGGCCAATTTGTTTGGTAAAAGGCGGCTGCTTAGGGGTGCCGTTATTTTGGGCGGGGGGCCGGTCAAAGCCAATATCGGCCAAGATAGAGCCGCCAAAGCAGTTTTTTAGGTACAAACTGACCTGGCTTGACTGCGCCATCACCCGCACCAGAGAGACCTGCATAGGCGATGCGCTCAGTTGACTTCTCAAGGCCTCTACTCGCTGTTGATATTGGCCCAGCACCGCCTCGGCCTGGGCCACCATACCCAGAACCTGGCCGTGGAAGCGGAAGGGCTGCTGCCAATCGGTGGTGGTCTGCATCTCAAAAGCAACGGTAGGGGCGATCGCCGACAGCTTGTCGTAGGTAACCTCTAGATCCGAGGTAAACCCAATAATCAAATCAGGCTGTAGAACCGCCAACGCCTCTAGATTGATCTGCTCGCTCTGCCCCAGACGTGGCACCCCCCTGCAATCGCTCAGCCAGCTGGGGCAGCAAGTTGCTGGCCACCCCAATAGGGGTTATCCCCATCGACAGCAAATTACCAGCAGTGGTGTGATTGAGGGCGACCACTCGACTTGGCTGCATGGGCACACAGGTCTCCCCTAGAGGATGCTGCACCATGCGGCGGTCGGAGGAAGCCGGGTGGAGGGAGAGGTCTGACAGGCGAGCGTGCCGACTCGTCACCAGCCTCTAGGGCTAAATCGGCAACTTCTTCCGGATTCACGACAAAGGTGAAATGCAGCACTCGCTGCTGATGGGCCAAAACATCGATAGCCGTCACGGGCAAAACCTGAGCAAAAGCCTGATCAATGCGATCGCCATGGGTCTGAGCATAGGCATTGATGCCTGCGGCAAAGGCCTCTAGATCGGCGCGAAAATCGGGGTTTTGAGCGGTGTACCACTCTGCTGCTCGCTCAGGAATGCCCATCGTGCGCACCCACACATCCGAGTCGCGATAGTCTTCTCCCCAGTACTCCGCCGCCCGCCCGCGCCTGACCATACAGCCGCAGCAGCAAATCAGCGTGGCTCTGCATCTGCGCCCAGCCAAAGGCATAAAACAGCCCTTGGGCATCTCGGCTGTGTATGTGCGGTACCCCATAGGTGTCCCAGAGAATTTCAAGGGAGCTTTGGGCCGAGCTCGGGCTGCAAAAGCCAATCGTCACCATCATCACGACCCCTAGCAGCAGGGCTACACCCCGGCGTAACCCCCGGCGCAGACCGAGCCAGGGGTGACCAACCATCGCCAGTTTTTGCGTCAGCATCATGTCTAATCAATTGCCCTTAGGCTAAAAGTTCAGCGTGCCATTGCCAACAGCTCAGGGCGGCAGGCCCCAGGACCGCCAAGGTGGCAACATAATTTGGCACGGGGTGGAGCAGATACAAACACCAGAGTTGATTCCTTTCAGGGACTTCGGGGTCGGGCAAGTGCACCGACGTAGCCGCCAAATCTTCGTCAGCCTCTAACCGATCAAATTCCCAAACCTCTAGCTGGTTAAAGGGCCTTGATAGCCCTTCCCCTGTCGCTTTGACATAGGCTTCTTTACCCGTCCAAAGCCTAAAAAAGGCAGCACTTTGGGCCTCCGGTGGCAGCGCCGCTAACATCGCCCGTTCCCTCGGTGAGAGCGCCAAACCACTGACCTCTTGCCAAGCATAATTAGGTTGAACACATTCCAGATCGACACCCACAGGTTGCCCTTGGCCAATGGCGACTAGAGCCCAATCGCCAGCATGCGAGACATTAAACGAGAGCGCCGTTGCAAACGGTAACTGAAGGGCAGGCTTGCCATTGGGTCCGTAGCAAAATTGCAGGGTCTCCGGTTTTACCCCCAGATAGTGGCCCAGCAGCAGCCGTAAACACCCCCGAGTGGCTGTGAAGCGATCGCGATCCCGCTGAAATCGAAATTTTCCCGCCCGCGCTCGTTCATCGGCAGAAAGCAGTAGCTGAAGCCGCTCTAGACAAGCTGGAGCTAACGACAAATCTATGCGCCAAACATGCACCTCATCCCCCCCGCCAAATAGCGGGACAGTGGCCGGAAACAGCCAGTTTTGGCTCAGCCGAGTGGTTGCCATAGGCTCTCAGATGTAGGTGGCAGCGCTTTGGTATTGCTACCAAAACGCTACTAGGGTTTAGCCTGCCTCGACGCTACCCAGCAGTATCTATAGCCCCAAACGCCTGTACCAAGTATGAACAGAAGTCAAAGGCTTACAGCCCATAGACCTCCCACAGACAAATGAAAATTAATCTCAATAAGGATTGAGCCTTACTGGAGTGGCAATGTCAAGATTTCTTCAGCCAATCTTTAAAACACTTGCCAAGACGCAGCAGGTAAATATTTGGACACTAAGCCTTCTTGATAATCAACAGCAGAAAGAAAGGTCGAAGTTTTCTAACACGTCCTAAAAGCTGTTTGAACAGGACACGGAATATAGCGAATAACGCTGAGCGTTTGACCGCGGGCCGAACCATAGCGGTGTGAATATCGTTTTGTAGAACATCTAGCTGAGCCCTAGGAGCCAGGCTGAGTCAACGCCGATTACCAAAAAGCTATGGGTAGAAACAGACTCACCATAATTCTCGGGACCGCCAAAACCAATAGAGTGGGTGAGCTGGTTGCCAACGCTTAGCCACAGCGGGCAATGGGCGGGTTCGAGTGGCTCATCGGAGTCAAAGCGAGTAGAGGGTTAACGCAGCAGGTCGGCTATGGTCCTGAGCAGATCGCGAAAATCGTAGGGCTTGGGCAAAAAGGTCTTGGCTCCAGCGGCGATCGCCGCTGCCTGGTAGGTGGCTAGACCACTGGTAGCAATGATCAGAAGGTCGGGCTGGCGGTGCTTGAGGCGCTGAATCAGGGTGAGGCCATCCATGCCGGGCATCATGATGTCGAGCACTACCAGGGTGGGCTGGTGCTGGGCACAGAGATCAATCGCCTCCAGGCCGTTGCTGGCGATCAGGGGGCTGTAGTTGTAGTTTTCTAGCAGCGATCGCACGGCCTGCTGCACCGAGTCGTCGTCATCGACCAGTAAAATTATCTCTCCTTGGCCCGATGGGGGAGTCTCTGGCCCGGCAGCCTGGGGGCTGTCGCTCTGGGTGGTAGATAGGGCAGGCAGATAGACCTGCATTTGGGTGCCTTGCCCCACCGCGCTTTCGACCCGCACAAAGCCTCCGCTACCTCTAACGATGCCCATCACCGTGGCCAGCCCCAGCCCGGTGCCCTGATCCTGGCCCTTGGTGGTGAAGAAAGGGTCAAAGATGCGATCGCGCACCGCTGGGTCAATGCCCGTACCCGTGTCGGCCACGGTCAGCCGCAGATACTGGCTCACCTGGGCATCGGGGTGAATGGTCGTGGTGGCAGCATCGATCGCCACTGGCTCGGCAGCAATGGTGAGCGTGCCCCCATCGGGCATGGCGTCGCGGGCGTTGACGCAGAGATTCATCAGCACCTGGTGCAGGTGGGTGGGGTCGGCACTAACCCGGGGCAGCGCGACCCCAGGCTCAAACCCCACCTGTCGCAACGTGATCTGCCGGGGCAAACTTTGCTCCAGCATGCGGCTGAGATCTTGCAGCAGCGGCGACAGGTCAACCTCAGTGTGCACCCCACTGCTGGAGCGGGTGATCGACAAGATTTGCTGCACCATGCTGATGCCCCGTTTGGCGCTGTCTTCGAGCAGGCGCAGCTGCTCTTGGGCATTGCCGCTGAGGCCCTTTTGGCTATAGCGCAGCATCTGGGTCATGGTCAAAATGGGGGTAAACACATTGTTGAGGTCGTGGGCAATGCCGCTAGAGAGGCGACCCAAGCTCTCTAGCCGCTGAGCTTGGTAAAACTGGGCTTCGAGCGCTTTTTTCTCGGTAATGTCGGTCTCCACCGAGAGAATGAAGCGGGGCTGACCCGCCTCGTCGGGCACCAAGGTCCAGCGGGCCGATACGATCACTGACTGGCCGGTTTTGGTGACCTCGTGCAGCTCGCCACGCCACTCGCCCTCGCTGTAGAGGGTTTGCATAATGCTGTTCAGCTGGGGCAGGTCGCCGTCCAGCAGATCGTGCACCGGGCGATCGAGGGCCTCGTCGGCGCTCCAGCCGTAGAGACGTTCGGCCCCGTGGTTCCAGTAGAGCAAGCGGTGGTCGAGGTCGCGCACAAAAATGGCGTCAGAGGCAATGTCGAGCAGGGCCGCCTGCTGCCGCAGCTGGCGCTCGGCCTCTTTGCGCTGGGTAATGTCTTCGACCGTGCTGACGTAGCTGCTGATGTCGCCCGTAGCAGTATGAATGGGGGCGATCGCCCCCTCGACCCAGCGCAGGTCGCCCTGGGGGGTGAGCAGGCGGAACTCGGGCAGGCGTGGGCGACAACCGGCCAGATATTCTTCCCAGACGAGGGCCAGGCGGGGCCGATCCTCGGGGTGCACCACCTGCAGCCAGCCCTTCCCGAGGGATGCTTCAGCGCTCAGCCCTGCGATCGCCTGCCAGCGGGCGTTGGTGTAGACGCAGCGCCCCTGACTGTCGAGCTGGCCAATGCCAATGGGGGCGGTGGCGCTGAGGGTGCGAAACCGGGCCTCGCTCTCCTGCAGCACCTGCTGCATCCGTTCGCGCTCCTGGAGTTCTTGCAGCACCTGGCCGTAGAGTTCTGACTGCTGAATGGCAACGCTGGTTTGGCTGGCAATGCGCTTGAGCAGGGCCTTTTCGGCGGGCTGCCACTGGCGAGGGGCGGCGCACTGGTGGGCAATCAGCAGGCCCCAGAGATCGGTGCTCTGGTGGTCGCCATCCGCCCCGGCCTCACTGCGCAAAATCGGCACCACCAGATTGGCCCTGACCTGAAACTGCCGCAGCAGGTTGGCGTGGCAGGGCTCAATATCGGCCTGCTCTAAGTCATCAATCGACCCTACTCGGCCCTGGCGATAGACCCCTGCTTTAGCGATCGCTAAAGCAGGGGTCGTGAATGGTGCTGCCGAGAATTGGCGCAAACTCGCTGCCCACCGATTCGGCAATCACCTGGCCCTCCTCACTGCCTACCAACCGAAACACAACCACCCGCTCGCTTTTTAGCACTACCTGGCTGCGCTCCACCGCCCGTGCCAGTACCGCCTCTAGATCGAGAGATTGGCGAATATCCTCGTTGATGTCGTTGAGCAGATATTCTTGCTGAATCTGGCGCTGAAGGGCGAGGGCCGCCTGCTTGCGATCGCTAATGTCGTTAATCAAGATGCCGATCTGGCGCCGGGCCGGGTCTCCCACTCGAAAGACATAGACCTCGTACCAGCGGCCGCCATCGTCTACCTTTTGCTGAAAGCGGGTAGGGGTGCCGGTGGGTGATGAACTTGGGCAACTTCACAACACTTTCTTGTTCGATCCGTCAACTCGCCATCGCAGGATTAGCGGTCTCTTCTGACTAAAACCGAACCTGTGCTCTTATTAAGTTTTTGGAATCTACTTATTACGATAGGAGCCTGACCGCAGTGTCTGGCACCTCTGAGCATAGTACTAGTGCATCAAAAAGGCCTTCAAAACACTCAACCACAAGGGTTTCCGAGAGTGCCCAAGAGTTCCCAAAGTGCCTAGAACGGCCTAAATCGATCTAAAAGTAGCCAAAATATAAAAACGCAACAAAGGATGTGTTCCTTGTTGCGTAATGGTTTGAGGTGTTTTCAAAGATGGAGAATAGGAGATTCGAACTCCTGACCTCTGCGGTGCGATCGCAGCGCTCTACCAGCTGAGCTAATTCCCCTTGTTGTGCGATGCACCTTTACTGAGCTAACTTCCCTGAACTTGCCAGTATTCTACCAAAACCCCTGTCTACTTCTTACCTCGGCCCTTAGCAGATCGCCCCTTATTCCCTGGCTGCGTTTGATGCGCGCCAAAATATTTCTCGCTGCGGTAGCGCAGCCACACCCGCAGGGTTTGAGGAATCTCGTCTTTTTGCTCCTTGGTCAGAGTGTTGTAGAGGGCCAGCGCCTTTTCTCGCTCACCCCGGCAGGCTGCGTTGTTGTGGGCATCCCAATAGCTGCGAGCTAGCCGAATGCGGCGACACACTTCCTTAACTAAAGCTTTTCCCTCAAGGGGAGATTCTGGCGGCACGGGCGCGATCCTTTTGGGCAGTCAAGCCCTTAAGCTAGAACACTGTGACTAATCTCTTTTCACCTTACCGCCCTCTATGAAAGTTGCCACCTGGAACGTCAACTCCATTCGATCGCGCCTCGATCATGCGACCCAGTGGCTGCAAACTAACCCCGTGGACGTGCTGTGCCTGCAAGAGACCAAGGTGGTCAACGAGACGTTTCCGACAGCAGCCTTTTCCGAGCTGGGGTACATCGCCTATATCCACGGCCAAAAGTCCTATAACGGAGTAGCCTTGCTCAGTCGTCAGCCCCTAGATAAGGTGCAATACGGCTTTGCTCCCGTGCTGGGGGAAGATCGGGTCGGCGACTTAGATGACCAAAAGCGGGTGATCGCCGGGCTGTGGGACGACATCTATATAGTGAACCTCTACGTGCCCAACGGCAGTTCTGTTGGCAGCGAAAAGTACGAGTACAAGCTGCGCTGGCTAGCCTGCTTAAAAGAATGTTTGGCTGCCCTACTCACCGAGCATCCCAACTTGAACGTCTGCGGTGACTTCAACATCGCCCTTGAAGACAAAGATATCTACAACTCCGAAGGCAAGGAGAAACACATTATGTCTTCGCCCACCGAGCGAGAGGCGCTCAAGGAGGTAATGGCGGTAGGGCTCAAGGATGGCTTTCGCCTATTTAACGATGAGGGGGGTCACTTTAGCTGGTGGGACTATAGAACCGCCGCTTTTCAGCGGAATATGGGCTGGCGCATTGACCATCATTATCTGTCAGCGGGGTTGAGCGATCGCGCCCTCAGCTGCACCATTGACCTCGAACCTCGCCGCTGGGAAAAACCCAGCGACCACACCCCAGTCATTATGGAATATGCCTAAAGGTTCTAGAGGGTACCCAATTAGGGCCAACCGGAGAGGGTAAGATAGGCGAACTAAGCAGGTTTTCTGCACACCAGGCGTAACCAAGGACGGGGCATTGGAAATGGGCTTACCCGCCGGAGTATTTACTGGCGTTTGACCCGCAATTGAGGGGTAACTGGCCCCATCTACCTGCTCCCAACCCATGCCAAACTTTTGAGCGAGTCGTAGATACAGGGCTAATGGCAATACTACACGTCAGTTGGGTTCCCCAGGCGCAGCAGTTCTTTCTCTGGGCCGAAGCCTGGCAGCCCCTGCCGCCGGATGGGCTCGCCCCCTGGGACGGCCTGCACCCCCATCCCTACTCCCTGGCTCAAACCGACCTAGCCCAGGTGCTCACCGCCATGCAAAAGCAGCTAGTGGGCCGCTCTGCAAATGGGGAGCTATTTCCAGAGGCGTTAACCAAGGCGGCGGGCACTGGCAAAAGCGCCAAAAAAGCACCGGAAAGCAGCGGTCGGCGAGGGGCATCACGCGGACCAAAAGCAGCGACGCGCGCCATCGGACCGATTTGGGGAGAGCTGGCCCTGCCGCTGCCCGCCCAGATTACGCCATCGGCCCTCGTGCCAGTCCATTCAGCCCGAGTCGATGCCCAGACCGACGATTCGGCCCAGGCCAATATGGTGCTCCACCCCTGGCGAGTGCAGGGGTGGCACCTGGGAATAGCCGACTTTTTGCCGATGCTGCTGGCTTTGCCCCTGGGACAGCAAACTCTCACTGGCCCCGGCGAAATCGGAGCTGACCTGCGCTACTGGGGCCACATTGCTCGCTGGGGGCTCAATCTTCTGGCTCGGGGCAAGTTTTTGCCGGGCCTAGAGCTTACTAGTCAAACCCTGGCGGCGGGCTGGCACCCCCTGCTTGATAGCGCCCCCGACCAGGAGCGACTGCGCAATTTCGCGCGAGCCATGCCTCTGATTTCTCGCACTCATTTGCCGCCCATTGCCAAGGGCGAGCTTCCCCTAGGCTGCGGAGTTCCCCTCCTCGACCCTCAGCCTCAACTACTCACCTTTTTAGCTGCCTTGGTCGACCACCAAGTGCGCCAGGCTGCCCAGGCACAGTCCCTCAGCGGTCTGGCCAATCTCAGCAAAGAGCTACCACTACAGCCGTGGCTTCAGGCCCTAAGCCAGCCAGAAAGTACTTTAGAGGCCCCCGCCGCCGCTGCCGCTCGCCTGCAAGAGGCCCTCATCACCTGGACCACGCCACTACAGACCCTGGCGGAAGACCCCGCCACCCAGTTTCGCCTGCGTCTAGTGCTACAGCCACCCCCACAGCTCGATCAGCCCTGGCAGCTTCTGTACCAGCTTCAGTCAGCCGCTAACCCCGACTGGCAGATGGGGGCAGATCTGATCTGGCAGCATCCTGTAGACGAGCTGCATCACCAGGGGGCGACCCTCAAATCACCTCAAGAAACCCTATTAGGAGCTTTGGGGCGCGCTGCCCGGCTGTACGAACCGATTCGCGAGAGTCTGCGTCAGCAGCATCCGGCCCACTGCGATCTTGATCCGATCCAGGCCTACCAGTTTATTAAAGCGTCGGCCTGGCAGCTGCAAGACAACGGCGTCGAGGTCCAACTGCCCCCTGGCCTAGCCCAAACGGCCGAAGACGGGGCTGGGCGACTGGGTCTCAAGGTGCAGGCGGAGGTGCCGCCCCAAAACCAGCGGCAGCGGCTCGGTCTCAAGAGCCTGCTCAACTTTCGTTGGGAGCTGTCGATCGCTGGGGAAACCCTCTCCGCCGCCGAGTTTGAGCAATTGATCAACCAGGGCTCACCGCTGGTCGAAATCAACGGGCGCTGGGTCGAGCTCAAGCCCCAAGATGTGAAGGCGGCCCGGCAGTTCTTGGCAGGCCAAAAGACCGCCACGCCTCTGTCAGTGGAAGACGCCCTGCGAATTAGCACCGGCGACACCCAGCTGATCGATCGGCTGCCGGTGGTCAGCTTTGAGGCCACCGGGGCACTGCAAACCCTGATTGAAACCCTCACCACCGGCAACCAAACTCTCGAAGAAATGGAGGCCCCCAGCGGCTTTAAAGGCAAGCTGCGGCCGTACCAAGCGCGCGGGGTGTCGTGGCTGGCGTTTTTAGAACAGTGGGGCCTAGGGGCCTGCCTGGCCGACGACATGGGCTTGGGCAAGACCATTCAGCTGATTGCCTTTTTGCTCTACCTGCAAGACAACGGCTGGCTTGAGACCCCGGTACTGCTGGTGTGCCCCACCTCAGTGCTAGGCAACTGGGAAAAGGAAGTCAAGCGGTTTGCCCCTAAGCTTAAAACCCTGGTGCACCATGGCGATCGCCGTCCCAAGGGGGCCAGCTTTGCCAAAGCCGTGCAGGGCAAACACCTGGTGATCACCAGCTACGCGCTAATTTATCGCGATCTCAAACCCCTCCAGTCGGTGAGCTGGCCCTGCCTGGTGCTCGACGAAGCTCAAAACATCAAAAACTCCGACGCCAAGCAGTCCAAGGCGGCCC
The DNA here is from genome assembly GCF_039962255.1 of Leptolyngbya subtilissima AS-A7. Taxonomy (NCBI): domain Bacteria; kingdom Bacillati; phylum Cyanobacteriota; class Cyanophyceae; order Leptolyngbyales; family Leptolyngbyaceae; genus Leptolyngbya; species Leptolyngbya subtilissima. The sequence continues at coordinate 512,275 of NZ_JAMPKY010000001.1, read as the reverse complement.
GCCAGATCGAGGCTCAGTTCCGCGTTGCCCTGACCGGCACCCCAGTAGAAAACCGCCTAGGTGAGCTGTGGTCGATTATGGACTTTCTCAACCCCGGCTACCTAGGGCCAAAGAATTTCTTCCAACGGCGCTTTGCCACACCCATCGAGCGCTATGGCGATGTGGCCTCCCTTAAGGCGCTGAAGGGTCTGGTGCAGCCGTTTATTTTACGCCGCCTTAAAACCGATCGCAGCATCATTCAAGACCTGCCCGAAAAGCAGGAGATGAGCGTGTACTGCGGTCTGTCGGCCGAGCAGGCCAACCTTTATCAGCAGACCGTCGATGCGGCGTTAGAAACCCTGGACGACGCCACCGGAGTACAGCGCAAGGGGCAAATTCTCGCTCTCCTGACCCGGTTGAAGCAGATCTGCAACCACCCGGCTCAGTTTTTGCAGGAGTCGAGCCTGGGGCTAAAGGGGCGATCGGGTAAGCTTCAACGGCTCGATGAAATGCTAGAGGAAGTGATTGCCGAGGGCGATCGCGCCCTAATCTTTACCCAGTTTGCCGAGTGGGGCAAGCTGCTCCAGCGACACCTCCAGTCCTATCTGGGTCAAGAGGCGCTGTTTCTTTACGGCAGCACTACCAAAAATCAGCGCGAGGCCATGGTCGAGCGCTTCCAGAATGACCCCGCCGCGCCGCGCCTGTTTATTCTGTCTCTCAAGGCGGGCGGCGTCGGCCTCAACCTCACCCGCGCTAACCATGTATTCCACTACGATCGCTGGTGGAACCCGGCGATCGAGAATCAGGCTACCGACCGCGCCTTCCGCATTGGCCAGACCCGCAACGTGCAAGTGCACAAATTTGTCACTACCGGCACCCTCGAAGAGCGCATCCACGAGATGATCGAAAGCAAAAAAGCCCTCTCCGAGCAGGTAGTTAGCGCGGGCGAAGGCTGGCTCACCGAGTTCGACACCGACCAGCTGCGCAACCTGCTGCTGCTCGATCGCAATGCCATCATCGACGACGACGAGTAGCTCCGCCAGCAGGCCCTGAGGAACAGAGGCTAAATGGTAGGATCGGGAGAGGTTTAGGGGCTAATTCCGTATAATTCCCCAATATCAGGAACCCGGTTGCACCACTGGCACAGATCGGAGTGCGCCTTTATGCCGCTAGAGCTATTGTGATGGGTGGCCTAGATTGGTTGCCCCAAGCTACCCGGCCAGACAGTTTTCATTGGAGGTAAACCATGACATCCCTTAAGAAATTTCTTAAATTGGCCGCCCTCGGGCTGGCCGCTGTGGCCACAGCGGTCGGCCTCAGCACCGCGCTGCCCCAGCCGATCCAGGCTCAAACCGGGTTGACCATCTTTGGCGGCGTTGAGGTTGAATATCGCCTCAGATATATGATCGATTTCAACTATCCCTTCAGCACCGACTCCCGCTATTACCTCAACATCATGCGCACCAAGCTGCCGCGCGATGTAATTTCCCTAGAAATTGACTATCCCGATACCTTTACCGAAGTGGGCGGTCGGTTTGACGCCGACGCCATCGAGCTACGCAAGGGTGAGTGGCGCGGTGGTGAAGTTATTCCAGTCAAGGCTATCGACTGGATTCAGGAGGAAAACCGCATTGAAATCATCCCTGAGCAGCCGATTGAGGCCAACACCGACCTGGTGGTGGTGCTCTCCGACGTGCGCAACCCCCGCCGCTATGGCTACCACTACTTCAATTTGAGAATGATGTACCAAGGCGACGTGGTCAACCAGTACGTTGGCACCTGGCCCATGGAAATTGCCTCAGACAATGATCACAGCCGCTAGGAGCCAGCGGGTGCTATTATATGAGACCGTGACTTTTTAGCAGAAACAGGCAGAGACTAAGCCATGAGCAAGCGCACCCTAGAGGGCACCAACCGAAAGCAAAAGCGAACCTCCGGATTTCGCGCTCGTATGCGCTCCCACACCGGCCAGGAGGTGATTAAAGCTCGCCGCCGCAAGGGTCGGGCCAAGCTCGCAGTCTAGCGCTGGCTGGGGTTTACCTCATTCATCGTTTGTAGATCATTACATAGCCCTGGGGCTACCTTAAGCTCTGGGGCTATTGTTGCGCGTTGAGGATCGGTAGTGCTGTCCAAACACCATCGGCTGCGGCGATCGCGAGATTTTTCCCAGGTCTATCGGCAGGGCAGAAAAGCGGCCTCTGCTCATCTGTTGTTGCGCGTGTGGTCAGTACCCCCTGCGGCCAAGGCCGGGGCACCCAACGGCTCTGCGCCGCGAATCGGCATTGTTGTAAGCCTTAAGGTGCACAAGCGAGCCGTAGTGCGCAACCGCCTCAAGCGGCGAGTGCGCGCCGCCCTGCGCACCTTACTGCCCCGTCTGCATCCCGCTCAGTGGATCGTCATCAGCCTCAAGCCAGAGGCGGCCGAGTGCGAATATGGCGAATTTTTGCGAGAATTGGAGCAGTTGTTTACCAAGCTAGAGGTATTCCATGGGCATTCGTGAGGATGTGTTCTATGAGGGCGGCCCCCACATTGGCGATTTGATTTTCAATATTTTGCTGGGTTTCACAATTATCTGCCTTCCCCTCACGGTTGGAGCCATTACCCGTGCCCTCTGGCTGCGCTACCGCATCACCAGCCGGCGGCTGTCGGTAACCGGCGGCTGGATGGGGCGTGAGCGCACTGACCTGATTTACAACGAAATTAGTAAAATTGTCACGGTGCCTCGCGGGCTGGGCCTCTGGGGCGATATGGTCGTCACCCTTAAAGATGGCAGCCGCCTAGAACTGCGCTCTATGCCCCGTTTTCGCGAGGTGTACGAATATATGAACGAGCGCATCTCTCCAGCAGCTGAAGCCGTCAGCGGCACCTCTAGCAAAAGCTAACTTACGGCAATCCCAACCCGTTGGGGCGGCTTGCCTCCCCAACGATGGGGTAGATTAGGTAACTGAGCAGTTAACGTCGTATCCCCTGTAGCAGGGTTCAGGTGCCCATGGATTTTGGAATTGGATTTCTGACTAACAACATCATGTTGCCGATCCTAGATTTTTTCTATGGAATCGTGCCCAGCTACGGGTTAGCCATTGTGGCCCTCACCCTGGTAATTCGCTTCGCCCTGTACCCCCTCAACGCGGGCTCCATTCGCAACATGCGACGCATGAAGGTGGCCCAGCCCCTGATGCAAAAGCGCGTTAAAGAGATCCAAGAGCGCTACAAAGACAACCCCACCAAGCTGCAAGAAGAGATGAGCGGGGTTTACAAAGAGTTTGGCAACCCCCTAGCAGGCTGCTTTCCGGTGCTGCTACAAATGCCCATTCTCTTTGCCCTGTTTGCCACCCTGCGGGGGTCGCCGTTCTCTGACATCAACTACGACGTCAACGTTCAGGTCTTTCCCCAAGAAAAGATTGAGCAGATTCAGCCCCAAGTGTTTACCACGCCCCCTAAGGCTATCTACGTGTCTGACGGTTCTCACTTCCCCATCTCGGCGGTGATGCCCGGTGGCAATAAGCTCGTGGTGGGCGAAAAAACCGACGTGCGCCTGCAAACCGCCGAGGGCGAAACTATTGAAGCGCTGGCTTCCCAGTACAACGAAGACGTAGACAGCTTCCAGCCCAAATGGGAGATCACCAAGGGTGAGGATGTCGTTGCGGTCGATGCCGAGGGTCACATCACCGCGTTGGCTCCTGGTGAGGCGACCGTGCGGGTGCAGGCTCCCGGTCTGGCCGCCAACAAAGGGTTTTTGTTCATCAAAGCCCTGGGCCGGATTGGTGTAACCGGTGAAGACGGTGCCATTCACTGGGATATTTTGATTATGATTCTGGGCTTTGGGGCCAGCTTGTACCTGAACCAGGTGCTCTCGGGCCAGGGCTCTACCACCAGCGATAATCCTCAACAGGCGGCTGTTAACAAGTTCACGCCGATCATCTTCTCCGGCATGTTCCTGTTCTTTCCCCTACCCGCCGGGGTGCTGATGTATATGCTGATTGCAAACATTTTCCAGACCCTGCAGACGTTTATTCTTTCGCGAGAGCCCCTGCCTGAGAATCTGCAAAAAATCGTCGATGCCGAAACTGTCAAGACCGAGGACAATCGGCAGACCCTGCCCTTTGAGCCCGGGCGTAGCAAGAAGAAAAAGGCGTAACCTATGGTCACCGATGCTGCCACAGCCGGGGTAAACTGGCTAACGACCCTGCTTACCATGCAGGGGTTAACCAGCACTGTCACTGCCCACCCGGTCGAAGACGAGTCTGGGGAGAGCTGCTGGCTCACCATTGCTGAAGACACGTTGTCGCCCGAGCAGGTGCAGGCGTTGATCGGCGACGGCGGCACGGTGCTTGACTCAATTCAGTATTTGGCCAACACTACGCTCAATTTGGGCAAAGGGCAGGCGGAGCAGCAGGCCTTTACCATCGAGCTAGCGGGCTACCGAGCTAAGCGGCTCGAAGAACTTAAGACCATGGCTGCTGAAGCCGCAGAGCGTGTGCTGGCCAGCGGTGAGGAGTACGAAATTCAGGGGCTTTCGTCCGCGGAGCGGCGGCAAATGCACCACTTCATGTCGGCCCACGAGGGATTGGCCACCTTCAGCCGGGGCCGCGAGCCCGATCGCCGTTTGGTGGTCTGCTTAGCTGGGCAGCAGGACAACGAGGCTACAGACGGCTAGGTCGCACAGAGATAGCGCGAGCCATGGGAGGCAAAAACAATGGAGAAAGTCTATATTCCCCACCTGCTACAGCGGCCTGAGAAGACTCTCACCGTTGAGCTTGACCAGCACCTGGCGGAGCTGGAGACTTTAACCCCCGTGCGGGGCGAGATGACGATTACCCACCAGGGCACCTACCTGGAGGTCAAAGCCAGAGCCGATACGATTGTGACGCTGACCTGCGATCGCTGCCTGCAGGCCTACAACCACCGCGTAGCGCTGTCGGCCCAGGAGCTGATTTGGCTTGAGAATGAGCCCGACCCCGCCACCCTACCGCTAGAACGGGAGGTGGCGGTGGAGGACCTGTTCGAAACCCTACCCCCTAATGGTCACTTCTACCCTGAAACCTGGGTCTACGAACAGATTTGCCTGTCGCTACCTATGCCTCAGATCTGCGACGAAGACTGCCCCGGTATTGAGCTGCGAGGGCAGGGGACAGCCGCTGCCCAACCCGTAGACCACCGCTGGGCCGCCCTGACTCAGCTTCAGCAGCAGCTCAACCAGCCCGATCGCTAAAGAACAGAAGTCTACAGCTTCATGCTCACGAGAGAATCAGAGACTCCTTAAAATCCGATAGGCTGGAGACATCAACTGAGCATTATGGGATAACTGAGTCGCGCTGACATGGGTTTTACTGACGAACTGGGCTTATTGATTCGCGCCCGCTACCCGATTATCTACATCGCCACCGCCGAGGAAGAGCGGGCCGAGGCCGATATCGCGGCCTGCGCCACCCAGCAGGGCAATCGCGCCCTCTACACCTGGGATTTTGTCGATGGCTACCAGGGCAACCTCAACGACGCAGGTTTTGGCAAGCGCAACCCTCTGCAAGCGCTAGAACTGGTGGAAAAGCTGCCCGCCACGGCTCCAGCCATCTTTGTGCTGCGCGACTTTCACCGCTTTCTAGACGACGTTGCCATCTCTCGCAAGTTGCGCAACCTGGCCCGCCGGCTCAAGGCCCAACCCAAGACGCTGATCATTCTCTCAGCTCAGCTCACCATTCCTGACGAGCTGAGCGAGACCGTGACGGTGCTGGAGTTTACCCTGCCCGATGCCGCCGCCATTCGGCACGAGGTGCAGCAGCTCTTGGGCTCGACCGGCACGAACCTGCCGCCAGCGATGTTAGAGGAGGTTGTGCGCACCTGCCAAGGGCTGTCGCTAGAGCGCATTCGGCGGGTGCTGTCGCGGGCGATCGCCGCCCACGGAGCCTTTGACCCCAACGACCTCGACCTGATTCTCGACGAAAAGCGCCAAAGCATTCGCCAGACCCAAATTCTCGACTACTACCCTGCCAGGGAACAGATCTCTGACATCGGTGGGCTCGACAACCTCAAAGACTGGTTGCTCAAGCGGGGCACCGCCTTCTCCGAAAAAGCGCGCCAGTACGGCCTGCCCCATCCGCGCGGGCTGCTGCTGCTGGGCATTCAGGGTACGGGCAAGTCGCTGACCGCCAAGGCGATCGCCCACCACTGGCACCTGCCCCTGCTGCGCCTCGACGTGGGCCGGCTGTTTGGTGGCCTGGTGGGCGAGTCAGAGGCCCGCACCCGCCAAATGATTCAGCTGGCAGAAGCCTTGGCCCCCTGCGTGCTGTGGATTGACGAAATCGACAAAGCCTTTGCTGGTATGGATGGCCGGGGCGACTCGGGCACCGCCAGCCGAGTTTTTGGCACCTTCATCACCTGGATGGCGGAGAAAACCTCACCGGTGTTTGTCGTAGCCACCGCCAACAACATTCAGGCGCTGCCGCCGGAGATGCTGCGCCGGGGCCGCTTTGACGAAATTTTCTTTGTCGGGCTGCCCAGCCAGAGCGATCGCCAGGCCATTTTTGAAGTCCACCTCTCGCGGCTGCGGCCCCACACTCTCAAAACTTTTGACACCACCCGGCTGGCCTACGAAACCCCCGACTTCTCAGGGGCTGAGATCGAACAGGCGATTGTCGAGGCCATGCACCTGGGTTTTAGTCAAAGCCGCGACTTCACCACCGACGACATCCTCACCGCCGCCAGCGAAATGGTGCCTCTAGCCCGCACTGCCCAGGAGCAAATTGAGGCGCTGCAAGCCTGGGCGGCCTCAGGCAAAGCCCGCATGGCATCCCGCGGCGGTATCGACTCCCGGTTTCGCCCAACTCTTCCCAGTGGCGATTAGCTTCCCGATGCCGATTGCCAAGAGGTGCTGTACCATTAGCAACCTGTAGACCCTACCTCCGGCCCGCTGCCTCCATGAAAGGATTTTTCATTGGCCTATCGAAATTAATCTTGGGCATGGCGATCGCCCTCATTCTGCTGTCGATGGCGGGGGTGGCCACCGCCCGCTACTTCATGGGTCGCCTGTCGGTGCTGCCGCCCAAACCACTGTATGGCGATGAAATGCCGACCCCAGCCCCAGAGGCTGCTCCAGAAGCCCCTGCCGAGCCTGTAGTCGAAGCCTCACCGGCCCCAGCGGAGCCGCCGGCAGAGCCCGCCCTCGAGCCTGGTGACTACAACGCCACGGTGGTGCAGCCCATTGGCCTAGTCATGCGCGAAGGTCCCGGTGTCGAGTTTCCCCAAGTGGGGGGCGTGGATGTCAACGAAGCGGTGGTGGTGCTTGAAGAACCCGCCGACAAGTCGTGGGTTAAGGTGCGGGTGGTGTCTAACGGTCAGGAAGGCTGGGTCAAGGCAGGCAATACCCGCCGTGTTGAATAGCCCAACCCCTCTCCTAAGACTGATTTTGCCGTTGAGCCTGCTCCTCCTATGGGAGGAATGTTAATTAATCTAACCAAGCCTTAAGCTTGGTATCAGTTCCTGGCTGCGGTTTCGTTTGAACTCGGCCAGGGTGATAGCGTGAGGTCTGAACAGCCCTAGAGTTGGGTACGCAGTTTCTACACACAACGGCTGCTCAATTCTTGTGCGTCATACCCCATTTTTAAGAACCCATGCATAACCTACAAAAAGACTGGATTGGCTCCGTTGCGATCGCGGCTCTAGGGGCTGGCGTGATTACTAGCTTTGCGGTTGCCCAAGGGCAGAATCCGTTTGTGGGCCTGGCAATTACTGCATTTGCAGCCGTTTCAGCAGTAGCGATCGACCACTTTTTGTAGACCTGGCTTAAACCGCCTCTATCTTGAATCAGTAACCCCCGCCGGGCGGCAGAGCAACTGCTGATGGTGGGGGTTTATTGCTAGGCGGTGCCGCAGACGTGAGTTCTCCTGGCCCTCAAATCGTAAGAGGGTGCCTCCTGCTGTTAGTTCAAACCCTGCTGAATGAGCCATAGCAGGGCAAGATGACCGGGATAGAAGGCATAGAACCATCGCGCCTTGGGTCCTCGCTTCCCACTGGCCAGCCAAAAGATCAGGGGGACTGCGATCGCCGGCAGTTGAAATGGCCCCTCTATCCAGGCCCAAAGCAGATGAAAACCGATCCAGGCCAACCCCCACGGCACCGTGGGGCGGTAGTATCGGGTGAGAGCAATTAACCCAATGCCGTAGCTGCTGTAGCCCATAGCCAGCAGTTCGCTCAAACCCGCCCCCCCAATCCAGATAGGCAGCTGAAATCGAGGAAACGCCCGCACCAACCGCAGACAGATCAGCCCCAAAAGCAGCTCGAACAAAATATTGGGCTCAGTCGTATCAAAGGTGGCTTGATAGATAGGCTGAGACACCACGCCCAACACCACCAGCCGCAGCCCATAGCGTCCCACATGCTTGGTGTGGGCCTCACCCTGTACCAGCAGCCAGATAAACAGCGGAAAGCTGATCCGCCCAATAATTCGAAACGCGATCGCCTCAGGGAAAAACACCACGCCGATGTGATCCACCAGCATGGTCACCGCCGCTAAGACTTTGATCTGGTAGCTAGTTAATCCCTTGGGAAAATCGCTGGGTCTTGACTGCAATAGCTGAAACCTGTTTGGACTGGTGATCTATACCCTTGATCTAACACAAGGGAGAGCGACCGTTTACCCCGAACAGCGGTAGATTTGAGGCAGTCTCCTAAGCGTCCCTATGCCGATCATTCTGCCGCTGTTTGCTAAAGCCTTTCTGACCCTGTTTGTGGTGATTGACCCGGTGGGGCTAGCGCCCTTGTACCTGGCGTTGGTGAGCGATCGCACCGAGACCGAGCAAACCCAGATCGCCACCCGAGCAGTGGCGGTGTCGGCAGGCATTCTTTTAGCCTTTGGGTTGACGGGGGCCTACGTGCTGCACAACCTGGGCATCAGCCTGCAAGCCTTTCAAATTGCGGCGGGGTTTTTGTTGTTTAAGATCGCCCTCGACATGATCTTTGTGCACCAGGAGCGCGAAACCGAAGCCGAAGCACAGGAAGCGGGTACCAAGCAGGATGTCAGCGTGTTTCCGTTGGCAATTCCGTTGATTGCCGGACCGGGCAGCTTAGCCAGCATATTGGTGCTATCGCGGGAGTCAACTAACTATTACCTGGGCCTGAGTGTGGTGTTAGCGGCAGCGGCGGTGGTGTTGCTGCTGTGTTATCTGTTTTTGCTGCTGTCGCGGCCGCTGGCCAAGGTGCTGGGCCAAATTGGCATCAACGTGGTGACCCGAGTGCTGGGGGTCCTGCTGGCAGCCTTGGCCGTGCAGTACATGCTCGATGGCTTGCTCAGCCTGCTCCAACTGCCCCCCGCTCAAGCCTTTGGCATCGACACCCCCACCCCTGATTCTTAGGCGCAAAAAAAGACGCCCCGCAGGGCGTCTTGTAACACTTATAAGGACAGAGAACGTAGACTAGCGGTTGCCGGGGGTGCGACCACCCTCGTCATTGCTGCCGCCGTGGGGGCGAGAGTTGCCGGGGTCACAGCCCTCTGCACCATTGCCGATGCCCTGGTTGCAGTTCTGTCTGCGATCATCATCATCGTCGTCATCATCATCGTCGTCGTCATCACCCATATCCACCTCACCAGTTTCGGTGGTAGTCTCACCAGTTTCGGTGGTAGTTTCGGTGGTGTTGGTGATGGTTTCAGTCAGATTGGAAAAGTTGCTGCTGTTGACGATGTAGGCCGACTCAACGGTTTCGACCTTGCCCATGTAAGCCAGGGCCTGATAGACAAAGCTACAGGCTTCAGCGCGAGAAACCACCCCAAACAGGTTTAGCTGGGTGATGGTGGGATAGTTCACCAAAATGCCGCGCTCTACCAGAGCCGCGATAATGACGCGATACTCGCTAGGGATCTGGTTGGCATCGCTGAAGATGCTCAACAGGCTATCGACCGACTGCCCAGAGGTGACTTGGGTAATGTTAAGCCCTCGGGCCAGCATCACCAACATGTCGAGACGGGTCATGGTGCCGTTGGTGTCAAACGTCCCATTGGAGACCTCTAAAAAGCCCATGGAATAGGCTTTTTGGATGGCGCTGTAGGCCCAGTAGCTGCGGTTGACGTTGCGCAGGGTGACGGTTTGACGCGAAGCAGGCATATCAAAGGCCTGAGCAATCATCGCCGCATACTGGGCTTTGGTGAGATTGTTGCTCGGCAGAAAATTTCCGCTGGGAAATCCGCTGACGACTTTGATGGCCGAGAGGCGATAGACAAAGTTGCTGGCCCAGTAGTTGGTGGAAATATCGCTAAAGCTGACCTGGTTGACGGTGGTGGTCGTCGTGGTCGTGGTGCGCTGCTGCTGGTAGATGACTTCGCCCGATTCGACGTCATCACCGTCATCGTCATCATCGTCGTCGTCATCGTCTTTGGTGTGGGCTGCATCGAGAGCCTGGTCGAGCAGGGCTTCATCTTTGAGCCAGTTGAAATTTTGAATAGGCCCTTCGGCGGCTAGGGCGATCGCTGCCGCACTGCCGACGGTCAAGGTAGCCAAAAGCGCCGAAAGCGGTGCTACCCGCAGTAGCTTAGCCCAGTTAGTTTGAGTCATTCTCGTTCATTCCCCGTAGAGTCTTTGGAGTGTAATAGTGATGCGGTAGACAGACACTCTTGTAGCACCATGTACATGTGCAACATCCGCAGTCTGCCCATCTCATCGATCGAAATCGCAATGCTCCTCATTGCTGAACTTCCATGACGCGCCCAAAACCCAGGTGTTGCAGGGCCAGAGGCACTTTATAGAAATTCTATGCAACCTTCACGATTCTTTGATAAGCAGCGAAATTTTGTTTCTATCAGAGACTTTTCCGCTACTTGATCAAGAATACTCCTGTCAACTGAGTTTTCCCTTGATTTATGGCGGCAAATGCCGGCTTGATCTTTAATTAATGTCGAAAACGCCAACAGACAGTATTGGTTCACTCTGCGGTAATTTAACTGTGGCTGTAGATGAGAGGCTGGGTCAAATCGGCAGATTGCTGGCGGAATTCCTCTAGTTTAGCCAGTGCTTTACCGGTAGCCAGTAGCGTTTGGGCCTCGGCCAAGCCCCCTGCGAGAGAATCGGCCACGCCGCCCTGCCACAGGTAAAACCCGGCATTCCACAGAGCAGTCTTGGCAAGTTCTGTGGTACCGCCCGCCAGAACGTCTAGCAGGCGATCGCCCAGCGTCAGTTCATCGCCCAGCTCCACATCGTCGCCCTCTAGACCATAGTCGCGGGGGTGCAGCAGCAGGCGATCGGTCTGGCCAGGGTGGTTGACCCCAACGATCGCCGTCCTTCCCCGCGCCAGGTCGCAGCTGCCCTCCAGCCCTTTAACGGTAATCCAGTCGGTTTGGCCCCGCAGAGCAAAAGTTCCCTTGGCGAACTCCTCGGTGGGTGGGTGAACAAAGCCCATTGCCAGGGTGTGTGGACCAGCGTAGGGCGACCACAGCAGCTCTACCGTGGCAAAGGGGGGGCGTTTGCCGATCTGCTCGCGGTAAGGCACCAGCCCATGGGCCAGCGGAAAATGCTGAGGCAGATAGACGAAACCCAGACCGGTGCGGTTGAGCAGGGTGTGGGCCTGCTCTAGGCTGTGGGAGCGAAGGTCAACGCCCAACTGTTGCCACAGTTCAATCAGTGGAATGCCTTCCTTGGTGGGCATGCGATCACCCCCGTGCATCACCACTGGCACCCCGGCTGCCGCCACTACCAGCGCCGTGATCGGGTTCACGGGGGCGGTGCGCGACCGCCCGTCGTAGGGACAGCTCAGCACCAGAGCGTGGCGGCTGTAGGCGCTGTCGGGGGCGATCGCGGGCAGGGTCGGCCCCAGCGCTTCATAAGCATCCAGGGTGCCCGCCAGCTCATCAACAGTGGGGCGCTTGATGCGGTGGGCAATCATAAACGCACCAATCTGGGCTGGGGTAGCCGTTTGGGTCAGCATCATGCGGGTGGCGGCAGCGGCTTCGGCGCGGGTCAGCGCCTTAGAGGTGTGGCTGCCGCTGCCAACTTGCTTGAGCAAATCCCGAAACTCATGGCTCATAGAGACTGCTGACCCTGGGAACAAGGGGTTCGTAAAGGATGATTACCTAACTGTAAGACACCGCTGCGGGTCTAGGGCGAATGGGGGTGGCCAGGCTCTGCACCAGGTCGTGAAACCGCTGGATGGGGGGAATCACTAGGCGATCGCGGGTAGTCACTAGCACCACTGAGCGGGTCAGCACCGGCGCTTCGGTGGGGCGCACCGCTAGGGTGGGGTCATCGTGGCAGTCGGCTAGAGCCGACTGGGGCAGCAGCGCGACAAAATTACCCTGGCGAATCACCGCCCGAAAGGCGTCGAGGGTATTAAGCTCCATCGCTGGGTTAAACTCTTCGCCCCGATCTTGAAACTGCTGCTGCACCAGCCGCGCCATGCCGTAGCCATCTTTGAAAATAATCTGCGGAAACCGAGCCAGCATCTCCCAGGAAATGACGGGCTGGCGAGCCAGGTCGTGGTTGCCTGCCATCAGCACCTCAACCGACTCCTCAAAGAGGGGCGTGACCACCATTTCGGGCTGGGTGGTGAGGCGAGGGTTATCCATCACAATGGCCAGATCAACCAGGCCGTCGCGCAGCACCTTAAGGGAGCGATCGCTGCCCAAGGCCGTCACCCGCAGCTGCACTTGAGGATACTCCGAGCAAAACTGCTGGAGCACCGGCGGTAGCACCGTGGCGCACACCGACTGAATCGCCGCCACGCAGAGTTCGGGCTGCTTACCGGCCATCAGATCGGCGATATCTTTAGAAACCTGCATCCAGTCTTGGTAGATGCGCCGGGCCTTGGGCAACAGACGCTCTCCGGCCACCGTGAGTTTGGCCTGGGCACCCCGGTGAAACAACGGCGCATCCAGCTCGGCCTCTAGGGCCTGCACCTGGCGACTGACGGTAGACTGCGTCACCGCGCACTGCTGCGCCGCCGACTGAAAGCTGCCGGTTTCAGCCACCGATAGAAACGCCTGGAGCTGTTCTATGCGCATTGTTGACAGGTATCCACACCGCTGCTAGCAAAACAGCCTAACGGGGTTTCGTTAGGCCGCCCTTGTCTTGATTAGCAGATCGCACTCCCGCACTTGGTATCAAAAGTAGCGATACCCGGTTTAGGTCGCCGGGGTTCTTGGCGAAAAGCAGCGAGCCGCAAGCCGGCCAGTTCACTCCGGCCCTTGCATAACGGATGCTTGGTCCCTAAGTCTTCCCCAGCAGCAGGCTAAAAGCGATTAGACAGATTGGGTCTGGAGCTGACGCAGGGCCGCCTCAGCGTGGAGCTGCACCCCAGGGTCAGGGTCGTGCAGCAGCGATCGCAGCTCTGACTCCAGCACAGAATCACCGACCTGCCCTAAGGCCAGTACCAGGTGGCGACGCAGGGTGCTGTTGTCAGCGGTGGGCGGCAACAGCTGTAGCCAGTTCGCCAGAGCGGCTGTGGCCCGCGACCGCTGATTGGAGGCCACAGCCGCTAGCCCCTGCACCAGGGTCAACCGAGCGGGAAGCTCTAGCCAATCCCAGGCTTGAATCAGGCCTTCTAAGGCTGTGGCGGTATTCTGCCAACTCAGAGCCTGCACAGCGAAAATTTGTAGAGCTTCAGGGGTGCCGGGGGCTTGCAGTAGCTGTAGCAGAGGCGCTGCCGCCGCCGCACTCGACAACCGCCCTAGAGCATAGGTAGCCTGCTGGGCCACCCGTTCATCTGCGTCTCCGAGCAGCGGCGTGAGAGCGTCGATTAGCTGTTGGGCAGGCAGGCCCAATCGCAGTGCCAGCAGCCCCCGCACCGCCGCCGCCCGCACCGCTGCCGCCGGATCTGCTAGGCCTTGCTGCACCATGGGCAGCAGAGTGAGGTCGGCAAAGGCGCTGAGAGCATCGAGAGCAGTAGCTCGCACGGGCGATCGCGCATCGGCCATCGCCAGCTTTAGCCAAGGAATTGTGGCGGGGTGGTGAATGCGGGCTAGGGCCTGCACCGCCGCAGGCCGCAGCTCGGGTTGAGCGAGCTGCTCACCCAGGGCGGCGATCGCCCCAGGGCCAATCTGAGTTAGGGCCGCTGCCATCGCCTGGCGCAGGTCTTCGTCGGTTGTGGTGGCAAAGGTGTTGACCAGGGCGGCAATTACCTCGGGGCGATCGAACTCTCCCAAAGCGCGGGCCGCAAACCAGCGGGCTTCCCAATCGCACTCACTGTCTTGAAGCATAGCCAGCAGATCGTCTAAGGCCGCATCGCCCAGATCGGCGACCTGGCGCGACTGCTCCCAGCGATCGTGGAAGTCTCCGGCGCCTAACTTGGCTACCGTAGTTCGGGCCGCCTCCGACGGAGATGATGAAACCGCAAACTGATCAAAAGAGGACACAGGGCGCTCCTAGTTGGCTCTGGGTTGGCTCTGGAACTGGCATCGGCGGGAACCGGCCTTCTACACCATAGGACCTAAACCTGGGTTTCCCGAGGTTTGACTATGCAGTTCGCGCAGCCGCCTCTTGCGGAGCCTGCATGGTGCTTCAAAAAACGTATGAGTCTATACAAAAGCCTCTCTAGAGCGGTTCTAGGCTAGCCACACCTAACCCTAGGCTGATCTCGATCGTTCTGTAGCGATTGAGGCAGTAGCGTCTGGGGGAGACTGGGAGACTTTCACCAGTTAGGGGATGCGTCGGTAAACGTCTTGCTACAACGGTGTACCAGTGACCACTTCTATAAACACGGCCAGCACAGCGGCCACCGCCAAACTCAATAAGTTTGAACAGTTTAAGGCCGACAAAGACGGTCTGCTAGTCAAGCACGAGCTGGAGCAGTTTGCTCAGCTGGGGTGGGAAGCCGTGGACGACACCGACCTCACCCATCGGCTCAAATGGCTGGGCATTTTCTTTCGCCCGGTGACGCCTGGCAAGTTTATGCTGCGGCTGCGGCTGCCCAACGGGTTGCTCAACGGCTATAAGGCCCGCACCCTAGCGGAAATTATCCAACGCTACGGCGAAGATGGCAGCGCCGACATCACCACCCGACAAAACCTTCAGCTGCGCGGTATTTTGCTCGAAGACATTCCCGATATTTTTCGGCGCATGCACGCGGCGGGGCTGACCTCTATCCAATCGGGCATGGACAACGTACGCAACATCACCGGGTCGCCCGTGGCGGGCCTTGACGCCGACGAGCTGATAGACACCCAAGGGCTGGTGCGCAAAGTTCAAGACATGATCACCGCCAATGGCGAAGGCAACGCGGCCTTTAGCAACCTGCCCCGCAAATTCAATATCGCCATTGAGGGCGGGCGCGACAACTCCATCCATGCGGAGATTAACGATATTGCCTTTGTGCCCGCCTACCGAGAGGGTGTGCTGGGCTTTAACGTCGTGGTAGGGGGCTTTTTCTCTGCCCGCCGCTGTGAGGCCGCCATTCCGCTCAACGCCTGGGTACCCTCCGACGACGACAGTGTCGTGGAGCTGTGTCGCGCCATTCTTGAGGTGTACCGCGACCATGGCCCGCGGGTGAACCGGCAAAAGGCCCGCCTGATGTGGCTGATTGACGAATGGGGCATGGAGCAATTTCGGGCCGCGGTGGAAACTGCCTACGGGCAGCCGCTGCTGTCAGCTGCGCCCAAGGATGAAATGGACTGGGACAAGCGCGACCACATTGGCATTTATCCCCAAAAGCAGGTGGGGCTCAACTACGTGGGGCTGCACATTCCGGTGGGGCGATTGCAGGCCAGCGATCTGCTTGACCTGGCCCGCCTGGCGGAGGTCTACGGCAGCGGCGAACTGCGCCTGACGGTGGAGCAGAACGTAATTATTCCCAACGTGCCCGACTCGCGGCTGGCGGTGCTGCGGCAAGAGCCGCTGCTGGGGAAATTCTCGATCGCCCCCTCGGCGCTAATGCGATCGCTGGTCTCCTGCACCGGGTCACAGTTCTGCAACTTTGCCCTGGTGGAAACCAAACAGCGCGCCGTGGCCCTAGCCGAGGCCCTAGACGCAGAACTCACCCTATCGCAGCCGGTGCGCATTCACTGGACGGGCTGCCCCAACTCCTGCGGTCAGCCCCAAGTGGCCGATATTGGCCTGATGGGCACCAAGGTGCGCAAGGACGGCAAAACCGTGGAAGGGGT
This sequence comes from Leptolyngbya subtilissima AS-A7, assembly GCF_039962255.1. Classification (NCBI taxonomy): domain Bacteria; kingdom Bacillati; phylum Cyanobacteriota; class Cyanophyceae; order Leptolyngbyales; family Leptolyngbyaceae; genus Leptolyngbya; species Leptolyngbya subtilissima. The sequence continues at coordinate 496,224 of NZ_JAMPKY010000001.1, read as the reverse complement.
GGACATTTTCATGGGCGGCAAGGTGGGCAAGGAGGCTCACCTGGGCGAAAAGGTGCAGCAGGGCATTCCCTGCGATGAGCTGCATGGGGTGCTGCGATCGCTGCTGATCAAAAACTTCGGTGCCCAGCCCAGGAGCACCGCTGCCAACCTCAATGGCGTGATGGTGACAGTGGATTAAAAAAATGTCCTGCTGGCCAACGGCCCCAGGACACACAGTTTGCATTTGAGGCAAACGTAGCACAGTCCATAACCTGGTGGCGAGGCCAAATATTAGGTTTTCACAACCTTGTGTTTTTGCATGTTCCTGGAGTGAGGCGTTCTTAGATTCAAACCGATTTCCCAAATTTTCTGCTGTAGGAGATTCCCTCGGAAGCCCCCTTAGAAAGTAGAGCAGGGGGGATCTCCACCAAGAACTTCCCTGCTGTGAACTGCTACCCCCTACCCATCCACCCCCTTACCCATCCACCCTCTATGACCGATCCGGCTAAAACCTTGTGTCCCTACTGCGGCGTGGGTTGCGGCCTGGAAGTTTTACCTCCGGCCCAGCCCAACAAGCCCACTAACCGTGACGCAGCAGGCAATCCGCTGTGGCAGACTCGGGGCGATCGCGCTCACCCCTCTAGCCAGGGCATGGTGTGCGTCAAGGGAGCCACCGTGGCCGAATCCCTCGATCGCGATCGGCTCAAATACCCCATGATGCGAGCCTCCCTCGACGAGCCATTCCGGCGTGTATCGTGGGAGATGGCACTGGATGCGATCGTCAACCGCATTCAAACCGTGCGCCAGGAGATGGGACCGGACGGCATCTGCGTCTACGGGTCGGGGCAATTTCAAACCGAAGACTACTACGTTGCCCAAAAGCTGGTGAAGGGCTGCCTGGGCACCAACAACTTCGACGCCAACTCGCGGCTGTGCATGTCGTCGGCGGTGGCAGGCTACATCCAGAGCTTTGGCAGCGACGGCCCGCCCTGCTGCTACGCCGACCTGGAGGCTACTGACTGCGCTTTTTTGATCGGCACCAACGCCGCCGAGTGCCACCCCATTGCCTTTAACCGCCTGCGCAAGCACCACAAGCGCCACGGCCACGTCAAGCTGATCGTAGTCGACCCTCGCCGCACCGACACCGCTAAGGCCGCCGACCTGCACCTGGCAATTCGCCCCGGCAGCGACATCACTCTGCTTAACGGCATTGGCCACCTGCTGCTGCGCTGGGGCAGCCTCGACCCCGAGTTTATTGACGGCTGCACTCAGGGCTTTGCCGCCTACACCGAGGTGCTGCGCCACTACGAGCCGACCATTGTGGCCGATCGCTGCGGCATTTCTGTCGCCGATTTAGAAACCGCCGCCCGTGCCTGGGCCGATGCCAAGGCGGTGCTGTCACTGTGGTCGATGGGGCTCAACCAGTCGTCGGAGGGAACGGCAAAGGTCAGGTCGCTGATCAACCTTCACCTGATGACCGGCAATATTGGCCGACCGGGGGCGGGGCCATTTTCCCTCACCGGGCAGCCCAACGCCATGGGCGGGCGCGAAGCCGGCGGGCTATCCCACATTTTGCCGGGCTATCGTCTGGTGAAAAACGCTGACCACCGCCGCCAGGTGGAAGAGTTCTGGGGATTGCCCACCGGGCAAATCTCGGCAACACCGGGCCTGGCCGTGGGCGAAATGATGCTGGCCCTAGAGCACCAGCAGGTGGGCCTGCTGTGGATTGCCGCCACCAACCCAGCAGTCAGCCTGCCCGACCTCAACCGCACCAAGGCCGCGCTGCGCCAGTCTCCCTTCACCGTCTACCAAGACGCCTACTACCCCACCGAAACCGCCGAGTTTGCTCACTTACTGCTGCCCGCTGCCCAGTGGGGCGAAAAAACCGGCACCATGACCAACTCTGAACGGGTAGTGACCCTCTGCTCCGCCTTTCGCTCGCCCCCCGGCGAGGCCCGCCCCGATTGGGAAATTTTTGCCGAGGTGGGCCGCCGTCTGGGCTTTGCCTACCAGTTTGACTTCGCCACCAGCGCCGAGGTCTACCGCGAGTTTACCCAAATCACCCGAGGGCAGCCCTGCGATATCACCGGCCTCAGCCACGATCGCCTGCGAGAGCTTGGCCCCATTCAGTGGCCCTGTCCCGACCCTGAGACCGCTACCACCGCCGCCACCCGTCACGACAAGCGCCTCTACACCCGAGGTATTTTCAACACCGCCGATCGCCGGGCTCGCTTCGCCGCCTTCCACTCCAACGGCCTGGCCGAGCCGCCCGACGACCAGTTTCCCTTTGTGCTCACTACCGGTCGGCTCTACGGTCACTGGCACACGCAAACCCGCACCGGGCGGATCGAAAAGATTCAGAAAATGCACCCGGCTCCGTTTTTGGAGATCAACCCCCGCGATGCCCAGCAGCTCCAGGTGCAGGGGGGTGAATGGGTGGAGGTGCGATCGCCCCGCGGCATCGTCCGGCTACCCCTGCTGGTCACCCAAAATATTCGCCGGGGTACCCTATTTGTGCCTATGCACTGGGGCAGCCTGTGGGCTACCGATGCCGAGTGCAACGCCCTCACCCACCCGGTGGCCTGCCCAGTATCAGGCCAGCCCGAGCTCAAGGCCTGCGCAGTGCAGGTCGTGCCGCTGAAGCGACCCGAGGCGGCGACTGTAGCCGCCGAAACTTTACCCGAGGCTACAGAATCGTCTATTCTCTCAGCAGCACCCACTTCTTGAGCAGTCAGCATCGATGGCAAATTGGGCCAAACGGTTAATCAAGCAACTCGAAAACGACACCTTTTTAAGCCGCCTGCACCAGTTTGAGGGCAGCGTCTCAAAGGCGCTCTCCCTGGGTATGGTGATCGTTATTCTGGCGATCGTGTTTGATCTGGCCTGGGTGCTGGTTAGAGCCATTTTTACCACCGCCCCTGGCGAGTTTTTGGACGAAACTGTAATCGATGTTTTTGGCCTGTTTTTAACCGTGCTGATCGCCCTGGAGATTTTAGAAAATATCACCGCCTACATTAAAAAGCACGTGGTGCAGGTTGAGCTGGTCATCGCCACGGCCCTGACGGCGGTAGGTCGGAAGTTCATTATTCTTGACTTGGAGGATGTACCGGGTACAACGCTGATTGGGCTAGCGATCGCCGTCTTTGCTTTGGCCATCAGCTATTGGATTGTGCGCGTGAGTCATCGTTAAGGGAAAGTTTGTAACAATATGCTGAATAGCAACACGAATTTAGGTAGGGGTATTATAGGGTTGTGCATACTGCAAGAAACCTTGTGTGCCTTAAGCTACATATATACCTAGCTTAATATCATACAACTTTATGGTGCAGAAAACTCCTAAGCTCTTTGTAAATAAAAAATCTTAACGGTACAGCGAATTTGAGATTCTCGACGAACTAAACGGAGGTTAATGGACTTCAGCAGTCGTTTTGATTGCCTAAGCTTGCCATCATGGACTCAAAGCAATCTCCTGCTCACCTTGAGAGATATACATATAGTTCGGCTATGATTTACTCAGGGTTATCGTCATGTGCTGTATTCAGAAATAAGCTTTTTTATGCCATAGCTAGCCTTTCTTCAATTCAATTTTTAAGACCACCCCAAGTGTTGTACATTACATATAATCTGTCATGTCAAAATCTAATGAAATTAACTACATCAAAAATGTATCGTCCGCTGAGGGTATTGCTGTTGAGGAATTCACAAACTATTTAGAACAAAAACCGTTTTCTGATGCCCAATGCGGTAACTACTTAATTGATATTGGTCAAATGATGCGTTTTCTACCGCAACCTCCGGCACGTCTACTCGATATAGGTGTTGGCAGTGGTTGGACGAGTGATCTCCTTTGCCAGCGTGGATACGAAGTTTTAGGACTCGATATCAGCCCTGACATGATCGAACTTGCAAACCGACGTGCTGGGCCTTCCTTGCGTTTCCAGGTTTGCGACTACGAGGTAGATTCCTTACCTTCAGGCTTTGACATTGCAGTCATTTATGATGCTCTACATCATGCCGAAGACGCCTATAAGGTTATCAAGAATATCTACGATGCCTTAAATGAGAATGGTATTCTAATTACTGCCGAACCAGGAGCTGGACATTCTCAAACCGAAGATAGCATTGCTGTGATGAAAAAATACGGAACAACTGAGAAGGATATGCCGTTCTTGTTGCAGAAACAAATAATGCTAAAGGCTGGCTTTGGTGTTGTTGAGCAGTATGCCCGCGTTAACCAACTACCTTTATGCGACATTAGCACGCCTGAAGGTGCATTAATGCAACTTAAGCATAGTATCTCGCTTGCATACGAGTCCGTGAAAGGGTTAACCAGTATTGTTATTGCTCGCAAAGTGCCTGCCAGTGAGTTTCAGCAGACGAATATGGAGGAAGTGTCTAGCAAAATGCTATCTCTTATGGAAGATCATCGGCTACAGAGCTAGTAGTAATAGAGGAAAATTATTGTTGAGTAATATGTTAGGCAAGTTATAGGTGACTAGACTCCATCAATGCCAATCGTGACTCAGCACTCTTTTACTCTATTCATACTTTCCTGTTCAAAATCAAATAGAAATTTGAGTTTAATTTTTTTCCTATATTTTTGTTAGATAAATTCGCAGGAATAAAACTGTCTGCCCTACCGGGCTAAATCTAGCTAAACAAAGCTTGGTGATCAAACTTGCAGAGGCGTAGTCCTTTATAAATATTGCCTAAGTATGTCACTGGTCTGGTAGCCTGTCTTTCTCCAGCCAAATTGCCTTGCTTGCGCTTGCCCAGCATAGTGCAGGGTTTCCCAAAGCCTTTGATTATTAGCAATAGAAATCATTGCCTCGGTCAGCTCACCCACGTTGTAAGGATCAACTAGTAGCGCAGCCTCTCCAGCCACCTCCGGCAGCGATGATAGGTTAGACGTAATTACAGGGGTGCCGCAGGCCATCGCCTCTAAAACGGGCAGGCCAAAACCTTCCCAAAGGCTGGGAAACACCAGCGCGATCGCTTGGTTGATTAATTGAGGCAGCTGGTCGTAGGGAACGTAGGCCAAAAACTGAACGCGATTGCCCAGCCCCATCTCCTCCACCTGAGCTTGCAGCGCTGGCGTATAGCGAGGGTCCGGCGCTCCTGCGATCAACAGCTTAAAGTCGGGCAGTGCAGTCTGGGCAAAGGCTTTTATCAGACGGCCCAGGTTCTTGTAGGTGTAGTGGCTGCCTACGTAGAGGAAATAGGGCTGACGTGGCAGATCTAGCCAGCGGTAGTGCTCAGTATCGTAGGCTAGAGGCACGACCGTTGCTGCCTTGGGTAGTGGACCAAAAAAATGGTGGATATCGCGCAGGGTTGACTCCGAGTCGCAAATAATGTGCTCAGCCTGGCGAATGACCTGGGGCAAATAGTGTCGAAAGTACAGCGTCAGCGGCGACCCCTTTTGGGGAAAGTGCAGGGGAATTAGGTCGTGCACCGTCACCACCGTTCGGCACGATGACCAGAGCGGTGTTTCGGGAATGGGCGAAAACAGCAGTTTTGCCCCAAGCTGGCGATACAGCTTCGGCACCTGAAACTGAGTCCACCACAGCCGCCGAGCATGGCCCTGCTTGCCTGAATCAGTAGTCGCCCCCATGGGTGAGGGGAGATGGCGATGCCCGGCGATGGGGCGATCGCTGAGCAAACAACTATCTTCCCGCGACAAATGCTGAATTAGATTAAGCGCATAGACCCCCAGCCCTGTGGGCTTAGTGGGGACAAACGCCAAGTTAATCAGCAGTGAGGCCTCAGTCATGCCAGAGTCGTTTAAGATGTGTTCCGTGCCTACGAGCGGTTAGCTGATGCCTACCCATTCAACGTTTTCAGGTCGTGATCAACCATCGATTCGACCAGGCGCTGAAACGAATACTGGGGCTGCCAACTCAGCTTGGTTTTAATCTTGTCGATCGACCCTACCAGCTGCACCTCCTCATCGGGGCGATAAAACGTCGGATCAACGCTGACGTACTGCTGGTAGTCCAGACCCAGATAGCTAAACGCACAATCCACTAGCTCGCGCACCGAATGGGTCTCACCGCTGGCAATGATGTAGTCGTCAGGGCTCTCCTGCTGCAGCATCAGCCACATCGCCGTCACCACATCTTGGGCATGACACCAGTCTCGTCGGGCGTCTAGATTGCCCAGCCGCAGCTCCTTGGCCTGGCCGAGTTTAATCTGCACTGCCCCCCGGGTAATTTTACGAAAGACAAACTCGGCCCCCCGCCGCGGCGACTCGTGGGTATATGTAATGCCGCAGCAGGCATACAGATCATACTTTTGCCGGTAGTTCACCGTCATCCAGTGGGCGTAGGCCTTGGCCACGCCGTAGGGGTTGCGGGGCCTAAAGGCCGTGCGCTCGGTTTGAGGAGACTCATCGGGCTCGCCAAACACCTCACTGCTTGATGCCTGGTAAAAGCGGGTGCTGGGCTTGCAGCGCCGAATCGCTTCCAGCAGGCGAGATACCCCCAGGGCCGTGTACTCAGCGGTTAGGGCGGGCTGAGTCCAAGATAGGGGCACATAGCTTTGAGAAGCCAAGTTGTAAATTTCATCGGGCTGCGTCTGATCGATGGCGTCAATCAGCGAGAACTGGTCGAGCAGATCGCCCGATATGACTTCAATTTGATTCGAAAAATGGCTGATGCGCTCAAAACTGCTGGAACTAGAACGCCTGACCATGCCGCAGACCTCATACCCCTGTGACAGCAAAAGCTCAGCCAGGTACGAGCCGTCCTGGCCAGTTAAGCCTGTAATCAATGCTTTTTTGGCCATTGAAAATACTCTATAGGTCAAAGAGTTCAGCTTACCTATAGTAGTGAACGATAGGCCGCCAGGGTCGATTTAGCCGTACGAGTCCAAGAAAACTGAGCTGCCTGCTGGTAGCCCTTGGCGATCATGGTCTGGCGTAAGGGGCGATCGCCAACCACCCGCTCCAGCGCCTCAGCCAAGTCTTCTACGCTGGTAGGGTCTATTAACAGCGCCGCATCACCGGCCACCTCGGGTAGAGACGACGTATTGGCCGTGACCACCGGGCAGCCCAGGGTCATGGCCTCCAGCACGGGCAGGCCAAACCCCTCATAGAGCGAAGGGTAGGCAAACACATCAGCATTTTGGTAGCAGTAGGCCACCTCAGCATCGGAGAGATAGTCGAGATGACGAATGTGGTGCCGCCAGGGTGAGGCGGCGATCGCTTCAAAAATCGGCTCAAACTGCCATCCTTTCTGCCCCACCAGCACCAGTTGATGATCAATTTTGTGCTGAGTCTTCAGCCGATCAAAAACTTGAATCAAACGAACCACATTCTTGCGAGGTTCTAGGGTGCTGACAAAAAGAATGTAGGGGCGATCGCCCAAATCAACCGCTTCTACAACATCGCTACTTGCCTGAGCATCATCGGCGTAGCGGCTAGCTAAAGGTGTCACCCACACCAGCTCCGGCGGCACCCCCAACAGCTCCACAATGTCGCGCTTCGAGCTTTCCGAGATTGTCACTACTAGGTCAGTCCAATCCAAGCACTGCCGCACCCTCTGGCTGTAGGTGCGTACCACGGCAGTCACATATTCGGGATAGCGCAGGAATGACAGATCGTAAATCGTCATCACTCGCTGGCTGTGCCGACAGGGATAGACCGCATAGTTGGTGCCGTGGTAGACGTCGGGCTGACCAAATCGATGCTCTAGCTGTCCCAAAATCGGATTTCTAGGTGCCTGGGCGAGCAGATTAAGCAAACGCACCGGCAGAGGTAAGACGGCCACATTGTTATAGACTGCAAGCGCCTCAGGCAAAGCCAGATTCCCTCGTAGCCAGTTCTTCAAGCTGGGTTGATAAGCAACGCCGAGGCTAAAGTTTTCAGTTGATTGCAGCGATCGCAGAGCCCACAGCAGATTTAGTACGTATAGCCCCACCCCACTAGGCTTAGGTAAAACAGGGGTAGCGTCTACAACAACCTTAAACATATATAGGCCAAAAGCTACACCATCATAATTAATTAAAAACCAAAATATTTTATTTCCTCCTCGAACTAGTTCTGCGTTATCAGATTCTATATCCTCTAAAATTTTTCTTCCTAGACAGTCTTTTTCAGACACCTCTACGCAGGCAAATCAAGCACACTTGACAACTTATTCTATTGAGAACAATTTATCTCAGTGTTTGCGCCAGGGCGACTGTAACGTGGCATCTGCAATACCCGCTCATAAGCAGCATGGACCGCAGCGGAAGTCCTATCCCAGGAGAAAAATTGAGCCTGCTGCAGGCTTTTTTCCCGGCATGAATTACGGCAGACAGGCCCATCAACTTGCGTTAGCGCCGCCACAATACTTTCTTCATTAAGTGGATCAACATAGAAAACAGCATTTCCACCAACTTCAGGCATACTACTCGTATTTGACGTGATCACCGCCGCGCCAAATCCCATAGCTTCTAATACGGGTAAGCCAAAGCCCTCGTAAAGAGATGGATAAACAAATGCCCAGCAATGCCGGTAAAGCCATCGAAGAACAGCGTCACTAACGTAACCCAGAACATACACCTGATTCTGTAATTTGAGATCAGCAATATAAGTATTCAAATCATCTTCTAGCCAACCATTTGTCCCTGCCAAAACCAGTGGTTTTGGCAAATTTTGCTGGCCAACGTAGCGTTTGTAAGCTGCAAGCAATCGGCGCAGGTTTTTTCTAGGCTCTAAAGTTCCCACAGAAAGAAAAAAGTTTTTTTCCGTAGCAAGCTGTGGCACGGGTTCTTCAGGACCATGCACCGGCAGGCGGTTGCCCAAATGAGTTACTTCCACACGCTCCTCAGGAAAATGTGGAAAGTTTTCTAAAAATCTTTTCTTACTGTAATGAGAAATAGCGATTACCATATCAGCTAAAAGCGATGCTTCCAGCATTCCATTAAAACAAATGTGACGATTTTCTTCAGTAGTGCAGTCAGGTAAGTCAATAAAACTCAAATCATAGACAGTATAAACTAACCGGGCTTGGGGCAAGCGCGGACTCGAAAAATTATTAGAATGAATAATTTCAGGGAAACCAATTTGACTTTCATCAATTCCCCGAGGACTACTCCAAAAGCGAAAAGAGTCTTCTTTTCGCTTAAAATCCAAGGGATAAACACAATTCTTAAAGTCTAAAGACGAAATGTTCTCCCGATATTCAGGATCCCAATAAGTAGTGCCAAAAGTTTTATAAAGATAAAATGTGTCTTCTTGATGTTGGCTCACCATTTTTCTTATCAAAGCATCAGCATAAAAACCACAGCCAGTTCTTGTACTGCCAGTTTGGCTGATATCAAACCCTATTCTCATAACAAGCCTAACTATAAAGTAACTCTACTTCGCAAAAAACGGTAATAAGCAGCTACTGTCCAACGCAATATTTGCCAAACTGTCGAAGGTGAAACTGCAAAACTTCGCCACCGACGATAGCCATAAAAAGCCTCAAAGAAAAATGCATTAACGCGCTGTACTTGGACCCATAAATTGCGTGGATCACGCCCTTGAGATTTCTCTCGTTCTTCTGCCGAGACCGAAGCATAAGCTAAAACCCACCGTTCAGGAGACTTAAGAAACTTAGCTTTTAGCATCTCATTGATTTCATAGTGAACAGCAACCCTTTGACCTAAAGTTTTAGTATCCTGATAAAGTCGTGAACCAGCTAATAAATCTGGAATATAAAAGAAATCATTTTGCTTACCATACCGAAGCCAGAGCTCATAATCCATACAAAATTTAAGACTGATATCTAGGTCGCCATAGTTATCTACCATTCGGCGTCGAAAGAAGACAGCAGGCTGACATAGAAAACATATTTCTCTTAAACGAATATAGTTCCAAGGCTCGGTAGGATATGGCTCTATATAATTATCTTCTCTATCTATGTGATTGGCATTGCCATAGACTACGTTAACTTCAGGATAATTTAAAAATATATTTCTTACTTTCTTGAAAGCCTCAGGATAGTAAATATCATCAGAATTAATCCAAGCAATAACATCTCCTTTAGTAGAGCGAATACCTTTGTTTACGGCATCTGCTTGCCCACTGTCGGCTTCGCTAACCCAGCTTAAATAAGTCCGGTATTTATCTAAGATTTCTACCGTCCCATCGTTACTACCCCCATCACAAACCATATAATCAAATTCAACAGAAGTTTGAGACAGAATGCTCTGAATCGTCCGCTCAATAAACTGTCCCTGATTATAAGATGGGGTAATTACACTAAAGGTAAGAGTCATACCAATCTCCGAGGCGGTGATAAATGTGTCACAGCAGCTTTAAACACATCTAAATATTGTTCAGTCATGGAGCGTTGGCTAAACATTTTCAGTCGCTTCTGAGCGTGGCCTCTCAGTTGAGTAGTCAACGCATCATTGTGAGCAACAGCGGCGATCGCATCAGCAATACTTTCTGGTTTACGCGGATCAAAATAGACGGCTGCATCTCCACCAACTTCAGGTAAGCTTCCGATCGAACTGCAGGCAACTGGTTTATCAAACCACATAGCCTCTAGAAGTGGAATACCAAATCCCTCATAAAGTGAGGGAAATATCAAACCTTTGCAGCCTTGCCACACGGCAATTAATTCTACTTGGCTTAAAAAGCCTAAAAAATGGATATGTTTTTCACAACCTAGCTTAAACACTAATTCTTTAATTTCTCTCTGTGGCTCCTCTAATGCTCCAGTAAATACTAAGTTTACGACTGACTCTGGAAACTTTTTTTTATATATGGAGTATGCAGTTAGAAGCATACGATGATTCTTGTGAGGCCAGAAATTAGCAGGGAAAAAAAGATATTGTCGTTCTCCTAAACCTAACTGATTAAGAATAGTTTCAGCCAAGCCATTTGAAATTTTGGTCAGGCGTTCATGGATACAGATAGGAACCGATGTCAACCTCTCAGCATCCCCATTCAGATGGGTTAAGAAAGACTGGCGCGTAAACTCAGAAATACAAACAATCTGACTGGCCTTGTGCAAAAGATCTTTGAGAAACCGAGTCCGATGAGATCTTTCATCATCGCTAAAAAAAAATGGTAAATCCAAGTGCTGCAAATCATAAGCAATTGCAACAAGAGGCAGTTCAGGCTCCGCAAATGTTGGGGCAGAGAAAGGACAAAACAGCAAATCAATGTTGTAATTTTCTTGCAGGATTTTTGGCTTGAAGACCGAAGCAACCGCCTCTTGTATAAGCAGACCATTTCGAAACTCGTTTAGGTATTTTTTAAGAGGAAGAGCAAGTCTTGAAAACCGAAATGGAAGTTTTTTCAAAACGTATCTTCCACCGATAACAAATTTATTCAGTAATATCTTTAATATTTTTTTTGGCTTGGACTTGAGCGATGATAATTTGAGAAAGCCTAAATTGCTTTTGCAATCCTCTTTTGATTGATTAGACTCTACTGTGAGTGCAAAAAAGATGTCTGACTTTAGAAGACAGGTGATATTACTTGACTGAAATTCTAGTAGCTCTTGATAATTCCAAGATTCAGCAATTAAGAGATACTCAAAATCGTTCGACTGAACTAAAGAGAATTCCTTTAAAAGAGTTAAGATCAAAGTCTTAGCTCCACCATTTTCACCACCTGGACGAAGAGGTGTTAAATCGACAGCAACTTTGATAACAGAAGGTTTCACCATATATAGAAATTCTATTACTACAATTAACGGTATTCGTTTTATACAACCTTACTTTAATGAGGCACACAAGTTTACATCTGAAATGCTTGCTTATACAAAATTAGGTACACTTCGATGGCTCAGGAAACAATCTATCCTCCTTGAAAAAAGCTTTAAAGTTACTGAAGCTAGATCTCACCACGCTCCTCCTTAAGCCATCTAGTTAAAGCATCAATTTGATCTAGCCGCGCTTCGCGATCGATCTCAGATTCTTTTAATTTTTGCGTCAAAATAGTAACTTGGTCTAGTCGTTCAGCCCGATCTTTCTCCGATTCTTTCAATGCTTCAACCAAAGCCAGCTCTCGCTCTCTTAAGTCAAGCAGTGCCAACGTCAACCGACTATATGGATGAGCCAAGAGGGCATTCTCTATCGCATCAGAACTATGAGTAACCAAAGGTTCTTTAGAAGCAATCAAAAACATGTCATAAGCAGCAAAGATAGCAGGCTCAAAACAAACATATTTTAGGCCAACTTGTTCAAGGCATTTAGTTACAGATTTTTGATTAAATAAATACAAGTGTTCATCGACCTTTAGCTGCTCCAAAAACGGACTTTTAGATTCTTCTAAAAGCGGATAACTCATCCCCTCTTGAAACTCTGGAGTTTGAATTATCAGAAACCCTCCCGGTTTCAGTAAGTCAACGCAATGGCAAAGGGTTGCCACTGGATCAGGTAGATGTTCTAGCACATCCATTAGGGCTATCACATCTAAACTGTTTGAAGGAATATCAAGACCTTCAACCGGCCCTAAATACATAGGAATCTGAAAGGTATCACGGCCAAAAGACACAACCCATGGGCTCATCTCGGCTCCTGAAGCTTTGTAACCGGCCTGCTGCAGAAGTGCCACAAAACTACCGTGACCACAACCTAGTTCTAAAATATCTGCAGGTGGCAAACAATACTTCATCAGCGCCTTGAACCAATGAAGATTGCGCTCGGTCAAATCATTCCTTGCTCGCTCATAGACATCAGGATAACCAAAGTCTCTGTTTTGATGACCAAGCCAATATTGTTTACCATAAAAATCTGTTTCATCATTTTTGACGATGAGATAATTATCAGGCAATGAATTTTGAAGAACAAGTGTTTTACAAATTTTGCATTCACTATAATCGGGGCTAAACGCTGAAAATTCAGCACTCCCGCACCAGCAACTACGCATATCTTTTACCTTTCTTTTCTTGCCATAAAGACAGCGCCACTACAATCCTGCCAATCCAGTTCCATCTCTAACAAGCCTTCTAAAAAACTCCTAAAAGCAGCCGGAAAATTAGGATTAGATGATAAAAATGGAAAAATAGAGTCTCCTATTTCTCCTACATCTTTACTCTTAACATGCCAGATACCGTCCATCAAAAGAAAAAAGCCGCTGTTGTGCTTTGGCAGAATTGGGATATGTTCCTCGGGTATGAGCCCTGCGTTGATAAAGTGCTGCTGCCATTTATCTGGATGAAATGGGTTGGACAGATGATGATAAGTAGAAAAATCTTGCCTAAGAACTTGTGATGCGTTGCTAAAACCAGCCATCGAAACAAGATTAGGAAGTAAAGCCCATTGCTCATAACGATCAGTTACCACACTGCACAGCAAAGTACCCCCTGGCTTAAGACAGCGATTGACTTCTGCTAAAACCTCATCAATGCAATCCATATGCTCTAAAGAGCAATTAGCAAAAACATGATCAAAGATAGCATTAGGTTCTGGTATTTGGTGGGCGTAAGTAAGGTGAATGTTTTGGTAAACACCACTTCTCTTAGCTAATTCAACTGCAACTGGGCTAATGTCTACTCCAGTAACTTGATCAGCTCGTGGCCAGAGCAGCTCAAAATACTTTCCATCTCCACAACCCAGATCCAGAACATGGCCCGTTAGCTCATACTTTTGATATGCAGCATATTCCCAGGCACGCCAATGGCTCAAAGGAGGAACGTAAGGATAGAGCTGAGAAACTGCATCATAGCCTTGAAGCACCTCCTGCTTCTGCAAAATCAGAGTTCTCATATAACTTCTCCTTAAAGGTTAAACCAGCAAATTGATTAATTTCGAACTATTTAGGATTCAAATATCAATTTTCTTTCTCGGAGGACTGTAAGATACAAGTACTCCTTATGTCGCCTGGCAAGTCAGCAATTCCATGATGTGTTAGAACACTCACTCCATCCTTGGAAGCGAACCCAATTGTAAAAGAACCGGCATCAGGAAGGCAACAGAGCCTATGAAATTGGGAAGAGATTTCTTCATGGGAAACGTGTTCACGTTTTTGCCACCAAAAGTTTTCTAACGAAGCTAAGGCAATTTCAAAGGTATATTCGCCAGGCTGTAAATTTAGAGTTATTTTATGCTGACTCAAAATTCTACTACCAGTAACTATAGCTTTTGGCAGATCGTGGTTAACTTGCCAACTATTTTTGCCATGAACAATAATCCCGCGATCATTTTTTAAGACAACCCCACAAATAGGAATTTCTACAGCAGTTAGCAGCTCAAACTCGTAGTAAAAAATGGCTTCGTCACCCTGCCGAAAACTATAACAGGGTTGATTTTTGTTGTCGCACAAGATGATTCCTGTACAAATAGCACCTCCTTGGTTAACTTGATTTTTGCCTGACAAATCAAGGAATAATTCTCTAGGCGGCACAGAGAATTCCTGAAGGTCGAACGGCTGATGATGGTTTTCAGAAAGCTCAACGCTGTGCTTCTCCGACCAATATTGGCGAGTCGATTGATTTAGTAAGTAATACTTTTTAACAGCTTCGCTAGATGAGCCTATAAACTCTTGATTGCCATGATCGAGTAAAATAGCTCGCGTGCAATATTGTTCGATATCAGGCAGAGAATGGGAGACTATAAGCACAGCTGCGCCAGAATTTCTTAGCTGCTCGAGGCGGGAATAGCACTTTTGCCTAAAAAAGACATCTCCTACTGCTAAAGCCTCATCGATAATAACAATGCTCGCGTCAATATGAGCTTGCACAGCAAATGCAAGGCGCACAAACATACCGCTGGAGTATGTCTTGACCGGCTGATCGATGAATTCGCCTATATCAGCAAATTCCACAATTTCATCGTAACGACTGGCAATATCTTGCTTTGTTAAGCCTAATATGCTGCCGTTCAAAAAAACATTTTCCCGACCCGTAAAATCGGGATTGAAACCGCTACCTAATTCTAACAAAGCCGCAATTCGACCATTTACAGTTACAGCTCCACTTGTCTGAGCTAGAGTCCCAGCAAGTATCTGAAGGAGAGTACTCTTACCGCTACCATTGCGACCAACTATGCCAAATGTTTCACCCTTTTCGATTTCAAATGATATGTCTTTTAGCGCCCAAAACTCTTTGAAGTACTGTTTTTTGCTTCTACTAAGCATTTGGAGTAAACGATCTTGAGGCTTCTCATAGATCTGATAGCATTTGCTGAGACTGTTGACACTAATCGCCAAGTCAGAGGACATCAGAAAATCCTCTACGTACTTTTTGGAACCAAGCAAAGCCTAACCAACCTACAGTAGCTGTTAGTGATAAGTACAATACCCAAGCATGAAACCTAGGTACTTCACCCCACATTAATACTCCTCTAAATTGCTCAAGGGCAGGGGTAAGTGGGTTTAGAAGGAGTATGGGCTGAAAATTCTGCGGCAAAGCTGAGGCAGGGTAGAAAATCGGGGACAGAAACATGAGCACTGTGGTCATAATCGTAGTTACCTGCGAGATATCACGGAGATAGACCCCCAGAGCTGCAAAAAACCAAGTAAGCCCCATAGTCAAGAAAATGAGAGGTAAAATTATTGCCGGTAGCAAAATTATACTAATCTTGGGCAAACCGAACAGCACTATATAGAACACTAACCATACAATGATGCTCATTAGGCCATGGAAAAGAGCTGAGCCTAAAGTTACCCAGGGAAGTATCTCCAACGGAAAGACAACCCGCTTTACATAGTTAACATTTGACGTAATTAATCCAGATGCTCGATTTACACATTCAGCAAACAGGTTAAAAACAATCAGACCAGCAAAAAGAACTAGTGCAAACTCAGCTTTAGAATCGCTACCATTTCCCCATCTAGCCTGAAAAACAACGCTAAATACAAAGGTGTAAACGGCCAGCATAAACATTGGGTGGATAAAAGACCAAATTATGCCCAATGCGGATCCACGATATCGACCTACGATATCGCGTTGAATAAGGGAGCCGATGAGTTCACGGTGACGCCAAAAGCTTGCTACTAATTCATTGGGCGTAGAGCTAAACTGCTGCATCAGTCAAAAATAAATACTTCAAAGAACTCAGATGAGATAACAAGAACCTTATTAAGAAGATGAGGTTTTTATTACAAACCAAAAAACTGAATCACTCTCATTCCTCGTTTTGGTCGAACCATTCGTTGGTGGAGCTGTATCTTTAAAGCATAGATATTAATCAGACTTTGGCAAAGGTTTTGGCTGACCAATTTAATCGTAGGGCACTCTGGCATCAACAAAATATTTCCTACTTATGGGTTTCAGTTGACTGGGCTTGACGCCAAATTCAGCTATAAGAGTTTAGGCCTTTAGCTAAACGAAAAAACATAAGGTAGATGGTAATTGTAGCTGACTGTGAACCAGAAGAGGATGCCTATTAGCTACACTCTTTTTGGAAACGCCGGGTGAAAATGCCTTGACGGGGGCTAAACAGCAGAGCTAGCAAGAACCCAGCAAATACCGTCAGACCGATCGCAGGCCCCGCTGGAATGTCTAAATAGTAGCTGCTGTACATGCCCACGATCCCAAAGAGTACTCCTAGAACTGCGCCTAGGATCATCATCCAGTGGAGTTCTTTGACCAGCAGATAGGCGGTGGCGGCAGGGCCAACCATGAGGGCCACAACCAAAATTACACCTACGGTTTTCATGCCAGCGATGATGGCTAGGGTTATACCGGTCATCAGACCGAGGTTGACGGCGTTGACGGGTAGTCCTAGGGCTTCAGCGCCAAGTGGGTCGAAGGTGAAGAACAGCAGTTCTTTGTAAAACAGGGCTACGCCTACCAGCACTAGTCCAGCGATCGCAGCAATTTGCCAGACATCACTAGGGCTGATGCTCAGGATATCGCCAAACAACAGCTGTTCTAGGGAAACACGGCTGCGAAACACCGTCAGCAGGGTGATGCCCAGGGAGAAAAAGGTGGAAAAGGTAATGGCCATTGCCGTATCGACTTTAATGCGGGACTGGCTGCGAATCCAGGTAATGACGGCGGTGCTAAACAGACCCATGGTAAACGCCCCCAGCAGGATGGGGAGGTTGAAAAAGCTGGCGATCGCTAGACCCGGCAGCACCCCATGGGCTACCACATCCCCGAGCATGGCCATGCGCTGCACAATCAGATAGGTGCCGACCACCGGGCACAAGATACCTACTAGCAGACTGGCCAGCAGCGCCTGACGCATAAAGTCGTAGTTGAGCGGGTCAAGCAGCCAGTTCATTAGGAGTTCTTGGGGTCGGTAGGCAGAGATGTCACTCTGGTAGCATTGTCGGCCAGGGTTTTCTGAGCTTTTAGGGTCTGGCGGCGATCGAGTAGGACTTGGGTAATGCCAGTGGCTAGCAAGGTGGCCACTACGCCATCATCAATCCAGCCCGCTACGGGAATAAAGTCGGGGGAAATGTCGATAGGGCTCAGCAGGTAGATGAGCGACGCACCCATGACGACCCAGCGGTAGCGGGGATGCTTCAGTAGGCCGCTGTAGAGACGACTAAAGAACGGAATTTTCATGGGGGAGGCGGAGAGAAGGGCTGGGACTCGTCACCGACTACTTTAATACAATCTCTTGGGCGATCGTCTAGGCGCTTTCTGCGGACAACCTCGCAGCGAAACTACTGTGGATTTCTGTTTCCTCTAGAGAGCGCAAAGCCTACGCCCTTTAAATTGTCCACCATTACCACCACTGTCAAGCTCAGCGATCGCGGTGCCCCCCCACCGCTGCAACGCCTGCACCGCAAAGTCGAAGCTGAGCAAGCCGCTCGAACGTTCCTGCGCGGAGGGTTGGCGATCCTCGTCGAAGGAAATGGGCACATGGAGGGCCAAGGTAAAGGCAGTCCTTTACCCAAAGGCCCACATCACTGGGTCAGTGGGTAGGTCGTCAGTCACGGTGCGACTAATGGCATCGATCGCCGCCAAATCGTCCGCAGAGAGCGCAATCGCCGCTGCCTTGGCATTTTCCACGGCCTGCTCCGTGTTGCGCGCTCCGACGATCGCTGTGGTCTGAGGCTGAGCAATCAGCCAGGCTAGGGCCAAATTCCCCAAGGTGGTGTTATAGCGATCGGCGATAGGACGCAGATTCTCTAAGGCAGCCTGGGCTTTGTCGTAAATTGGCGGCTGAAACAGCTTGTTTTTGCTGCGAATGTCTTCCTTTGGAAACTGGTGGTCGGGGCCAAACTTGCCGGTGAGCAACCCCTGAGCCAGGGATGAGTAGGAGAGGATCGTCAGGTTATGCTCCACGCAGTAGGGCAACAGCTCGGTTTCCACCCCACGCCAAAAGAGCGAGTAGGGCGGCTGAAGGCTATCAATGCGGCCGTACTGCGCGGCCTCTTCGATCTGTGCCTTGGAAAAGTTCGACACCCCGATCGCGCGAATTTTGCCCTGTTCCTTCAGCTGATTCAGCGCTTCCATAGTTTCACCAATGGGCACCACCTCGCTCTTAAATGCCCCCGACGGCCAGTGGATTTGGTAGAGGTCAATAACGTCGGTTTGCATACGCTGGAGAGACTTCTCGCAGGCCTCGAGCACCTGGTCAGCCTTGAGGTGGTTGGCGAAGACCTTGGTAGCTAGCACAACCTGGTCGCGCCGATCCGACAGCGCCTTGCCCACCAGCTCCTCAGAATAGCCGTTGCCGTAGACCTCCGCCGTGTCGAAGGTGGTTATCCCCGCATCCAGCGCTGCCTGCATCGCGTCAATCACATCCTGGTCTTCTATGCCGACCCAGCCGCTCTTACCCGCCTGCCAAGTACCAAAAATCAGCGGAGTGATTTCAATATCGGTGTTGCCCAACTTGCGAGTTTCCATGCTCAAGCGCCCATCCCTGGATTTAGCTACCTGCATGATAGCGCCGTTGCCACTGGCGCTCTTGATCGCGAGAGCAGAAGGTAGTACCCGTTTATTATTGAGGGGGTGTTGGGTGACAGGTAGGTGACAGTTACCGGATATCTTGTGAACGCTCGAAACCAAAAAGCCAATCATTCGCCCATCCACCCAGTTACCCGCCCACCCATCCACTCCCCATGCCTCCCCAACTGCGCCCCTATCAGGTTGACCTCATCAATGACCTCTACCGCAAGCTCAACGAGGGGCACAAGCGGGTAGCGATTATTGCCGGCACTGGAGCGGGCAAAACCGTGATTAGCGGACAAATCTGCGCCCATGCCGAGCGAGCAGGGAAGCGGCTAATGTTCTTAGTACATCTGGATGTGCTGGTGGGCCAAACTTACGAAAAGATGGAATCTTTTGGCCTGCACTGCGGCTTTATAAAAGCGGGTTGGGAAGAGAACCGCGACGCCCCAATTCAGATCGCCAGCATTCAAACCATGTCAAAGCGACAGTGGTGGAAGCAGTGGGTGCCCGATGTAGTGTTCTACGACGAGGGCCACATTACCCTGTTTAGCCAGGTGGGCAAAAAAGTGCTCAAAACCTTCCCCAATGCCGTGCACCTGGTGATGACCGCAACCCCCAAGCGCCTGGGCAAGGAGCAGCTGGGCGACGTTATGGATACCCTGGTGGCCTCGCCCGTGCCCAGTGACCTGCAACAGCGGGGCTTTTTAGCCCCAATGAAGTACTACAGCATGCCCCCCGACGGGGTCGTCAACCTGAAGGAAGTCAAGACCGTGCGGGGCGACTACGATGAGGTCGGGCTGAAGAATGCCTGTGATCGCCCCGAGCTGATCGAAAAAATTGTCCGCGAGTGGCAGCGCCTCTGCCCCGGCAAGCGCACGATCGCCTTTTGTGTGGATCTCGAGCACGCCCGCCACGTGGCCGATGCCTTTCGCGCGGCGGGCATTACTGCTGACACGGTAGAAGGGAGCACCCCGATCAAAGACCGCAAACGCATGTACAGCGACCTGCGGGAAGAAAAGATCCTGGTGCTCACCTCCTGCAATGTGATCAGCATCGGCTTTGACGAACCCAGCGTAGAGGTGGGGCTGATGCTGCGGCCCACCCAGTCGAGCGCCCTACACCTACAACAGATTGGCCGAGTGATGCGAATCTCGCCCCAGACGGGCAAGCAGTACGGCATCATTCTCGATCAGGCGGGCAATCTGGAGCGCCTGGGTTTTCCCGAAGACATCAAGGACTACAACCTGCCGGTACAGACCCAAAAGGACAGCGAGGGGGGCAATCCACCACCGACAAAGCCCTGCCCCCAGTGCGGGCGCATTGTGCTGTCGTTCATCGCCAAGTGCCCCGACTGCGGCCACCAGTGGATTAATGAGCGCCCGCTCAACCTGGAGGACATGGTGGAAATTTACTCCGCCGACCAGGCCCACCAGATCAACGACATTCCTACCCTGGTAGAGCTGTTTCACAGCCACCGCCGTCGCGCCTATATGCGTGGCAATGCGCCAACCTGGGCGGAGCGATCGTTCTGGGAGCACTGCGGTCGCAGGCCGAAAGATGCTTGGTGCTTGGGCTCGATCCTCGGCCCTCGGCCCACCCCTACACAGATGCTGGAGTATTTTGAATACCTGCAAAAAAGCGCCAAGCGCATCGGCAAACGCCAGGACTGGATTGTGCAAGAGTTTGAAAAAGAGTGCGGCCCCGGCAGCTTTCAACGAATGGCGAATCTACGCCAAGTTATTTAACGACGAACGTAGGGTGCATTCGCGCAGCAATGCACCACCTCTTGGCGTAGATTCTCTAGGTGCATTGTGCTTCGCACGAATGCACCCTACCAGAAAGCGCCAAGTGCATTGGCAAGCGCTAAGACTGGATCGTACTGGAGTTTGAGAAAGAGTGCGGCCCCGGAAGCTTTCAGCGGATGGTGACCCGCGTTAAGCGATTTAGCCAGGGCCTTTAGGGGTGAGTCTAGGCCAGCAGAATTTGGCCAGCGGCGTTGACCCCAGCCCCAGGGGTGAACTGGTCGTAGCCCAGCTTGGTCAGGGTGGCTTCTAAAGATGCGACGGCGGTGAGAATGTCGCGATCGCTCACAAAGCCCAGGTGCCCAATCCGAAAGATCTTGCCCTTCAGGTGGTCTTGGCCCCCAGCTAAGACAATGTCAAACTGCTTCTTCATCACCGAGCGAATTTGCTCCGCGTCTACCCCCTGGGGCATGACGGCAGTGATGGCTGGGCTAGCGCAGTCGTCGGCCCCAAACAGCGGCAGGTTGAGGGCAGCCATGGCGGCGCGGGTGGCTCGCTTCTGGCGATCGTGGCGAGCAAAGATCGCCTCTAGTCCCTCTTTCTGCATCATTTGCAAAGCCGCGTGCAGGGCAAAGAACAGGTTGACCGGGGGGGTAAACGGAGTCGTATTCTTAGCCGCCCCTTTGCTGTAGGGCTTGAGGTCGAGGTAGAACTTGGGCAATGTAGCCGTTTCGTAGGCTTCCCAAGCCTTGGCGCTGACGCTGACGAAGGCCAGCCCGGGAGGAATCATGTAGCCCTTTTGGGAACCTGAAGCCACCACATCTAGACCCCACTCGTCCACCGGTACCGAGATAGCTCCTAGGCTAGTCACCGCATCCAGCATGATTAGCGCGCCGTGGGCTTTGACATGGCTGTTTATAGTTTCCACATCGTTGAGCACCCCGGTAGAGGTTTCGCTGTGGGTAATAATTACCGCTTTAATATCTTTAGCGGTGTCGGTCTCTAGGGCTGCTTTGAAGTCGTCGGGGTTGAGGGGTTTGCCCCACTCAGCGGTAATTTCGTGGGTATCGAGGCCGTAGGCGCGGGCTACTTCGCCCCAGCGTTCGCCAAACTTGCCGTTGTTGCCCACCAGAACCTTATCGCCCGCGCTGAGGAAGTTGATAATGCCGGCTTCCATGGCCCCGGTGCCGCTGGAGCAGAGCACCAGCACGTCGTTTTTGGTCTGGTGCAGCCACTTGAGGTTTTCAGTCACCTCGCCCATCAGGGCGCTAAACTCTCCGCTACGGTGGCCCATGGGATGCTTGGCCATGGCCAACAGCACCTGCTCGGGTACCGGGGTCGGCCCCGGAATCATCAGCATCAACTTGTTATCCATGCCTTACTGCCCCAACTCTGCGATCGAAGAACAAACCTCCAGCTTACCAACAAGGGTTAGAGGGTGAGAATTTTCTTTTAGGTGTTGTAAGAAGTAGCCAACGTAGTTTGAATCAGCCGCTGGTTAGGGTAGCAAAACCTGGGCTTTCTGGAAAAAGGGCGGCTATCTTGATGGTGCAAAAGGTAGTCAGCATCCACGCACCACCTCGTAAAGCCAAACCTGGGCATGGGCGACCATATCTTTATCTCCCACTCCAGCAGAGACGACCCCACCGTGAAGCGACTGTGGGAAACGCTTGAGTTGCACGGCCAAACTACCTAGGTGGATTCCCGAGAACTGGCCGGCGGGGATGCGCTCCCCCCAGCATTGAAAAGGCCATCCGCACCGCCCGCCATTTTTTGGTGGTCGTCAGCCTGGATGCCCTAGGCTCGGCCTGAGTGCAAAAGAAAATTCGCCTGGCCTCGGAGGTGGCTCAGACCCGCACCGATGGCTATAAGGTGATTCCTGTGGTGCTGCCGGGGGTACAACGGGGCATCCTCAAGCCCTTCTTCCCCAGCGAACCGATCCACATTTTCGTTAAAGACAGCTCCAACGGCCTCACCGAGGCCATGCCGCAAATCTCGGCGGCCCTGAGGTTAGAGCTGCCTGCGGATTTGGTCACTGGCGGACCCGTTGCGGTTGAACCCGTGGAGGAATTGCTGCTGACGCTCAGCGATCCCATTATTACCGAGCAGGATGGCATTCGCCGCGCCACCATCACCGCCGAACTCACCTACATTTCTACCGATTGCAACCGTGACCATAGCCGCCGTATTACCAGCCGCTGCGACCACTTTACCTCGCCCCCGGGGCCGGTGGAACTGGAAGAAATTCGCTGGTATGTGGAGCGCTACTACTCTTGCCCGTGGGTTTTGGGGTTTCGCATTACGCTATGGGCTCAGGAGGCAAGGGTATGCTATTGGCAGGGCAGGCAGGTGGAGTCGCCACCGATGGTATCGTCCCTGGTCCAACGTTACGTCAACGACATTCCTATGAATTTTTCTGCCTTTAACCGTCCCCTATTCTTGGCCGCCAATTATCCCCCTCATAGGGCCTGGAAGTTCTGCTTCCTCTGGGTTGGCTTGACGGTTTTAGGCTGCGGATTAGCCGTAATCAGCGTCCCTGCTGAGCAAAACCTAATCATTCCCTATGTTCTAGGAGCTGTAGTCGGTCTCTTGCAGGGTTCAATGCTGCGTTTGGGGGCTTCGGGAACAGTGCGATGGACTCTGGCCACGATGTTAGGGGTGGTCCTGAGCAGAATGGTGCGGCCTTATGTTGCCTTTCACAGCAGTTTAATCATGAGTGGAGCTGTTGGGGGCCTGATAATCGGTGGTATTCAGGGGCTAGTCTTTTATACCCAGATTCCTGGTATGGCCTGGTGGGTTTTAATTCAAGTCATTAGCGGTGCGGTTAGTTGGGGGCTGGGCTGGTTTATTTTGGGTTCTGTTACCCGAGCTATCGGCCATACAACCACCGGGTTGATTTTGACGAGCTCTGTTGCGATCGCCACGATGTGGGGTATTTCTGCCACCATGACAGCTATGGTGATGTATCGGTTGCTGGCTCTACGCCATGGCCGCTGTACGCCGTTGCCACCTCCTGAATCATGATGGGTTCCAGAGCTTCTTCCAACTAGTTAGTTAGTTCTGGGGATTGCAAAAACATACAGCTACTCTGGGTCCAGTCTTTCCTGAATTATTTGCAGGAGACGTCGTAATGGGCTGCCCAACGCCGGGCCGGTGAATCCATTTACGCCTGACCCACAATCGCATCAGTTAACCGCTCCAATTCTTCCTCCAGCGTATTGGCGGGCATGGTTTCCCCAGCCTGCCGATACCAGTAACGGGCGTTGCCGTTGTCTCCCTCGACCCGATGTAGGTAGGCGTGAATCAGGCAGGAGTTGCGATCGTAGTAGGGCTGCACGAGGTTGTGAGCAGCATCCCACTGCCCTGCTTTAGCTAAGGCTAACGCTCTAGCATGGTCACAGGTCATAACATGTCCTCCTTCCTCGGTTACGACGACGCGGCGGCAGTGTTGCGCTTGATTACGGCGATCGCTCCAGTGAAACCACAAATGCCTGGTGCTCTGGCGACTGAATACCGTTAACACCTGAGCCATATCTCCCTGTAGGATGGCGTTCGCCGCTAACCAAAGCCTCGGAAACTGACGGCTGCGAATCACCCCATCATCATCCACTGGCAACGGCTGATAATCACCATCGTTGAGCGCATATCGGTCAATTTTGTTTTCAAACACCTGCCAAACCAGGTACTCTGCCACCCCGTTGCGCCAATAGGCCTGCTTTTTATCGCCCTGGTCAATGGCCGCACTGCTGACGGTAATCTCAATCACCAGTTTCGGCGAACCTTCTAAGTAGCCATCTTTACTGAGTCGAGCCTGTCCGCCCGTCAATTTATCCATCACAAATACAATATCGGGCTGAGGCTCGTTATCTAGATCAATGCGCACTGTGGGTTCAATGCCTGAGCGAGTGCCGGAGGTAAAGGCCACATAGGTACCCAGCCGAGTATCTAATCGGCTGTGAAGCTCGGCGTGCTGTTGAAACCGCAGGGGCGAGGCCACATAGACGACTCCTTCGACCAGCTCGGCTTTGGTAACGGCAGCGGCGGCATGGCGCGCTCAAACTCAGGGCGGATGAGCGGTCGCCACTTTCCAATGGCGGTACCCGATACGCTGAAGCCTGGGGAAAGCTAAGCTGAGAAGCTATCATGGCAATAGCCTTGAGCCAGTGGATCTTATGATGGTCTCCTCCTACAAGACATCGAGCAACCACCGTAGGTAAGCATGAGCTAGCGATCGCCACAGTTGCAAAAACTCGGTACCAATGGATGACTCTCCCCCCCTCACCCTTCAGCAATTGACGGCACAGCCCATCACCCCAGAGAGCTTTGCACCCTTTGGTCAGGTGATCTTCCCCAGTGCCGACGGCGCTACCTTCGGCCCTAGCGATGCCCAGCTCAAGCTCGATCGCGGCATTCCCCACTTTTACATCATGACCCTAGAGGCCAAGGGCACCCGGTTTCGCACTATTACTCGGCACCAACGTTGTACCCAGTGCCTAGGAGCACTGGAGGGCAAAGATTGGTTTATGGCAGTCGCTCCACCGGGGAAGGCTGAGCAGCCCGACCCGAGTAAAATCCGCGCCTTTCACATTCCCGGCAACTGCTTTATCAAGCTAGAGGTAGGCACTTGGCACGCAGGGCCTTACTTTACCGATGCCGCCATCAGCTTCTACAACTTAGAGCTGAGCGACACCAACATTACTGACCACCAAACCTGTAGTTTGGCCCAGGATTTTGGGCTGGAGTTTGAGATTGTCGGTGGAGAGTGGATGAGTTAATGGGTAACTCGCGAAGCGCTCCGTTCCGGAATTGCAGCCTCTACTCCCTCGGCTAATAGCGGCGGCAGCACATAGGCTGTGGCCTGCTTGATGGCGGGCGATCGCAGCCCGTAGGGCACCTTGCCGTTAGCGGCAGCGGCGTACTGGCGACAAAACTCTGCCAAGTCGGAGGCTGACTGGCTGGGCAAAAGGTCATTGAAGATAAAGGTCAGCTTGCCGGGGGCGCTGAGGGCAGCGTTGCAGGCGCGATCGCAAGCAGCCATGCAGCGCACCGGCTGAAGGGTGATTTCGCCCGAACCGGTTTCGGCGGCTAGGCAGTTCGTTAGCTGGTCGATCAGGTGCTGCCCTCCAGGGGTATCGCCCACGCCAGACTCAGCGGCGGGGAATTTACACAGGGCGCAGACAAATAAAGTTGGTTGGGTCATTGGGTTCAAACAGATAGGTGAATAGGATTTGCCAGCCAGCCTCGAAGCTTGGGAGACCGACAAAACCGAGAAATTAAGATTTGGGAGTGACGGTAAACTCGGCCTGGCGATTCCAGGACAGATCGCTTCGCGAATCGCCCATCTGGCGAGAGCACTCCGGCGGTGGCACCGCCCACGCCTTTAGGCAGCTCACATAGGGGCGCGAGTCTCCAATCAAGAGCAAGATCGCATCCTGGGCGGGGTCGTAGGTCGCTATGGCCTCGGCTAGAGCAGGCAATTGATCAGCTGGCAGACCGAGGTCGTGACAGCAGGCAGCTACGACACCTGCGGCCACAAAACGGGCAGTGTAGGGCACCGCTGTGCGTCTCCAGTCCACCGTGGCGGTGCTAGCGTGAACCTCGCACAGCATCATGCCTCGGCCCTGCTGCAAAAACCCCTGCCAGGCGAGGTGACCTATGGGCAGCCAATATTCGCGAATAAACAGCGGCTGCCAATCGCTACAGCCCTGCCACACGCTGTCATCTATGCGCACAGCCACCACCGGCGATCGCTTGGGGCCTGGTGCAGCAGCAAAAAATATCGCCCAGGGCTACAGCGCCCTAGAGCAAACCAAAAACTATTTATAGTCATCTGTACCTCGCAGATGGAAATAACAGTGGGCATCCATCGGCGGGCATTCTGACTTGGAGAATTTTAAGGTCTAGACGTTGGAGAAGTGTCAATCCAAAATCCGAACTCTAAAATCGCCTCACAGCTGCGGGACAGTGGCAGATTTTCGCTGCGCTTTCCCCGTTTCCTTCAGCGGCTGACCCCCGCTAAAACCGACAGAGCTGCATCCTAACACCTTAGGGACGAAGCATCTGCAACAAATCGTTGCAACTTAGAGCTCAAAACTATCATCCATCAACGCTACCGCTTCTGAGGGGCAGGGCGACGGCGGTAGGCGTCCATATAAACCACGTTCTCTCCCGCGCGGTGGTCACCGTGGCCGGCCAACAATCCTGATGCTTTGACCTGCTGAGCCAGATCTACTGTCAGAGTTGAGCCTGCCTCTGGAGGCACTAGAATCTGCTTGAAACTGACTTTGATTTCGGTACCAGGAGCCCAGTCTTGCTGGCGCACCCAGCAGCGATCGCGCTCACACCGCACTACTACAAAATCGGGTACGTGGTCGTCTTGACCCTTAAGGCGAACCCGTGATCCTAGACAAATCGTTAAGGAAGCCATAGCGCTGCACCTGAGATAGGCTAGCCGTTATAGATTCAACAGTAGTTCATTTGAACTGAGCTTTGAATGGAGAATTCACAAAAAATTAATTTTATTGGTTTCATTTTAAGGGATGTTTCTCTTCTTTGGGGTTAACGACTGGCAATCGAGGTTTAAAGCTAGATCTAGCCTGTCAAGTTTGTTACATCTTTAGGACTGGTGTGCTGTGGCAGACTAAAGAGGTCGTCGGCTTTGGTTGTCTATGCCCCCT
This sequence comes from Leptolyngbya subtilissima AS-A7, assembly GCF_039962255.1. Taxonomy (NCBI): domain Bacteria; kingdom Bacillati; phylum Cyanobacteriota; class Cyanophyceae; order Leptolyngbyales; family Leptolyngbyaceae; genus Leptolyngbya; species Leptolyngbya subtilissima. Next base: position 469,050 of record NZ_JAMPKY010000001.1, on the reverse strand, counting down.
CAGACCACCTCTTTATCGCTGGCTGCGGCGCTACGGCAGCGCCGCGATCGCCTAGCTGAGCTTCATCCAGGGCCAGTGGTGCTGTGGTCGGGGCAGGCAGTGTCGCGCAACTTTCCGGCCAACACCTATCCCTTTCGGGCCAACAGCCATTTTTTGTACTTTGCGGGCCTGCCCCTGGCCAATGCTGCCCTTCATCTTGAAGGGGGAAGGCTGACGCTGTTTATGGATGAGACCTCCACCGAAGCGGCTCTGTGGCACGGGCCAAGCCCTAGTCGAGACGCGATCGCCGCTGATATCGGAGCCGACGCCGCCTATCCTTATCAAGACCTAGACGCCTATTTAGGCGAAGCGGCGACCCTTTCCGCCCAAACCACCGCCGCAGAACGTCGCAGAGCTTTGGTCGAAGCCCTGGTGGCCCTGCGATTGCACCACGATGACTACGCCCTTGACCAAATCAAACAGGCGGCGGCGGTCTCCGTCGCCGCCCACAAAGCCGGTATGGTTGCCACTCCGGGGGCAACCACTGAGGCCCAGGTGCGGGCCGCCATGGAGCAGGTGATTATAGGCCAGGGCATGACCTGCGCCTACAACAGCATTGTCACCGTCCACGGCGAAGTGCTCCACAATGAGCAGTACCACCATGCCCTGGCTCCGGGCGATCTGCTGCTAGCCGACGTAGGGGCCGAGGCCCCTAGTGGCTGGGCTTCGGACATTACTCGCACCTGGCCTGTATCTGGCCAATTCACCGCCCCCCAGCGGGATATATACAACCTGGTGCTGGTCGCCCACGATGCCTGCATTGCCGCCGCTCGCCCTGGGATTGAGTACCGAGATCTACACCTGCTAGCCTGCCGCACCCTGGCGGCGGGGTTAGTCGATCTGGGGATTCTGAGGGGAAACCCTGATGCTTTGGTCGAGCGGGATGTGCACGCCCTATTTTTTCCCCATGGGGTGGGGCATCTGCTGGGGCTAGATGTGCACGATATGGAAGATTTAGGGGATATGGCGGGCTATGAGCCAGGTCGCTCTCGCAGCGATCGCTTTGGGCTCAAATTTCTTCGCCTAGACCGGTCCTTAGCGGCCAACATGGTAGTCACCATCGAACCCGGCTTTTACCAAGTACCCGGTATTCTCGCTCTGGCGCGGCAGTCGGGCCAGTACGACGATGCCATTAACTGGGACCGTCTCAAGGCCTTTGACGGGGTACGCGGTATCCGCATTGAAGATGACGTGCAAATCAACTCAACGGGTTGCACTGTTTTAACTGCCGCCCTTCCTACCCGCGCTGATGCTGTAGAAGATCTGGTTAGCAGAGCCTAAGGAGCTTTTTCTACCCACTCCAAGCTGGAGTTTACAAAGTCTTAGCTTTTGCTAGACCGCTCATCTCTCTGCGGGCTGATATGATCTCAGTGAGCAGTTTTTAACCATTTCTTATGGATTCTGTAGACCTCGCGCCACAGGCTCAGCCAAACCTACGGGTTGGCTTAGGGCGGGTACTCATCGTCGAAGATGAAGAATTGATTCGAGAAACATTGGCCTTTGGGTTGGCCGAGGAAGGATTTGATGTTCTCGTTGCCGAAGATGGTTTGACTGCTCTCGATATGCTGGGCGGCACATCGGTGTCGAGCCGCACCGACCGACCCGAAGTCAACCTGGTGGTACTCGACCTCATGCTGCCCGGCATGAATGGACTTGACCTCTGCCGTCTGCTGCGCCACCAGGGCATCGACGTGCCCATTTTAGTGCTCAGTGCTAAGGGTACCGAAACCGATCGCGTGGTGGGGCTCGAAATTGGTGCCGACGACTACTTAAGCAAGCCCTTCGGCATGCGGGAACTGGTTGCCCGGTGCCGGGCACTGCTGCGCCGACAGCGTGGCAAAGCTAGTGTTGAGAAAGATAACGTGCTCCGATTTGAAGACATCATGCTCCATCCCCAGGAGTGCCGTGTCTTTTTGAAGGGCGAAGAAGTTAACCTTTCCCCCAAAGAATTTCGAATTCTGGAACTGTTTATGAGCCAACCCCGGCGAGTATGGTCGCGGGATCAGATTATCGACCAGGTTTGGGGGCACGATTTTATGGGCGACAACAAAACCGTAGACGTGCACATTCGTTGGATTCGTGAAAAGCTGGAGGTTGACCCTAGCCACCCGCAGTACCTGAAAACCGTGCGTGGCTTTGGTTATCGTCTGGGCTAAGGGCTGTCAAAACCCGTTGCCAGGGGCTATGTTAATCCCTGCGGAGTGCCTACTTCACAAGACTTTAACTTCAGCAACAAATAAACCGAGTCCTTAAATTGTCGTTTAGGCTTAAGGGGCAGGAGCGAAAGTCGGCTGCGTGCCAAGGCTGAGAGCGTGGCCGTAGGCTGTGATGTTTGACCTGTCAGCCGCTCTAACCCTGGTAGAACGCTATGCCGCTCACCATTTTAATTGCCGAAGACGACGAGGGCACTCGCCTTGCGTTGTGCGATTATTTAGAGCTTGAAGGCTATTCTGTACTGATGGCCAGCCACGGCGAGATGGCGCTGAGCCAGGTGTTTAGCCACCAACCCCAGCTCATCATTACCGACATCGGCATGCCCGGTCTCGATGGATTTACGTTGGTGCAAAAGGTGCGGCAGTATCCGGCTTTTCGGCTGCTGCCAGTGATTTTCCTCACCGCCCACAATCAGACCCAAGACCGAATTCGAGGCTACCAGCTTGGCTGTGACCTCTACTTGCCCAAACCTTTTGAGCTGAAAGAAATCGGAGCGATCGTGCGCAATTTGCTGGAGCGATCGCAGCTGATTCAGTCGGCATGGATTCAGCAGGTGGCTCTTAGTACTGCTCAGCAGCGTGCCCTTCAGTCGAGCGAAGTCAGCGAAGCGGTTGAGCCTTGGACCCCTGACCCAATCGACATGGTGGCTGAATTTACTGCTCGGGAACAGGATGTGCTGACGCTGCTATCGGACGGGCTATCGAATGCTCAAATAGGCGATCGCTTATTTTTAAGCCCCCGCACCGTCGAAAAGTATGTCAGCAGTCTGCTGCGCAAAACCGAGACCAGCAACCGTTCTGAGCTGCTGCGGTTTGCCATTAGCCACCACCTGGTGCCCTAGCCATCAACCGTTCAGAACAACCGCGCCTAGTCTCGATCAAAGCAATAGCCCGGCTACCTGACTTGGGCCCAAGCCGCTCGACTCGGTGAATCACCATGGCGCAATTGTGGATGACAGTAGTTTTTAGTCTGGCGTTAGTGCCCTTAAGCGCCTGCCAACTTCAGGAGGCGCTGCCCGAGGCACAGCCGTCGGAGCCCAGCACTGCCGCTGAAACACCGGCTACCGCAGCGCCCGATGCGCCCGGCGAGGATTTTGACAAGCTGGTGATTCCGGGCGAGCGAGTGGGGCCGGTTACGGCCCAAACGAGCCGCGCCGATTTAGCTAGTTTCTATGGTGAGGCTGCCCTGAGCGATCGCCCCATCTCCCTAGGGGAAGGCAGCACAGAGGTGGGCACAGTGGTCAATCCTGGTACTGACCAACAGTTTGCCGTGGTGTGGGCTGACGACGCTCAAAGTCGGCCCCGGCTCATCAAAGACTTTGGCCAAGCCTGGCAAACCCCAGAGGGGTTAGGGGTGGGTGCGCCCTACGCTGAGGTTCAAGCAGTGCTGGGCGACTTCGACCTCTACGGCTTTGCCTGGGACTACGGCGGCACAATTGTGCTGGAAGACACTACCCTAGCCCAGTACGACGACATCCTATGGCTGCGCCTAGCCCCCTCAGACGCAGCTATAGCAGCACATCTCGAAGCCTACGAGGCCACGATGGGTGACGAGATATTTGCTAGCAGTGACCCGAACTTAACGGTGCTCGAGCCGTCGGTGTACGAAATGGTCGTGTCGTTCGACGTCGCCCCCTAGCCTGTCAGGCTGCTACGGGTGGGGTAGCGGCGCAGCTGGCTAAAAAAGCTAGAAGAGTTAAAGCTGCGCGGATCCATGCGGTTGCCGGAGCGATCGACCGCTTGGTGGGTGGTAATCCGGCTGTCGGGAATGGTGGTCTGAGCCAGCAGCCAGGCTAGGGAATCATATTGAGCTTGGGTATAGCCGCTGTGGCTCCGGCGGTTGTTGAAGCCATCGCCGGGCGTCTCCAAAGACACATGGTAGGCAAAATTGTTCACCGAGGGGGGAAACGCCGCATTGGTGCGCACCGCCTCTGGGCCATTAGGGCCATTGAACACGGAGTTGCCGGCTCCAAAAGCCCGTTTTTCAGGCGGCACGATGTAGTAGACCGTGCCATCGCGGCCAATTAGGGCATGGTAGCTGACCTGGTCTTGGTCGCGCGGGTGCCGCGTCCGGAATAGGTTAAGGGCACTTTGAGCCGAGCCCACGGTTTCGTGCAGCACGGCAATGAAGTCGTTGTGCACGACTTGGCCATTGATGTCGGTGAGAAAGCGATCGCCGTAGTTAGTAGGGTCGGCCAGGGCCGTCACCTGGCGGGGCGGAGCCGCCTGAGCCAGCTCTGGGGCCGCAAAATCAGTTGGCTCCGGCTGAGCGGCTTTGAGCGGCTGAAGCGTTGCCGCCGCCGTGGTTTGCATAGGTGGCAAACCTCTCACAGTGAGCATAGGTTCTAGGGGGCCTGCCGCGCGGGCTGAACCAAACCCTAAGCTCAACAGCGCCACTAGCACCCCCCCTAACCCTATCCAAATCCAGCGACGAGCCACGGCAACCTCCGGGTGCATTGTCAGACTATTTTGTAGCGCGAAATGGGCCCAATGAACCCTCATCCTGCGATGAAACCCCTGAACCAACGTGAAATCGTCAAGAAGCCCAGCGATCGAGGGCCCGCTGCCCTCCCCAGCGAGCGACGATTTCGTCGTCGTAGCTATCGGCAATGCGAATCACGGTGGCAACGGAGTGATTTAGATCGAGGCGATCGCAGGTTTCACCCACCAGACTGTGCTCAAACACAATGTCATCCTCAGCATCGTAGGCAAAGCGGCCAAAGTAGATGCCGTTGTTTTCCCGCAGCAGGTAGTAGCTCAACTCAGGGGTGAGGTCAATCGCAGTTACTACATAGGCTCGCGTAGTAATCAGCGTTTCATAGTCGTGCCAGGGCACCACGCGAGTCGAGGCCACCGCCGACCCCAAATTCACAATGAAGAGGGGTTCATCCTCAAATACCACCAGCGCTTCGCCAAACAGCTCATGCATCCAGGGCAAAATTCGATGGTAAACCGCCTCCTGGCCAGGGGTTTTAAACTCCATACAACACTCTTAGAGGAACGAACAGCAGAACCTTAGCCGTCAACTAAAGCCCTAACAGATTAGCCCTAGAACGAACCCAAGGAAAAGCAGCATTCCAATTGTCTCACTCTTGCTTTAACGTCAGCTCGCGTTCGCTGCCTATTCGCAGCTCAGCCGTTTGGCAACACCGCTAGCGCACCACGACCCTAGCAGATTCAAATCTATCCATTTACTCAGTAGCCCCGTGCTCTCTGCCAGTCGGGAATTTCAGCCGCTCTAAGCCAAAGCCCATCGCAAACCACAGCGCCCTCTACTCCGAATCTGAAACGTCAGAATTAAGGGTGACCCTTGCAGTAGGCTTTGGATAGGTCCTCTGTCCTTATCTATAGCGCCCCCTCGTTGTTTCTATGGCCTGCATTATCTTCACTGACCTCGACGGCACCCTGCTCAATGGCGAAACCTACGCTTACCAGGCGGCCTTGCCCACCCTAGCCAAGCTTGCTGACCAAGGCATTCCGGTGGTACCGGTCACGAGCAAAACCCGTCAAGAGGTCGCCCAACTGCGGCAGGATGTCGGCCTGCGCGATCCATTCGTGGTGGAAAACGGCAGCGCCATCTACATTCCCACCGACTACACAGACTTTGCCCTACCGCCAGGCGACGATGTTGATGGCTACCGGATACTGCAACTGGGCTGCAACTACGTCACCGCTCGCGCTGGTTTGAAGGCGATCGCCCAGGATCTCGGTCGCCCCCTCAAAGGCTTCGGCGATTGGACTGTAGACCAGGTGGTGCAGCTCACCGGGCTATCCCCCGAAGAGGCCAAGCAAGCCAAGGCCAGGGAGTTTACGGAACCCTTTATGACTCCTAAAAATGTGCCCGCTGACCAGCTGCGTGAGGCGGTAGAAGCTATGGGGTTTCGAGTTGTGATTGGCGATCGCTTCTCCCATCTGATTGGCAGCGATGCAGGCAAAGGCCGGGCCGTACACCAGTTGGTGAAGCTCTACCAAGCCAGCAGTTCCAAGGCCTTGCCCATCACTACTATTGGGCTAGGCAACAGCCCCAACGACCTCGACATGTTAGAGAACGTCGATTATCCGGTTGTACTGCCCAGCGCCCACGGTCCCCATCCTCAGCTAGCTAATCGCGGTTGGCAGGTCGCCCCAGCGCCAGCGCCTGAGGGGTGGGCGATCGCCGTAGAAGCCGCTGTAGCAGCGGTAGTGGCCTAGCTATAGGCCAGCCCTGGCGCTGACACCACAGGTTTTTGAAGCTCTTGTAAATCTGATGGGGCGAAGTTAGTGGAATTGGACAGGGTTCGCTAAGGTACCTACTGCGGGCGTTGGCCCCGACGCAGGACGACCTGGCGATCTGGGCAATCTAGCAGCACCGATTAAGTCAAACACGTTGGGTAGTTATGAATGTAAGTCTAGGCGACCTGATCACGGTCATGCTCGCGGTTTTGCCGCTGCTGCTGCTGACCACCTCAGCCTTTTTTGCCCTCGAGTGCCTGATGGCCTTGGGCAAAGCCCAGTCGTCTGCCACCCCCTCTACCCTGCCTGCCGACCTTTCCCTAGCGGTGCTGGTGCCCGCCCACAACGAGGCTGAAGGCATTGCCACCACCTTAGCTACTATTCTTCCCCAGCTGCGTCCTAGCGATCGCCTGCTGGTTATTGCCGACAACTGCACCGATGCTACCGCTGAGGCCGCCCGTCAAGCGGGGGCCACCGTGATCGAGCGCCACAACGTTAACCAGCGCGGCAAGGGTTATGCCCTCGACTTTGGCCTCAGCCATCTCGTGGCTAATCCACCCGACATTGTTGTTTTTGTCGATGCCGATTGCGACCTACAGCCCCACAGCTTAGCCGCTCTAGCAATCCAGGCCCAGCACAGCCAGCGCCCGGTTCAAGCTGTCTATTTAATGGAAAAGCCCCCCAGCCCTGGGCTTAAAGACGGCATTTCAGCCTTTGCCTTTAAGGTCAAAAACTGGGTGCGTCCCCTCGGGCTATACCGGCTGGGGCAGCCGTGTCTGCTGACCGGTACCGGTATCGCCATGCCTTGGGACGCCGCCATCGCGGTCAATGTCGCCAGTGGTCACATCGTCGAAGACATGAAGCTCGGCCTCGATTTGGCGCTGGCTGGCTATGGACCTCAGTTTTGCCAAAGCGCCTGGGTGACCAGCCGTCTACCCAGCGGCAATCAAGCCGCCACGACCCAACGCACCCGCTGGGAGCATGGTCATTTGCAGATGTTGAGCGAGTACGTGCCCAAGCTGCTGGGTCAGGCCCTGCGCCAGGGGCGCGTTGACCTCCTCGCTCTGGCCCTAGAGCTGGCGGTACTGCCGATTTCGCTACAAGTCATGGTGACTTTGGCGATCGCAGCTCTCTGCCTAGTGGCGGCCCTAGCTGGGTTGAGCTGGCTGCCCGCCTACATAGCCCTAGGGGCAGTTCTTGCCCTCAGCACCGGGGTTAGCCTAGCCTGGGCAGGCTACGGACGCAGCGATCTCTCCCTTAAGGATCTGCTAACGGTGCCGCTCTACGTGCTCAACAAAATTCCTCTGTACTTCAAATTTCTGGTCAAACCTGAAAAAACCTGGGTACGCACCGAGCGCGACGGGTAGCGTTTTACCGTTGCAGTAGTCTTCCTCAACCACTAAGGCTGATGTGATTTTGGGCAGGTTTTAGCTGTCATTGGTAGCACGGAGTAACACTGCCAATCTTTTAAGTTTAATAAATCCCCTCCCGACGACTCCTTACAAAAGCGCTGAAAAACGACGCTTTAATTCAAAGCAATGGTGAGGGACATCGCTGGAGTGGTATGTCTTGGGTACTCTACAGGTACTTTTGAGGGGTGTCACCCCCCACAGTGCCCCTAACCTTATGAAACTGCGCCACAAAACTCTACTGCTGACCACGCTGCCTCTGCTGGGGCTGATGGCAATTCTCTACGGCAGTTTTTCCATGATCTTGCAGCGCAGCTACAGTCGCCTTGAGCAGCAGGATGCCCAGCGCAACCTGCAACGGGTTGATGGGGTGCTAGCGGGTGACCTAGCCCAACTCCAAAGCCTTACCGAAGACTGGGCCGCTTGGAACGACACCTATACTTTTATCCAAGACGGCAACGCTAACTATCTCGAGTCAAATCTCAGCAAGTACGCCTTAGAAAGGCTACAGCTCAACGCTATAGCCTTCGTCAACCCTGAGGGCGAGATCGTTTATGGCACAGGCTACGACTTAGACAACAGAATCTTTCTACCCCTACCTCCCGATCTGGCCCAGCAGCTCACTCCTACCAGCCCGCTGATGGAGTTTGAGCACCTGGCCTCCAACCACCAAGGGTTAGTGATGGTGGATGGACAGCTTATGCTCGTAGTGGTGGAGCCTATTCTGCGCAGCGATTCCACAGGTCCCTCTAGAGGGGCGTTGCTCATGGGGCGAACCCTGAGTGCTAGCGTCGTTGAATCCCTAGCGCAGCGCACGCGGCTAGATCTACAGCTCTATTCCCTAGGTCAAGACGAATTATCGGAGTCACTGCGCCCTATCCTCACGACCCTTGGCGATCGCACCGACTCAGCTACCCTAGTACGGCCTCAAAATGCTGAGACCTTAACGGGCTATACTCTCTGGCCTGACATCTACGGCGCTCCCCAGGCACTGCTGGAGGTCAAGCTGCCCCGCGATATCTACCGGCAAGGGCTGATTAGTCGCCACTATCTTGGCTGGTCGCTGCTCGGGTCTTGTCTTGTGTTTACCAGCGGCATGCTGCTACTGCTCGATCGAGTAATTTTGCGGCGGCTGCTGGGGCTTAGCCAGCAGGTGCAGCACATCGGACGCTCTAACGATCTCACCCAACGAGTGTCAGTGCAGGGAAACGATGAGCTGAGTTCCCTGGGCCAACAGATCAACGACATGCTGGGTGAGCTGCAAATCAGCAATACAAAACTAGCCCAGGAGCAGCAAAAGGCTGAGCAGCTCTTGCTCAATATTCTTCCAGCGCCGATCGCGGGCGAGCTGATGCAGACCAAGGCATCTATCCCTCAGCATTTTGACGAGGTGACAATTCTATTTGCCGATATTGTGGGGTTCACGAGCCTGTCGCACCATCTGTCACCCATTAAGCTGGTAGACCTGCTCAACCAAATCTTCTCGGCTTTCGACAGCCTAGCTGAACAGCTAGATCTAGAGAAAATCAAAACCATTGGCGATGCTTACATGGTGGCGGCCGGGCTACCTATGCCGCGAGACGATCATGCGGAGGCGATCGCCGAAATGGCCCTGGCGATGCAGCAGGTCACCGCTTCCTTCCAGGCCGAGTCGGGGGAACCGCTGGAGATCCGCATCGGCATCAACACCGGGGTAGTGGTAGCCGGAGTAATTGGCACGAAAAAATTTATTTACGATCTCTGGGGCGATGCCGTCAATGTGGCCAGCCGTATGGAGGCCTCTAGCGAACCTGGTCAGATCCAGGTTACGGCTGCGACCTATGAGCGCCTCAAGGACAGATACCGGTTCGAACGTCGCGGCTGCATCGCTATTAAAGGGCGTGGCGAAATGGAAACCTACTGGCTGCGTGGTCACCGGCCTGAAGCACTGTTCTGCGCCCTTCGTAGGGAAAGCACTCAGCCTACAACTCCCTAGAGTTTCAAACGGCTTACTTCGCGGTCTGAATTCCACTAGTAGTCTGCCAAGCCGAATATAAACGGTGGGGGGCAAGGGTATACGGTTTAAGGTTCAAGGTGTACGGCCTACCTTAGACCGTACACCTTGAACCCTGGATCTCAGTCGTTAGGCTTGTCGCAATCAGCCAATTAAGCACCAGTACCAGAGCCGGGTCACAAGACCCCTAGCTTTTGTGCCCAATCCTGCTGAATTGTCCCTAAAGGCGCTGAGGGAATTCCCCGAGCTTTTGAATTGATCTAGCAACAGCCTTGTAAGGTATCCCTGCCAAATCGAGGGTATGTACTTCAAGGCTAACTTGAACCTACGAAGCATTTGCCTAGTAGCCGTGAGCAGTTAGTTCTAAAAACTAGCAAGGTCTAGATACTTAGGAAACTGCACAACAACTTAGTAAGCGGGTAACGCGATTCGAACGCGCGACATTCACCTTGGCAAGGTGACGCTCTACCACTGAGCTATACCCGCATTAAAAACCAGTGTCGGAAGCAACTTCGTTTCGCTGGTTTTGACTTTATCTAGAATCTCAAAAAAGTGTGACTATGTCAACATTTTTTTGGATTTTCTTAGGCAGTCTTTGGTCTTAAATGGAATCCGCGTCGGGAACCACGACGGCTTGAGCTGCCACCGGCATCCCAGGCGCCAAGCGGGCTGAGCCATTACCCATACCACTGCCCATAGCCGAATGAATCACTCCCATTAGACTGGCCATTTCCAGAGCGCTCATGGCATAGTCCCAACCGTGGTTGGCCTTAATACCCGCCCGCTCCAGGGCCTGCTGTAGCGTATCGGTGGTGAGTACGCCAAAGATGATTGGCACACCGGTTTGGAAACCCGCTGCCGCCACACCCTTGGCAACCTCCGCCGCCACATAGTCGAAGTGGGGCGTCGAGCCACGGATAACGGCTCCCAAGCAAATGATCGCATTGTAGCGGCCGCTAAGGGCCAGCTGCCGAGCCACCAGCGGAATTTCAAAACTGCCGGGCACCCAAGCGTAGTCGACCTGGGTGCCTTCGGGGTTAACGTCTATACCATGGCGCTTCAAGCAATCTTGGCAACCCTCCAGCAGCTTACCCGTAACTAAATCGTTGAATCGGCCTAGCACAATGGCAAACCGGGGAGACCCTGTGGAGACTAACGTGCCTTCAAAAACCGCCATAAATATTCTTATTTACACCACAAAGTAGTTGAGGCCGCCAACGACGACCACCAGAGCGCCCCAAATCACAGAGCCAAACAGGATGAGTCGTTTGGACTGATCCCAATCTTGGGGAGAGGCGTAGGCTACGGGCACATACACCACCAGCACAAATGACATCAGGACCAGGGCAAACAGCGCGAGTTGAAACAGAATTACCATGGGTTTATATTTGCTCTCTCAAACACAGCAGCGGAGACGGCGGTGAACAACCTGATGAATGGCCCAGGCTAACAGCCACACTACCCTAACCAGTACGCTATCAGAAAGAGGCCCCGCCGGAAAGTGTGGCCCTCAAAAAGGCCCGAAACTTATGGACCTAGTCCTTTGCCACACCACCGCCGATTTTGACACCCTAGGGGCTGCCGTGGGGCTAGCGCGCTTGCGGCCAGGGTGCCGCATTGTGCTGACTGGGGGCTGCCATCCAACGGTGCAGCGTTTCTTGGCCCTCCACCGGGACGAGTACCCGCTGATTGAGCGGCGATCGGTGGATCCTAGCCAGATTGAACGACTCACCTTGGTCGATGCTCAGCAGCGCGATCGCTTTGGCCCAGCGGCCGAGTGGATCACCCAGGCCGAACATAACCAGGTGCCCATCGAGATCTACGATCACCATCCCAGCAGTGCCGAAACGGTGCAGGCTCAGAAGACGACGCTCGAGGCTGTGGGAGCAGCCACCACCCTAGTGGTGGAGTTCCTGCAAAACGAAAAAATTGAGCCGAGCGTCGCGGAAGCCACGGTCATGGCCCTGGGGATTCACGTCGATACAGGTTCGCTGCTGTACGACGGAGCGACGGAGCGGGATGCTTCTGCCCTGGCTTGGCTGATGGCCCATGGAGCCAGTCTGTCGGTCATTGCCGACTTTGTAGAACCGGGCCTGAGCCCCGCTCTGCAGGAGTTGTTGACAGAGGCTATGGCCGCTCTCCAGGTGGAGACCGTAGGAGGCCACACGTTGGCCTGGGTGTTACTACAGGTTGATGGATACGTGCCAGGTCTATCGGGGTTGGCAGAGCAACTGATAGCTCTAGCCGACGCCGACGCGCTGCTATTTGGGGCCTATTACGCCGCCAAAGAAGAAGCGGAATCCGCCAGTTTGCCAAACCAGGATCTGTCCCGTCCATCGCTGGGGCTGCAAAAACTCACGTTAATTGGCCGTGCCCGAGGCCGGGTTAGCGATCGCCTCGACTGGGGCAAGGTGCTGACAGCCCAAGGCGGCGGCGGACATCCTGCAGCGGCCTCGGCCAGCCTCACGACGGAGGATCCTTTAGGAACGGTGCAGAAGGTGATGGCGGTGGTGCGATCGCACCTTCCCCGCCAGCCCACCGCCCGCGATCTGATGTCGTCGCCGGTGCGCACTATTCGCCCCGACACTACAATTCACGAGGCTCAGCGGATTTTGCTGCGCTATGGTCACTCGGGTCTGTCGGTGGTCGATGAGGGCGATCGCCTAGTCGGGGTCATCTCCCGCCGCGATCTGGATCTGGCATTTCACCACGGTTTTAGCCATGCTCCAGTCAAGGGCTACATGGCCACCAACCTCAAAACCATTACCCCCGACACCCCCCTCACCGATATCGAGCATCTGATGGTGACCTACGACATCGGCCGCCTACCGGTGCTGCATCAAGGAGCGCTGTTGGGCATCGTCACCCGCACCGATCTGCTGCGTCACCTGCACCAGGGGCAGCCCTCTCCTCTAGCCCAACCCGCTCTCCCAGGCCCACATACTGCCATTGCCCTACAGCAGGCCCTAGGGGCTAGTTTGTCGCCCGTATTGCAAAGCATCTTGCAGCAAATCACCGCAGCGGCCGAGGAGCGGGGTTGGCACCTCTACCTGGTGGGCGGCGCGGTGCGCGATCTGCTGATCTGTACCGACTCCATTTCAGCGGCCCTACCGGACCTCGATCTAGTGGTGGATGGATTCTTCAGCAATGCCCAAGTAGGGGCTGGGGTCGACCTGGCGACCGTGATCAAAGAACGATTTCCAGAGGTCGATTTGCAGGTACATGGGCGATTTCAAACGGCGTCGCTGGTCTGGCGCAAAGAGTTGGACCATCCCTTGGCCGGGCTGATGATTGACATCGCCACTGCCCGCACGGAGTTTTACCCTTACCCCGCCGCCAACCCTGAAGTCGAAGCTAGTTCTATTCAGCAAGACCTTTACCGTCGCGATTTTACGATTAATGCTCTAGCCTTGCGGCTCACTAATCCTGGGACGGGGCAGCTGCTTGACTACTTTGGTGGACTCATTGACCTGCGCCAGGGCACCATTCGAGTCCTGCATGCCAACAGCTTTATTGAGGACCCGACGCGCATCTACCGAGCGGTGCGGTTTGCGGTGCGGCTGGGGTTTAGCCTTGACGCCCAGACTGAAGGCTACATTCACCACGCCATTGCCAGTGGGGTTTACAGCCAAATGCAACATCAGATGCGGCGGGCCCCGGCCTTGCAGGTGCGGCTCAAAAACGAGCTGAAATACATCCTGGAGGCACCTTACTGGCAGTCAGCGCTAACTTTGCTAGACCAGCTTGGAGCACTGCACTGTCTCCACAGTGAGCTGACTATGAATCCAGCCCTATGGCAGCAGCTGCAACGCCTCAGCCGCTGGGCAAAGCACTTTAGCTGGCCTGAGTTAGGGCCGCCCTGGCTACTGCGGCTCCAGGGGCTGCTCGCCGCCGTACCGGCTGAGGCGCGATCGCCCCTGGCCACCCATTTACAACTGCCCGATCGCGCCATTGAGCGCCTGGCTAACCTCGATCAATGGGAACACCAGTGGCAGGCCCTCGTGGCAACTGAGCCCGCACCCAGCAAGCTATATGCCGCCTTCAGTCAAGCTGATATTCCCGCTCACCTGCTGATCAGTGCTCGCCATCCGCGACAGTTGGGCCCAACCCTGTGGCGTTACCTCATGCAGTGGGCTCCTACGTCGCCCCTGATCGACGGTGATCAACTCAAAACCCTGGGCTATCGCCCCGGCCCCAGTTTTAGGCCGATGTTGGAGACCCTGTTTGCCGCGCAGCTCGATGGCGCGATCGCAACCCAGGCCGACGCGATCGCCTACTTGAGGCAGCACTATCCTCAACCCTAAGGAGGAAGAAGATACTGGCACATCTCCCCCACTAGGTAAAGAACGGGGTAGAGTGGCAAAGATCATCGACCCCATCTGCTTTTATGACCCTAGCCGTGGGCACCGCCCTTCAAAACGGCACCTACGTAATTGATGCGTGGGTGGCCGAAGATGCCGTTGGCCCCGTCTATCTAGCGATGGATGTGTCTAAGGGGCAGTGGATTCAGCTGCGCATATTGGGCAGTCGCAGTCCAGCAACCCTGCCCGATGTCTCACAGCGCCAGGTGTTTTATCGGTACCTCGACCAAGTCAACAGCCTCAAGCAGGCAGCATTTCCAGCCCGCTTAAGCGGTTTTGAAGAAGAGGGCGTCTGCTATCAAACCCTAGTCAGCCCCCCCGGCACCCCCCTCGATCGCCTGGTGACTGAAACCAACTCCCTGGCACCTCGCTCCAGCATGGCTATTGTTCAGCGCCTTGCAGAAGCCTTCGAGACTCTCCACCCCCTAGGCTGGGCCGGGTTGCGATTGACCCCTGATCAAGTGTGGTACGAGCCCCAGGAGCAGACCATCACGTTCACAGGATTTGACCTGCCGCCATCCACCCCCGTCATCCCACAACCTATCGACAAAAATGTCTCCCCAGAAGAGCCAGCCCTGGTGCGCGGACTTACTCACCTGCTGTATTTTTTGCTAACTGGTCAGCGGGCGGAGGCTACCAACGCTCCCCTAACAGTGGAAGTTCGTCGTCGACACCCCGAGCTACCCACCGTTGTTAATACGGCCTTAGCCCTGGGCAGCCCCAGGCCTTTAACCGGGGCTACACCAACTCTGCAAGAACCAACACCCACCGTTACTTTGGCGGAGTGGAAAGCCCTTTTGCCACCCCCTGAGCAGCTACCCGCGACACCAGCACCCAGTGCAGTACCTAGTGCAGCACCTCAACGCTTTACCGGCCCCCCGACCAGGGTAGTATTTGGCCAATCTGACCCCGGAGCCCAACCCCAAACAAAAGTTGACTATCCTGCGCAGGTCAACACCCTAGTTGGCTCAACCCAACGCCAGAATCGTTCGCTGCCAATGCTGGCTCTAGTCGTGACTGGGCTGATGGCTACAATCAGCGGCCTGGGGTTTGGCTTCTATGCTCGGCTCCAGCCGGCCAGCTCTGCTAGTCAAGAGCGGCTCAATCCCAATCAGTCGTTTCCTCCGCTCCCTGGCTGGAATGGCGACGACCTCTTGCAGCCCTGGGCCGATGCCCCAGCCCGGCGCGATCGCCCCGACTACAGCAACACGCCACCCCCGGGTTCGGCGCCAGTACCCGACTTTAGCCCCAACCCTCAAGAACCTGCTGCCCCACCCCCAGCGGTGCCCCAACCTGAAATTGTCCCTGAGCCTATCCCTGAACCCGTAGAAGACTGGGAAACTCCGGTGCCCACCCAGCCCGAACCCGTGCCCGAGTTTGAACCCATATTCCCCAGCGACCCCGCGCCACTGCCTGTGGAGCCCGCTCCAGCACCGCAGCCGCTACCCGCACCAGTCCTCGTGGAGCCCGTTCCGACGGAAGAAGCAGCTCCAGCGCCCCTAGCCCCAGCACCCCTAGCCCCACCGGCCCCAATGCCGTCATCTAGCTAGACGGTTTTGCTGAGTAAACCAAAACTTAACCCAATATCCGCCCGGTGCTAGAGGAATAAGGACGTTATAATTCTCTACAGTTAGGCGAGTTTCGCTACATCATCCGTTCTTCCTGAGGTTTGCCATGAGTAGCCCCGTGCTGCATGCGTTTTATGTTGGCCGCGCCCTAGCCGATGCGGTTAATGAGCGCGCCGAGCGGTTGTTGACCGATGGGTTGAGCCTAGTGGGTAAGTTTGACGCCGAGCAGCGGGAATACTTTCGCCAATTTACGGAAGAAGTAATGGCTCGGGCTCAGCAGGTAGAGGCAGAAGCTGGAGAACCCTCCATGGGGAACACAGCATCGGCTTCAACGGGCTCAGTCACCGATCTACAGGCCACTATTGATAACCTGCGAGCCGAAATTGCCCAGGTGCGCGTTGCCTTACAGCAGTATCGGGCTACTTCCCAGATCTAAAAGTCAAAAAACCGGCTTGGCCTCATGCCAGGTCTAAGCCTGCCGGGGCTGCTGCCCGGAACTATATCGGTTTGTAAGTTGCTGCCATCCCTTCTGTCTTAGGAACTTGAGTGTCTGCTGTTTCTGATTCCTCCGCATCGGCCAAGCTGCCTTCCCCTCTCGACAACGGCGAGGGCGACTTAAGCTATGTTGAAGGCATGAATGGCAGCCCAAATAATTCACATTTCGAAGACCCCCTAGACGGAGCTGCTCCCATTCCATTGGGCCTAGCCAGCACGGCGAGCCTGGCATCTGCTGCCGGTGAAAAGGCGCCACCTTTCCGTCAAGACTCTTACCGCTGGAACCAGGGCCGATACTCCCGCCAACGTCGCTTTGTCGATATTTGGGGTTTTGTACTGCGGCTGCTGTGGGCCCGATGGCTCTATGGCAAAGCCTGGAGCTACGGTGGCACCATCACGGCTGAAGCCCAGACCGCCCGACGACGGGAGCTGGCCGTATGGATCCGCGAAACTCTACTCGATTTGGGTCCTACCTTTATTAAGGTAGGGCAGCTCTTTTCAACCCGTGCTGATATTTTCCCCATTGAATTTGTGGAGGAACTGTCAAAGCTTCAAGATCGGGTGCCGGCCTTCAGCTATGAGCAGGCCCGCGACATTATTGAGGCTGACTTGGGTAAGCCCATCCACACCCTTTACCGCACCTTTGATCCGATTCCATTGGCGGCGGCTAGCCTAGGGCAGGTGCATCGGGCTCAGACGCACAGCGGTGATGAGGTGGTGGTGAAGGTGCAGCGCCCGGGGCTGCGATCGCTTTTCACCATCGACCTATCGATTCTCAAGGGCATCGCTCGCTACTTTCAGAGCCATCCCAGCTGGGGTAAAGGCCGCGACTGGTTAGGCATCTATGAAGAGTGCTGCCGCATTTTATGGGAAGAGATCGATTACCTCAACGAAGGCCGCAACGCTGACACCTTTCGTCGCAACTTCCGCGGCGAAGACTGGGTCAATGTGCCTCGCGTCTTCTGGCGGTTGACCTCCTCTCGAGTGGTCACCCTGGAATACATGCCCGGCATTAAAATTAGCCACTATGATGCCCTTGAAGCCGCTGGGTTAGACCGTAAGCGCCTGGCTCGGTTGGGGGCTCAAGCTTACCTACACCAGTTGTTGAACAACGGCTTTTTCCACGCTGATCCCCATCCGGGCAACGTTGCCGTTAGCCTTGATGGATCGTTAATCTTCTACGATTTCGGCATGATGGGCCAGGTACAGCCGATGACTCGCCAGCGGCTGATGAGTACGTTCATGGGAGTAGCCCGGCGTGATGCTGGGCAGGTAATGGACTCCCTAGTGGAGTTGGGGGCACTGGCACAGATCGATGATATGAGCCCGGTGCGTCGCTCGATCCAGTATATTTTGGATAACTTTATGGACCGCCCCTTTGAGGAGCAGTCCATCAATGCCATCAGCGACGACCTTTACGCCGTCGCCTACGATCAGCCCTTTCGCTTTCCGGCCACGTTTACCTTTGTGATGCGGGCGTTCTCTACCTTGGAAGGGGTAGGCAAAGGGCTCGACCCCGAGTTTAACTTTATGGAAGCGGCTAGGCCGTTTGCTGCACAGCTTATGTCCAATGGCAATCCGACCGATGGAGCTAACAGTCTGCTGGGTGAACTCAGCCGCCAGGCTGCCCAAGTCAGCACCTCTGCCCTGGGCCTACCCCGGCGCATCGAAGACACCCTCGACAAACTAGAGCGCGGTGACATTCGGGTACGAGTGCGCTCGATTGAGACCGATCGCGCCCTGCGCCGCATTAGTGGGGTCACGATGGCCAACAATTATGCCATTTTGGTGGGGGCGTTTACCCTTTCGGCAACGGTACTGGTACTATCTGAATTCGTTTGGCTGGCCCTAGTACCTGGAGTACTGGCGGCGGGTACAGGAATCGCGTTTTTGCGAGCGGTGCTTCAGGTCAACCGGGCCGATCGACTGCCTTAATGGTTTAGCTCAAGTTTGCTATGGTGGATTGTGTTTTTTCAGGGTTATCTGATCCAGGTCTGCTGCGCACCAGCAACCAGGATGATTACTACATCGACCCTGAGGGACGATTTTTCATTGTGGCAGACGGCATGGGTGGCCATGCTGGGGGGCAGGAAGCTAGCCGTTTGGCCACCGCCGCCATCAAGACCTTTTTGCATCAGCACTGGCATGGGGAAATAGCCACGGCTCAGCTTCTAGAGCAAGCCCTGCGCCAGGCCAACAATGCCATTCTCGACGACCAGAGGCGTCACCCCGAACGGGCAGACATGGGGACTACCGTGGTGTTAGTCACCTTTCGCGACAGCGATCCGCAGCCCTGGTGTGCCCATGTCGGCGACTCTCGCCTCTACCGTCTGCGGGGCCACCACCTAGAGCAGCTCACCGAAGATCACACCTGGATTGCCAAAGCTATTCGAGCCGGCGAGGTCAGCTCGGCTCAATCGCGCAGCCATCCGTGGCGCCACGTGCTGTCGCAGTGCTTAGGACGCGATGACCTTGCCGAAATTGATATTCAACCCATTGAGGTGCATAGTGGCGATCGCCTACTGCTGTGCAGCGATGGTCTCACCGAAGAACTATCGGATCATCTCATTGCCTCTCACCTAAAGTCGATTCGCGCCTGTGAGGCGGCGGCCACAGCCCTTGTTAACTCTGCTAAGCAGAGGGGGGGCCGCGACAACATCACGGTGGTAGTCGTAAATCTATCAGCACCTTCTGGCACAGACAGCTAGTTTGGGCGACTACCTACCTGCTGAGAGGCAGGTATTTTATTTGCACCAAGTCAGTCTTTTGAGCGATGCAATCGCATTGAAGATAGCTCCTACAACCTTCATTCGAGGCGGCTGGAGATGCTGTGACCACGCAATAATGCGGGTAACGCACCCCTGTACCAGTGCTGTCTGGGCCCGAGTAACCGAATACATCAAGAAGTTTGCTCTGAGCATTTTTACTTAGCAGACATTGCTAAAAGTTGTAAATTCTCTGCCGACAGATGACGGTTTGGGAATGGCTTGTTATATTCGCTTACAACACCAGTAAGTGGATCTTTGTCAAATGATCGTTATAATTTGTAAACCATTACGTATTGGCCTAGGCCGGTACTGTGGCTACAACTTATTCCGGTAGCGAAACCAGATGTGCTGGGATTGGTTTTTCCTTAGGGAGGCTAACCCGTGCAGCTAGGCATAACTCAGGCTCAGCTTGGTCGTTATAGCCATTACTGGGGTGTTGTTCTCTCTCTCTCACAGGAGTAAATCCATGAACGAACCGATGCAACTCTCTTTGGAGCAGCAGTTTAGTTTGAGGTCCTTTGAGACCCAAGTTGACAAAATGAGCCGGGAGCAGGCTCAGCAGTTCCTAGTCAAGATGTATGAGCAGATGATGATGCGAGAAACGATGTACAAGCACTTTCTTAAGCACGAATGGGGAATTGGGCCAACTCCCCAAGTCTAGGTTCTCGCGTTGCCTAAACAGCATGAAGACGGCGACCTCCCTCTCTTGCACGATTCTCTTGAATCAGGCCGGGGATGCCGGGGCGTCACCTTCGATGCTAGAAAACGTTTTCATCAACTGTAGAATCGAAGCTCACGTTAGTTCCGTTAGTCAAAGTCCACCTGCTTCAACCCACTCGTTTTTTGTAGTCGCTTTTTACAGCCATAGTTGTGTTAAGGGTTCAAATCAACCGCTTGCAATGCGTCTCTGCCCCTTGGCCCACAGCTAAAGTAGCTATCTTTATGACCCAATGCCCCTGTGCAGCGAGAGCATAGGAAGTCGGTCAAACTAACCTTGTTTAGATCTCAGTTCTACCCAATTTCTGATTTTTGGTACGTCGACATCGCTACCGTCGATATCTAAGCAGTTTAGCTTGACCTACAGAACCTCCGAGCAGAGGGGAGTTGCGACCTTTAAGGGGTTAAAACGGCCCTATCTAACGCTATGGTAAAGAGAAGGGCTTCCCTAACGGCTGCCAATAGTCTGTAGGGACATGCCGCACGATTGCCAGATTGAGCGATCGCAGATTTTGTACGCTTTGTTGCACCTGAACGGGGGACCTATGTTTCAGCGCGCGCTCATTTGTACCGACTTCAACGATGGTATCTACCGTCTTGCCCAGTTTGTGCCGAGCCTCGTCGCTGGAGGGTTTAAGTCTCTGGTGTTTTTTCACAACGTTTCGGTAGACGGGGAGCGGGAAATTCCGCGGGACAGCCCAGAGCTGCTAGAAAAACCTCGCCAGCGCTTGCAGACCCTGCTGCGCGATGTACCCAGCGACATCGATGTAACCGTTGAGGTACAGATGGGACGCGCCAGCGAGAGCATTTTGCGCCTGGCTAAAAAGCACCAGAGCGACGTGATTTTTTTGGGCAGCCCAACCCGCACCCTGCTGGAAGAGAAACTCTTTGGCAGCACTACCGCTAATCTGGCCGAAAAGACAACGATTCCCATCGTTATTTTGCGGCCACAGCTCGTGTCGACCTACACTACCGCTGAGCTAAAACTGCGCTGTGCTCACCTGTTCCGTTACCTGCTAGTTCCCTATAACGGCACCCAGGGAGGCAAAAGTTTGCTCAAAAAAATTCATCAGCAGGTGAAAAACAATCCTAACTCGGTGCTAGAGCGGGTGCGGCTGCTATGGGTTGTCGATGAAAGCGTGCGCCGGGAGTTGAGGGGCAATAATCCCCTGAAGCAGGCTGAACAGGAACTCGACCAGCTTCAGTCAGAGTTAGCTGCCCTCAATTTAGTCGTCAACACCACCGTCGTCGAGGGCAACCCCTTGACAGAAATTTTGAAAACAGCAGAAACGCACGATATAGGAGCGATCGCCGCCTGCTCTAGCAACCTGGGCGGCGTTCTCAAGTGGTCAGCCCCCAGCCTTACCCGCGAAATTTTGCGTAGCAGCTGGCATCCAGTGCTGTTTTTCCCGGCTTAAATATATAGCGTTGCCACTGCACTTGGACACAAGTTATTACCACCAGCAAAAACTTGGATGGCGCACTGACGTATAGCTATAGCTCCAAAGGCCTGCAGGATGTCCTCACCGATCTGACAATGGCTATATCTGGTGCTCTAGTCAGAGAGGCTAGAGCCTGTATCGACGTAGATCGACTCTAGCTTTTGCAGCACCTTGGGTTTTAGCTTAGTTTGTAGTTCGTTGCGCAACAGGTCTCGGCTGGTGGCGATCGCCCCGGTGGAAGGACGGCTGCGAGCAGTCAGTGCCCACTCTTGGAGCAGACTGCGCTGAGGGTCGGAGACATTACAGCTCAGCACATGGGCACAAGGGCGCGGGTTCTCTAATGCAAAAAGCAGCAGCTTATAGCTACCGGTTTTACCTAGCAGCCCAGCCATGTCTTGGCCCAAAGCCGTTTTGAGGTCAAGGTAGCAGGGCAGCCAGCGCGCGCCATGGGAACTGCTGTAGAGCACCGTCAGCCAGAGCATCATGGGGTGAGGAGCCATGGTGCAAATAAAGGTGTTGTAGCGGGTGCTGACTAGCCGCCGGTTGATTTCGGCTTCGGGCATCATCGCCCACAGGGTGGCCAAAGGCCCTTGGCTGGTGGACAGCGAGTGGGGAAAGACAATCTCGGCTACGGGCTTGGCGGTAGGCCACACAGTTAACTTACAGACCTGGTCGTCCTGGAGCGACTCGGTAGCTGTTGGCTGGCGAGTGACCGGCACTCGGCTGAGGGTAGTGCTAATTCGCTGGCTAATGCGAAAGCCGTTGACGTAGCGAGACTGAAGCGGCTCTAGAATTTTCAAAATTTCCTGGGTGCTCTGGGGGCGCTCATCGGCGAGCTTAGCCATACAGCCCATGACCAGGTCTTCGAGCAGCTTAGGAATTTTAATGCCACTGGCCACCTCACTCATGAGCTTGGGCGACTGGGTCTGGTGCACCTTATACCAGCCCCCAAAGGTATGACTGCTGGCCCGCAGGGGTAAATGGCCGGTCAGCATTTGAAACATCATTACTCCGAGGCTGTAGATGTCGGAGCGACCGTCAAGCTCGCGGCCTTCCATTTGCTCAGGGGAAGCGTAGGCCAGAGTCCCCATAAAGCAATTGGTCTGATCGCTATCGACCTGCATGAGTTTGGCAATGCCAAAGTCTAATATCTTCGCCAGCTCCCCTAGGGTAGGGTCTTGCACAATCATGATGTTGCTGGGCTTGATGTCGCGGTGAATAATGGGCACCGGCTGAGGCTGGGTCTTGAGAATAATGCCTTCGTGGGCAGCCTGAAGACCGAGACAAATTTGCCGAATCAGGCCCAAAAATCGAGGCATGGGCAGGGGCTGAAGATTGAGCAGATGGCTAAGACTTTGCCCCTGCAAATATTCCATCACGTAGAAAGGTACCCCTTCGTCGCTGACGCCGTAGTCGGTAACACGCACGACGTGAATGCTTTTTTGGCCCAGCTGAGCACAGGTCATGGCCTCCTGCATAAAGCGATCGCGCATTTTTTCGCCAGGTAGGGTTTGGGAAAGCAGCTTAATGGCCACTTTTACGCTGCCCAGCAGCAGGTCTTCGGCTAGATACACCCGACCCATCGAACCCTGGCCAATAGGTTCTAGTAATTCGTAGCGATTGGCCAGTTTACAGCCCAGGTTTGAGTCAGCCATAGAACGGTATTAGCCAAAAGGCAGGGAGGGGCAGGCAAGGCAAGGGTGTGCAGCGAAGCAGAATATAAACTAGGGGCGGCGACGGATGTGAGGCCCAGGATTTGACCGCTTCCCTCAACTAAGTTAGATATGCATCGGCAAGCGAGCCAACGAACTGAAACTAGCCAGTTCCATGATCCACAGGGTTAGCCCAGGGAATGATGGTGCCCGCTGATGCCCTGTTGACTAACATTCACCCCGGTTGTGCACCCCGCAATACCTCGGGCTGGACCCAGCCCACCGCTCAGGGCCATAGAGTTAATATGCCCAGCCGCGTCTAAAAGGTGTTGTTTTTACTGTAGTACATTCTCCTGAAAGCACTTATAGAGAGGTCGTTTACATCCCTGGCGCTGAGGTCCCCTGCAGATGAAGGGTTGCTTCCATGGCGCTGGTCAAGTAGTGGCCGGTCATAATGCCGCTAGAGAGGTGGTAGCGATCGTGGTCGAGGCGATATAGGGTCTCAAAGCCCGTGCGGCGCTGGCGATCGCCCAAAGCCCAATAGCGCTGAATGATCGAGTCAGGTGCCACCCAACCCTCTCCTTCTACCCGACCTAGCAGGCTGTGCTGCAGCACAAACGTGTACTGGCAATCGCCGCTGGTCAACCGACCCCGGTACTGAAGCGCCATCTCGTTGGGCTGGGTATCGGGCAAAGCCAGCTTCATCACCATCGTGAACCAGTCGTCACGACTCCAGGCGACTAGGATTTTTCCCTTCACTGGCGTAGGCAGGCGATCGCGCTCCATCCAGTTGCCCTGGAGCGTCCACCGGCCAGGCTCAATTAAAAAGCTATGGTCCACACAATGCTCCCTCAGCCTTTGACATGGCCTGGGACATCGGTTGTGTCGCTGCTGATGTCCGGCATAGCCCGCTATCCTCTGTCCCGTGCCTCTCAAGCATACGCCCTATTGCTCAGACTGGGGTATGGGCCTCGTCAACCCTTTAATCTAGCGGGGCAGGGCAATATCATTACTATGCCCAAGCACAACGGGGCAGATGGCTCCAGTCACTGTGGGCAAGTTGCCGGGGAAACCTTGGCGATACCAATAGCCAAGCACCGCGAAGGCGATCGCTTCCTTATAGCTGGCTGACACTCCCACTGCATCGGTGGTCTGCACCACTATCTCGGGCAGCCGCGCCTGGAGACGCGCCATCAGCACTGGGTTTTGGCTGCCGCCGCCGCACACTAGCAGGCGATCGGGTAGGGCGGGCAAAAAGGTGCGGTACTCCTGGGCCACTGAGGCCGCTGTGAACTCGGTCAGGGTCGCCACCAAATCCTGCGGCGCTAACCCCTCCCTCTGAGCATCTTGACGGCACTGCTCAAAGAATTCCCAACCAAACAGCTCGCGCCCGGTGGATTTTGGCGGCGGCTGAGTGAAGTAGGGGTGCGCCAACCACTGACTGATCAGGGGCAGACAGGGAGTGCCCTGGGCAGCCCAAGCGCCGTCAACGTCGTAGGTAAGCGCCCCCGCCGACAAGGTATGCACTGCTATGTCAATGAGGGAATTGGCCGGCCCTGTATCCCAGCCCAGCACCTTGGGCGCACTGTCCTGACGGTTCCAGGTGGGGAGGTAGGCAACATTGCCAATGCCGCCTAAATTCTGCACGCAGCGCCGCTCGATGGGGTGGCTGAGTAAGCAGAGATCGACGATCGGCGCCAGCGGTGCCCCTTCACCCCCCGCTTCAATATCAGCTTGACGAAAGTTGCTGACGGTGGGTAAGCCGGTCTGCTGGGCGATCGCCACCCCGCGCCCCAGCTGCAGCGAGTAGGCCAGCCGCGTTGGTCCCTGGTCAGGCAGTGCCGGTCTACCCACTGGCCGGTGAAATACCGTCTGCCCATGGGAGGCAATCAGTTCGGCGGGGCCAGCCTGGGCGATTAGCGCCTGGGCTGCTGCTGCGAAAGTCTCGGCCACAGCATCGTCGAGGGCGGCCAGTTGGTCGAGGGCGATCGCCTCCCCCGCACACAGCGCCAAAATCTGCCGACGCAGCTCGTCGGGGTAAGGATAGGCTAGCCCCTCGACTAACGACACTGTCAGGTCGTAGCCCTGCCCCTCCAAATCAACCAGGGCGGCATCAATGCCGTCAACAGAGGTGCCGCTAATTAGTCCAATCACGCGCATGGGCTATACCGGTAGACGATCTAAGCCTTTATTGCTGCCGATCACCACCATCAGCCCCCCTGCTTTGAGCCGGGTGACGGGGCTGGGGTTAATCTCAAACTGCTCGGGCTCGTTGTCTTGGCTAACGGCCAGCAGGGTGAGTTCATAGCGGTTGCGCAGATCAAGGTCGACGATGGTTTTTTGGTCAAAGGCTTGGGGCACAATGATCTCGGCAATGCAGTGGTTGGGGTCAATCTCGAAGCGATCGAGAATGCCGGGGGAGGTCAGCGATCGCGCCAGGTCACAGCCCATCTCGTGCTCTGGAAACACCACGTGGTCGGCACCGACGCGATCGAGCAGCTTGCCGTGGATCTCTGACGACGCCTTGGCCACCACATTCTTAACCCCCGCTTCTTTTAAGTTGAGGGTGGTGATGATACTTTCTTCGACATAGTTGCCGATCGCCACAATCACCGTATCAAAGTCCGTGATGCCCGCTTCACGGAGCGCCGAAGGCTGGGTGCTATCGAGCTGGAGGGCATGGGCGGCAATTTGGTCGGTCATTGCCTGGCTAACATGGATCTCGTTGGTATCGACAGCCAGCACTTCATAACCCAGGTTGTTGAGGGTGGCGCAAACCGCTCGACCAAACCGCCCTAAACCAATCACGGCAAACTGGCGATTGGGCGATCGCATTTTGCGCAAAAACGTCAGCGACGACAGATTCACAACCGTTTTTCCCCGTTAAAAATACTGCTCTAGCTTGAGCCTGACCAATATTATCACCCACCATCGGTATCCCTGTTGACAACGGGGTTTCAGCCCAATGGCTATACGGCGAGAATTCTTTTTTGCTAGGCTAGCCTAATGGTTTTGGCCCAGAGGGTAAAGTAAGGACGTGAATATACAACTTGGTCGCGGCAAAGTAGTCCGCAGAGCGTACGGCATTGACGAAATTGCCCTGGTGCCTGGGCCTCGCACCCTAGACCCAAGCCTGGCCGACACCCGTTGGCAAATTGGCGGCATTGAGCGTGAGATTCCCATCATCGCCAGCGCTATGGATGGCGTAGTAGATGTGGGCATGGCGATTCGGCTTTCGGAACTGGGGGCCCTAGGCGTGCTCAACCTAGAGGGCATTCAAACCCGCTACGACGACCCCAACCCCATCCTCGACAAAATTGCCTCGGTGGGTAAAGAGGAATTTGTCGGCCTGATGCAGGCCCTCTATGCTGAACCGATTAAGCCCGAACTGATCACCAAGCGCATTCAAGCCATTAAGGCTGGGGGCGGGGTGGCGGCAGTGAGCCTCACCCCCGCTGGGGCAGCTCGGTTTGGCAAGACAGTGACCGAAGCCGGAGCCGACCTAGTATTTGTGCAGGCCACAGTGGTCTCGACTGCCCACCTGTCTCCGGCAGACATTAGCCCGCTCGATCTAGCCGCTTTCTGCGCTGAGATGCCCATGCCGGTAATTTTGGGCAACTGCGTCACCTACGAAGTCGCCCTCAATCTAATGAAAGCTGGGGCTGCTGCCGTCATGGTGGGCATTGGCCCCGGTGCCGCCTGCACCTCTCGCGGAGTGCTGGGCATTGGCATTCCCCAGGCGACCGCTGTGGCCGACTGCGCCGCTGCCCGCGACGACTTCTTCGCCGAAACTGGACGCTATGTGGCGATCGTCGCCGATGGCGGCTTGGTCACTGGCGGTGACATTTGCAAGTGCATCGCCTGCGGAGCCGACGGGGTCATGATCGGCTCGCCCTTTGCCCGCGCCGCCGAAGCCCCAGGTCGCGGCTTTCACTGGGGCATGGCTACCCCTAGCCCGGTGCTGCCCCGAGGCACCCGCATTAAAGTGGGTACCACCGGCAGTCTGGAGCAAATTCTGCGCGGTCCGGCTGGGCTAGACGACGGCACCCACAACTTCTTAGGGGCGCTGCAAACCAGCATGGGCACTCTGGGGGCTAAAGACCTGAAGGAGATGCAGCAGGTAGAGGTAGTAATTGCTCCCTCGCTGCTGACGGAGGGTAAGGTTTACCAAAAAGCTCAGCAGCTCGGCATGGGTAAATAAGCCAGACTGTCAGAGACTCGCTTGCTTAAGAAAAGGCTTTTGGAAATC
This sequence comes from Leptolyngbya subtilissima AS-A7, assembly GCF_039962255.1. Lineage (NCBI taxonomy): Bacteria > Bacillati > Cyanobacteriota > Cyanophyceae > Leptolyngbyales > Leptolyngbyaceae > Leptolyngbya > Leptolyngbya subtilissima. Next base: position 441,932 of record NZ_JAMPKY010000001.1, on the reverse strand, counting down.
TAGATTTCCAAAAGCCTTTTTTTGTAGGGGTTCTAGAAATTCTCTACTAAAGTAGGCTGCCCAGGATTTTGTCCATCAAGAGGGTGCCGAAGCAACGTCTGGGCTTCGTGCCAACAAAGCGGTGGAAGCAAAGCTTAAGGCTAGAGCCAAAGAGTTGAGCATTGGGTCAGGTTATCAATAGGAACTCTGGGTTCACCAAGTATAAAAAACTGGCTTTGACAATACTCTGTCAAAGCCAGTCAGCTTAGGGGGTTAGAAAGAAACTGAGCGATCGCCCTACTACCAGCTCCGGGTCGGAGCTAGCGCATGGCCACGAATCAGGCTGCCCATGGTCTTGGCGGTGATTTTCATCTGCACCAGGGGGTTGGCAGGCACCACGGTCTTGTAGAGGTAGCTGTCGAAGGTGAGCTTCTGCACATCGATGTCAGAGCACATTTCGACAAAGGCCTCGCGGGTGGCGTCGGAACGGTAGAACACCGTTTGCAGCAGATCCAGCACTTTGTAGGTCATGCCGTACTGTCTGTCCCAGCGCTTTAGATAGACCTTGAGGTCGGCTTCGGTGGGAATGCGCTGGCCATTGTTGGAAAATTCCACAATGGTTTCGGCACACATGCGGGCCGACTTAGCGGCGAAGTAGATGCCCTCACCGGAGGACTTGGTGACGGTGCCAGCGGCATCGCCGACTAGAGCCACACGGCCGACAACGCGGCGGGGTCTGGGGTGCTCAGGAATGGGGTGCGCTTCAACTTTGATGATTTCACCGCCCTCTAGACGCTTGGCGGCGCGGGCGCGAATACCGGCCTGAAGACCCTTGATCTTGGCCTGGTTGACCCGCATGGTGCCAGTGCCTACGGCGACGTGGTCATACTTGGGGAATACCCAGGCGTAGAAGTCGGGGGAAACGTCGTTGCCCACGTACATCTCGGCTAGGTCTTCGTAGTAAGCCATCTTGTCTTCGGGCAGGCGAATGCGCTCCTGGAAGGCGATCGCATAGTTGTAATCCCCAGCCTTGATCGCCTTGGCGACGCGGGAGTTAGCCCCATCGGCACCAATTACCAGATCGACCTGGAGCGACTTGTTGTCGCCCACTAGACCATCTTCACGGTGCTCGGTGTAGTGGAGGGTATAGGCCCCCGTCTCGGTGGTGGGAATTTCGAGGGTGTGAACGGTACCGTTGATCAGCTTAGCGCCGTGCTGGGCAGCGCGATCGCGCAAAAAGCCATCCATCACTTCGCGGCGGCACATGCCGATGTACTCGTCCTCTTTGAGGGTGCTGCCAATGTTGACCTCGACATTGGAGGGCGAGATCATCTTCATCTTGCGCACGCGGCGATCGATGATCTCCGGCGGCAAATCAAATTCTTCGACCATGCACAGGGGAATCGCTCCGCCGCAGGGCTTGGCGTTGTCGAGCTTGCGCTCGAATAGGTACGTTTCAATACCGGCTCTAACTAGTGTCTCAGCAGCCGAGGAGCCTGCTGGACCTGATCCTACTACTGCTACCCGAAGTACCAAGGGTGCTTACTCCACTATTGCGAAAAGCTACGAGGGCATCGTATCACGGGATTTTTGGCATTTTGGGCCACTCTCAAGGGTTGTAACTCGATTGAAACACTCGTTTACATTGAGATACCGGGAACGGGCCAGATTTTATTCGTTAGCCAGAGATAAATCTATAGCGAATGAAATGTTCACAGATAGAGCTTTATATCTACTCACCCTGAGAGTTCAGTTCTTCAGTCAACTCGATGCCCAACTCGTCCACCAGCCAGTTGATTACCTGCTGACGCTCGCCAGGGGTGAGGTAAAAGCGACCGGTCTGACGGAGGCGATCGTTCATATCCTCGACATCGGCCAGGGTAAATAGCCCAGCGGTAGTGCCCAGGGTGCAGAGAATGTCGTCTTGCCCCTGTTCGTCAAGCCCACCGTAGCGGTAGCGGGCAATGTGCTGCCCCAAGCGGGTAAAGTCGTAGCTGTCTTGGGAGAGCCGCTGCTTTTTGGCGTCGGGAATGGGCTCTCCCGCCGCTATTTTGGCGTAGTCGGTATCGAGCATGTCGAGGCGGACAATGCGGGGCTGCGGGTGAGAACTCACGCTGTTTCCTTTGGCCTTAGCCAGCCAGATAGTCTGGTCAGAAGTTATCCGGCCAGAGGTATCAGGGTAACTGAGTGACCTGGGACGGCTCTGATTCTGCTGAATGTTTTTCAAAATCGGGCTAGGGTCGTTGCATTCTGAAATACAGCCCGTCAAGAATTAATTGGCTAGCGCCAAGAAACTGATACGGTCAGGCAAAGCTTGGACAACCCTTAGCCAAAAGTGGCGATTTCCATAGCCTGGTAAGCGTCTTCAGTCAGCAGGTCAACCTCAGACTGCACTCGGTCGAGAAACACCTTGCCGTCTAGATGGTCGACTTCGTGCTGAAAAATACGGGCGACGAAGCCCTGCCAAATTTGACGGTGGGCTTGTCCGTGGCGATCGCAGTATTCCACCTCCACGGTTTGATGGCGCGGCACCTGGCCCCGCACTCCTGGCACACTGAGACAGCCCTCCCAGCCCAGCTCTAGCTCATCGCTAGCCGATACCAGACGGGGGTTGATCAGCACCGTCGGCTCCATTAGAGGGGCGTGAGGGTAGCGCAGGTTGGGGCGCGAGGCAATCACCAGTATCCGTAGCGAGTGGCCTATCTGAGGGGCGGCAATGCCGACACCGTTGGCGGTGCGCACTGTGGTCAACAGCTGGTCAATCAGCTGTTGTACCGATCCATCTTCTACCGCGGTCACGGGTTGAGCGACCTGGCGCAGCACCGGATGGCCCAAGGTTAGTAGCGAAGGCGAGGATGGCGATGGCGACGAAGACTCTGGGGTGGTCATAGATAGGCCTTAGGTGTCAAAGGATGAGCCAGGGGCGGGGTTAGGTGAGCAATATTGTAGCCATTGTATATATCTTTCCCAGAGGCTAGAGTCCTATGGTTCAATAGACCAGCGGGACGCCTCTAGTGCCTCGCTTAATTGGAGCACTACCGGATCCAAATTTTGCCAAAACGCTATATGTAGAATTAGGGACATTTTTTATCTGTATATCTAGTACCCTATAGATCTTCCAATAGCTGTTGGACTGGGCTGCCCCGGTCTACAGCTAAGGTTCGGGACAAACGGTTCCACGGCCCTGGAAAGCCCCAGTTCTGGCATCAGAATGCTAGCGGGCTAGGGAGTGGTAGCCCGATCAGCTAATCATGCGCGATGTCTGCCTTCGGGCAGCGGTTATTTACGAGGTAAACCGTGGACCAGGCCCTGGATCGGTTGTGGGAAGAGGTTTTGAATCAGCTTCAGGTGGAGCTGAGCCGACCCACCTTTGAAACCTGGATTAAGCCTGCTCAGGCGCAAACCCTGAGCGATCGCGCCCTGGTGATATCGACCCCCAACCCTTTTTCCCGCAACTGGGTGCAGAAGCACTATGCAGGCACCATTACTCAAGTCGTCAACAATATTTTGGGCAAGGCCATTGAGCTTCAGGTGACGGTAGTACCCGACGGGGATGATACCTCGGCGGCGCTGCGGCCCATGGCTGAGGTCAACTGGCCAACCTCGGCCCCGACCCTACCTGCTCGCTCGACCCCAGTATTGCCCACCCGGGCAATGCCGGCGGAGTCGCCCGCCCCGACTCGGGAAAATTACAACGACCTCAACCACAAGGCGGTGTTTTCGCGCTTTGTGGTGGGAGCCAACAACCGCATGGCCCATGCGGCGGCTCTGGCGGTGGCCGAGTCACCAGGGCGTGAGTTTAACCCGCTGTTTTTGTGCGGCGGAGTGGGCTTAGGCAAAACCCATCTGATGCAGTCTATTGGCCACTACCGGCAGGAAGTTGCCCCCCAGGCGCGAGTGGCCTACGTCAGCACAGAGCAGTTTACCAACGACCTGATCACCGCCATTCGCCGCGACAGCATGCAGCACTTTCGCTCCCACTACCGGGATGTGGATATTTTGCTGGTAGATGACATTCAGTTTATTGAGGGCAAAGAGTACACCCAGGAGGAGTTCTTCCACACCTTCAACACGCTCCACGAGGCGGGCAAACAGATTGTGCTGGCCTCAGACCGGCCCCCCAACCAGATTATGCGGCTGCAAGACCGGCTGATCTCGCGGTTTTCCATGGGCCTGATTGCCGACATTCAGACCCCCGACTACGAGACCCGAATCGCTATTCTGCAAAAAAAGGCGGAGTACGAGCAGGTGGAGCTGCCTCGAGAGGCCCTCGAGTATATTGCCGCCAGCTACACCTCAAATGTTCGCGAGCTGGAGGGGGCATTGATTCGCGCCCTCGCCTACACCTCGATTTCAGGTCTGCCCATGACCGTCGAACACCTGACGGCGGTGCTGAACCCTCCGGCAGATAAAGTTGAGGCCTCGCCCAGTTCGGTTCTGGCGGTGGTGGCGGAAAAGTTTGGCGTCTCGGTGGAAGATTTAAAGGGATCCTCACGACGGCGGGAAATCAGCCAGGCCCGTCAGGTGGGCATGTATCTAATGCGCCGCCACACCGACCTCAGCCTGCCCAAAATTGGCGATGCCTTTGGCGGCAAAGACCACACCACGGTGCTTTACAGCTATACCAAAATCGAGAAGCTGCTGAAGCGCGATTTAGACCTGGCCCAGACCATTCGGCAGTTGGGCGATCGCCTGAGTATGTCCGAGCGGGGACGGTGAAGGGTGGGTGGGTAGGCGGGTAGGCGGGTGGATGGGTGGATGAGTTGGGATGTTGCTGAAGCAGCACAATGGGGTGAATTGAGTATGCTGAGGCTTGAGGATGACTTGTCCTGACTGCCATGGCGACTGAAGCGCCCGACAATTCTATTCAAGTTGAAAGCCGCGCTGAGTGGCGCGAGTGGTTGGCGACAAATCACTCGCGGACTGAAGGGTTATGGCTGATCACCTATAAGAAACGGTCGGGTAAGCCCCACGTTTCCTACGATGAGGTGGTGGAAGAAGCGCTGTGCTTTGGCTGGATCGACAGCAAAGGCAACAAGCTCGACGATGAGCGCACCATGCTGTGGATGACCCCGCGCCAGCCGGGTACCGGCTGGTCGGCGCTTAACAAAAAGCGGATTGCTGCCCTGAGCGAGGCGGGGCTAATGATGCCGCCAGGGCTGGCAAAAATTGAGGCGGCGAAACGAGATGGGTCGTGGGAGTTGCTGGATCCGATCGAGCGTCTAGAGGTGCCGGCGGATCTGGCAACGGCCTTGGCGGAGAATGGGTTGGCCAGAGCAAATTTTGAGGCTTTTCCGCGTTCGGCAAAGCGGGGCATTTTGGAATGGATTGCCAGCGCCAAACGGGCTGAAACCCGCGATCGCCGCATTGCTGAAACCGTAGAACTGGCCGCCCAAAACCTTCGCGCCAACAGCTGGCCTAAACGCCCCGGCTAGGGGCTAGGGCAACCGGCGATCGCCCTCAAGCATCTGAGTCGCCGCTTCTACGGGCAGGGGGCGAGCGAAAAAATACCCCTGGGCCGCCTCACACCCCAGGCTGAGCAGTTGGGTAAGCTGCAGCTCGGTTTCGACCCCTTCGGCAATACAGGTCATCTCCAGGTTGTGGGCCAAATCGACAATGGCCTGCACAATGCCCTGGCGAGTGGGCTGCATTTGGTTGACAAAGGAGCGATCGATCTTGAGGGTTTGCACCGAAAACTGACTGAGGTAGCGCAGGGACGAGTAGCCGGTGCCAAAGTCGTCAATGCTGAGCTCAATGCCGCGACTGCGAATCGCCGCTAGGGTGCTGGCAATGCTCTCTGATTGCTCTAGCAAAATGCGCTCGGTGATTTCAAACTTAAGCCAGCGACCCGCCACCCCGGTGTCGACCAAAATCCGGTCGACGGTGTGGATAAAGGCCGGGTCGCGAAACTGCTGGCCCGACACATTGACGCTGACTTGAAAACCATTGCCTAGGGAATAGGAAGCGCTCCACTGGCTCAGGGTTTCGCACACCTGACGCAAAATTTGCCCGCCGAGGGGCTTAATCAGCCCAGTATCTTCGGCTAGATCGATGAACTCGCCGGGCATAATCAGCCCTTGGGTGGGGTGCTGCCACCGGGCCAAGGCCTCGAACCCCAGCAGCGATCGCGTTTTGAGCGACACAATTGGCTGGTAGTGCACCACAAAGTGCTGCTGCTGAATGGCTAGACGCAGTTCGTTTTCGAGGTTGAGTCGGGCGATCGCCTGCTGGTACATTTCTAGGCTAAAAATTTCGTAGCGGTTGCGCCCCATCTCCTTGGCCCGGTAGAGGGCAATATCCACATCCCTAAAAATGTCGTTGCTGTTGGCGTAGGAGCCATCGCCAATTAAGATGCCAATGCTGACGGAGGTAAAAATAATTTTGCCGTCGAGGGCGATCGGGTTTTCGAGCGTGGCCTGGATGCGATTGGCGACCTGAATGACTTCGTTGGCGGCAGTAATTCTCTCTAGGAAAATCACAAACTCGTCGCCGCCCCAGCGCGACACCATATCAATATCGCGAACGCAGCCCTTGAGCAAGTTGGCCACGGCCACCAGCAGTTTGTCGCCGAGCAGGTGACCCAGGCTATCGTTCACCGCCTTAAAGCGATCGAGGTCAACCATCAGCAGGCCAAAGCGATGGCCGCCATACCAGCTGCACTGCATCAGCTCTAGCTCCAGGCGTTTGGCCAACCAGTCGCGGTTGGGCAGTTGGGTAAGGGCGTCATGCAAGGCATCGTGGCGCAGCCGATGTTCGACTTCAACCCGGCGGCTCACATCCCGCGAGCTGGTGACAATGCCGGTGATTGCCCCTGCGTCATCGAGCACTGGCTTAGCCAGGGTTTCGAGCCAGATGTGGTGGCCCGACTGACACCGAAACCGATAGCAGCTGGTGCTCGATTCGCCTTGCTCCGGCAAGGGTTGAAACTGGAGCTGAATGCAGTCACTATCGGCCGGGTGGCAAAAATCCTGGAGGCGCTTGCCGAGCAGGTCGGTGGCGGCGTAGCCCAGCAGGGATTGAACTGACGGGCTGACGTATAAAAACTCCCCTTCGGTGTTGTGCAGACAGACCAAATCGCTCATGTTGTCGGCGATCAGGCGATAGCGAATTTCGCTGCTGCGCAAATCTTGCTCCGCCTGCTGCCGCACCTGAATTTCGGCTAGCAGCGATTGGTTGACCTCCCCCAGCTCATAGGTGCGCTGCTGCACCTGTTGCTCTAGCGCCTGGTTAAACTGCTGCAGCTGACGCTGGGCCTGGCGGAGACTGAGTTGAGTGTTAACCCGGGCTATCACTTCTGCGGTTCTGAAGGGCTTAGAAATATAGTCTACGCCGCCCACCGCAAAGGCTTTGACCTTGTCGAGGGCTTCGTCGAGGGCGCTAATAAAAATAACCGGAATATCACGGGTGGCAGGGTCAGCCTTGAGGGTTTCACAGACGCTGTAGCCGTCAGTATCGGGCAGCATAATGTCGAGAAAAATCAAGTCGATGGGGGTTGAGCGAGCCACCGTAAGGGCCATAGCCCCTGTTAAGACGCCCCGCGTTTCGTAGGCCTGCTCCCCCAGTTCCCGAATCAGCAAATGCAGATTGTCAGGAACGTCATCGACGATCAAAATGGTGGGCTTGGGGTTAGGGCGTTCGCTCATCTTCGCGCCGGCAGAGGGACATCAGCTTGTCAAATTGGAAGTTGGCTACCCAGCCTTGCAAAACTTGACGGTGGAACTCCTGCTCACCCGGCAGGGCCTCGAGCAGGTGAAACAGAGCTTTTTGGTCGGCCTGGGTAGCGGCGTGGTAAAGGCGATCGCACCAGTCTTGGGGCATCATAGCTAGGCTACCCGCTGGACAGAGAGCCGTCTCAGCGGCGGGGGCCAGGGGCTCGGCATAGACAAACTGCACCCCCAGGTGCTGCTCCAGCTTGTCGACAATTACCGTCGGCTCAAACGGCTTGCGAACAAAGTCGTCGCAGCCCGCTGACAGCACCAGCGATTTTTCTTCGTCAAAGACGCTGGCGGTGAGGGCAATGATGGCGGTGGCCTGCCCCTGCACTTGGGCTTTGATCTGACGGGTGGCCTCGTAGCCATCCATCACCGGCATGCGCATGTCCATCCAGATGAGGTGGGGCTGCCAGTCTTGCCACTGGGCGATCGCCTCTCGACCATGGCAGGCCTCGCGCACCTCAAACCCCAGGTCGCTTAACCACTGCATCAGCAACCGGCGATTGCTGAACTGGTCGTCGACCACCAGCAGCCGGTAGGGCAGCTGGTCAGGAGCTAGCCCCGTAGCCTGACGGGTTGAGGGGAGCGGCGTCAGCTGAGCGGCGATCGCCCCCAATACCGGCACCTGCACCGTAAACTGCGACCCCTGGCCAGGCTGGCTTTGCACCTCAATCGTGCCTCCCATCAGCTGAATCAGCTGATCGCAAATACGCAGCCCCAGACCAGTGCCTTCGTTGCTACCCCGCCCGGACTCAGTTTGCGAAAACGATTGAAACAGTAGGTTCATCTCCTCAGGGGCAACACCGAAGCCAGAATCGATCACCTCAAACTGCAACCAGCCCTCCCGCTGCGGGGACCACAAAACCCGCAGCGTCACTTTCCCAGCCTCGGTAAATTTAATCGCATTGTTGAGCAGGTTCATGATCACCTGGCGCAGCTTGCGCTCATCAGCCTGGACAAACTGCGGCAGCTCAGCGCCGCGCTCAACGGCGAAGCCAATCGACTTAGCCTGGGCTCGCAGCGAAAACATACTCTCCAGGTTGGCGATAAAGTCGAGCAAGTTAAAGGCAGCGGCCTTGAGGGTCATGCGCCCAGCCTCAATTTTGGCCAGATCAAGCACATCGTTAATTAGGTCAAGCAGGTGCTCGCCGCTAGATTTGATCAACTCGAGCTCCGACCGGTGGGAGGCTAGGGCGGGCTGGCGATGCAGCAGGTTAGTAAAACCCAGAATAGCGTTGAGGGGGGTCCGCAGCTCATGGCTCATGTTGGCCAAAAACTCGCTTTTGGCCTGGTTTGCCACCTCTGCGGTTTGCTTGGCCTGCTGCAATTCCTGAAATTTTTGGGTCAGGGTGACGGCCATCTGCTGGAAGTTTTGCACCAGCGATCGCAGCTCTATCAACGGGCTGGTGGGCCACTGAATCGTTCGGCGCTCCTGCACCTGGGTCGGCAGGTTAGTAGTCACCTGGGCCAGTTCAAACAGCGGCTTCACAAACCGCCGACTGAGCCAGTGCGCAATGGCTAGGGTCAGCGCCGTGACCACCAGCAAAATGAATAAACTTCTGGTGTGCTGTTGCTGCACCGGTTGAATGTGGGGCTGGGCCGGAGACTCGACAATCAGCTTCCACCCGGCAATAGCCGGCAGGGACAGTTCTTCTACAAACCACGAGTTGCGCCAGCGGGTGACGTACAGGGGGCTACCGTCGGTCGGCAACCAGTGATAAATTCCATCGCTGAGAGTTACGACTTCGCCTGTTTGGCGCAGGTCGAAGGTGCTACTCCAGCCCCGCTCAGGGTTTGTGCTCAGCAGCACCTGCTGGTTTTGATCGACCAACGTCACCTGAAAATGCAGCTCAGCGGCAGTTTCTGCCAGCATGTCTTTCATTGGAGACAGATCAATCTCGCCCCAGACGCGGCCCTGCACCTGGCCCTGATTGAGCACGGGCTGGCTGAGCAGCACGGTACTGTTTTGAGCGGAGTGGTCTCCCATGCGATCGCGGGATAGGGATGGCCCAAGGTCCTTGGCAACTTGGCTCGGGTCAGGCAGCCTGAGCGCATGGGGAGGGCCATGGTTACTGGCGGCCTCGGCCACAATCTCATTGGTACCGTTGGTTACCACTAAATGCTGAAAATCTGGAGTCAGCGCTTGAATAGTTTTGGTCTGGGCTTGTAGGGTTCCCTGGTTCTGCAGAGAGCGTGAAGGCCCCGCTGCCTGAGCGGCAATGTCGGCCAGAGCCGTGGTCGCCTCAACGTGGCGGTCGTACCAAGCCTCAATGCGAGCTGCCAAGGGCTGGGAAAATAAGTTGAGTTGAATTTGCTCTTGGGCCACAACTTTGGCTACAACCCCGTGGCTATCTTGCGCCATCAAAATCAGCGTCGGGAAAAAGGCAGCGGCCACCAGTAGGTTAAACAGGGTTTGCTGAAGCGATAGTGCGCTAGCCGCCTGGGGCCGTCCTATCCAGCGGTGAATGGGGGTATAGGACAGCAGCAGACTAGCCACCAGGGCATTAAAGATGCCATTGACCCCCTGCTTGAGCATAATAATCTGGGTTTGGTTGGGGTCTACTCTTAAAACCAGGGAGTAAAATAACCACGCCAGCGGCATGCCGATGAGCACCCAATAAATGGCATTGACCAGCACCAGGTTACGCCGAGAGTGGCGAGCATAAAAAAACGCGACAAATAGAAACTCGGCGGTAAAGGTAACAATGGCGTAGGGGTGCTTCCAGAGAAAGTAGGTGATGCTGGAGGCCACTACCGCCGCCACTGCACCCCAGCGAACGCCATAGTAACTAAGCACTAGCCATACGGCGATTGTGCCAAAGAGAAAGTCAATATGAAAAAAGAATGACCAGCGAAAATAATTTCCTAGAGCCCCTAAAATCAGCAGAATAACTAACCCGAAGGAACTCCGCTGAGCCATCCTCTTTTGCTGCTGCGCTAACAAGTCTCCTACAACGTTGTTCATAATTCCTAATTGCTGCGTCGTCCATGCCAATAGGGCCTGCATCCATAGTCACGCTTTAGGCACTTAGCGTTTTGCAATGCTTACCTTTGGCCTATTAGCGCCGCCACCTCTGCTTATAAGGTTCCCAGCCCCCAATAAAACCGACTTAGCAACCAAAGTTAACCAGCCGAGAACCAGTTAGAGTGACCGAATATTCTTAAGTGAACGCTGTTTGGGCTTAAATTCGATACACATCCTTACTTTTCTTAACCTGCTGGTTCAGTGTCTATACTGTTGAATCAAGTCTTTAAAGTTCGTTTTCCAGTAACTTCTGCTTCCAGGGAAGAAAATTTCGGTCGGGAATTTTCCTCGCTTTACTAAACACAAGATCAGCACCCTAGGAGCGATAGGGTAGGCTATAGTGCAGAAAATGCGTCCTCAAGATTAGTTTGAGGGGCTACGCTAAGCCATTACTCAGGTAAAGATCACCCTTCCTCAATCGCTCGAAAGAGTTATATTTGATAGGGTCTATTTGGGTTGATTAACTCAGAACAAATTTAGGAAAATGAATCACTATTAAGACAGATCTTCTGATTGTTTTCACAGCTTCTAAAATTAGTCGGTGAACCGAAATGCATAATATGGGTTAACGGCGAGACTCACTCTAGATTATGAGTATCAGCGATCGCCCCTCTTGAGCAAAATCAGGTGTATGCGATCGCCGCTACATAGCAAAGACCGCAGGCCCTATCTGTCGGCAAATGGTCGAAGAGGATGCCACGAGTCCTAAGCAGGAAGGTGCTTTGGGTTGACCAAGGCTATAGCGGCGATATTTTGTCTTCGCCGTATGGCTGATGATTTGGGGCCGAGCTGAAGTCACTAGCTTCCTTGGCAAAGCATTCGAGCCTTTGCCTAAGTGCTGGAAAATGGAACGTCCGTCCGGCGGGCAGAACTGGTCGCTTCAGGCACTCTCTACCCTGGTGAGTAGGGTCAACCGAACCTCTCAGTACAGAGATCGCCGCTTGTGGAATTTGTCGTCTCGGTCAAAAATTGCCTTTAAGTAACCCATAGTTGAACCACCACCGAACCGCCATGACGACGATTCTGGAACAGGGTAATATCTCGATCCATACCGAGAATATTTTTCCGATCATTAAAAAAGCGCTCTACTCGGAGCACGAGATCTTTCTGCGGGAGCTGGTCTCTAACGCCGTCGACGCCATTAAAAAGCTCTCCATGGTGGCGCGATCGGGCGAATACTCCGGCGACATCAGCGCCCCCGAGATTGAAATCAAGTTTGACAAAGACAAGAAGACCCTCAGCATCTCCGACACCGGTATCGGTATGACCGCCGAGGAGATCAAAAAGTACATCAACCAGGTGGCCTTCTCTAGCGCTGAAGAATTCATCACCAAGTACAAAGATAGCGCCGCCGAAGATCCCATCATTGGTCACTTTGGTTTGGGATTTTACTCTTCGTTCATGGTGGCCTCCACCGTCGAGATCGACACCCTCTCCTATAAAGAAGGGGCCGAAGCCGTGCACTGGAGCTGCGACGGCTCGACCCAGTTTGAGCTGAGCGCCTCCGATCGCACCACCGTCGGCACCACCATCACCCTCACCCTGATGGAGGGCGAAGAAGAATATTTAGAGCCCGCCCGCATTCGGCAGTTGATTAAGACCTACTGCGACTTCATGCCGGTGCCGATCAAGATTGACGGCGAAGTGGTCAACAAGCACGAGGCCCCCTGGAAGCAATCGCCCAGTAGCCTCACCGACGAAGACTACCTGGAGTTCTACCGCTACCTGTATCCTTTCCAGGAAGACCCGCTGCTGTGGATTCACCTCAACACTGACTACCCCTTCGTGGTCAACGGCATTCTCTACTTTCCGAAGCTCAAGCCCGACATCGACATCACCAAGAGCAGCATTAAGCTCTACTGCAACCAGGTCTTTGTCACCGACAATTGCGAAGAAGTGGTGCCCCGCTTCTTGTTGCCCCTGCGCGGCGTGATCGACAGCACCGATATTCCGCTAAACGTGAGTCGGAGCTTCTTGCAGGGCGATCGCACCGTGCGCCGCATCGCCGACTACATCGCTAAGAAAGTGGGCGACAGCCTCAAAGCCTTGTACCGCGACGACCCCGCCAAGTACATCGCCAGCTGGCAAGACCTGGGCAACTTCGTCAAATTTGGCTCCCTCAACGACGACAAGTTCAAAGAGCAGGTCAAAGACATCCTGATCTTCCGTACCACCGCCAAACTAGGTGATACCGAAGCCGCTAAGGTCGAAGTGCAGACCGATGAGGGCGACGCCTGGTCAGAAGTGTCGGACAATAAGCCCGCCACCGATGCCAAGGGCAACTTCTACACCACCCTGCAAGAATACCTAGAGCGCAACAAAGACAAGCACGAAAATCGCGTTTTCTACGCCACCGATGAAGTCTCCCAGGCCACTTACATTGAGCTGTTCAGGAGCCAGGGCCTTGAGCTGCTGTTCATGGATTCGTTCATCGACACCCACTTTATTCCAACCCTGGAGCGGGAGTACTCCGATGTGAAGTTCGTTCGCGTCGATGCGGATTTGGATGACACTCTGCTCGACAAAGAGAAGCAGAGCGAAATCGTTGACCCGGCCACCAACAAAACCCGCGACGACCAAATCAAAGAGATGTTTGAGCAGGCGATCAATCGCCCCCGCGTCAACGTCAAACCCCAGGCGCTGAAGGGTGAGGGTGCACCCCCAGCCATGGTGCTGCTGCCCGAAGAAGCCCGCCGCATGCAGGAGACCATGGCAATGATTCAGCAGCAGGAGATGCAGTTCCCCGACGACCACGTGCTGATGGTGAACACCGCCCACCCGCTGATTCAAAACCTGCTGGGCCTGAGCCAGAGCACAATTATTGGGGCAGACGGCGGCAGCTCTCCGGCAGGCGATATGGCGACGATGATCTGCAACCAGATCTACGACACGGCGCTGATGGCCCAAAAGGGCTTTGATGCCAATGGCATGAAGACCTTTGTGGAGCGATCGAACACGCTGCTGACTAAGCTCACCGAGCGCTAGAAAGTAACTTTTTGAAGAAAGAGCCCCAGTTTCTTAAAGAAGCTGGGGCTCTTTTAGTGTTTGCAAGTACTTCTTATCTATCCTTACTCCCGCTCGAACAGCGTCATGCGTTTGGTCAATATTCGCATGACCTCGTTGGGGTTTATAGTCGGCAATTGCCGTGACCATTCTTCGGGGCGGGCATAGCCCAGGCGATATAGGGTCATCACACAGCCGTTCACAACAGGGGGAGAACCGATCGCCAGTAGACGCAAAACATCGGGAGATGGCTGATCTCTCAAGTCGATCAAGGGTTGCTGAGGTTCGGGGTCGGGCAGAGATGCAGCTAGATCTAAGGTGATCAGGCGATCGCTTTGTCTTGTCTCTGTCATCATGGGTTTTAGCTCCATAGTGAGTCGCCCAGTCCTGAAGTTTTCGAGGCCGAAGGACTGGGCTTTAAATTGTTACAGGTAGTTACCAGGTTGGCCACACTCCATAGTTATCAACCTGAAGTAGGCTCACCCATGGAGTAAATATACTCCTATTACAGAAGGGGTACTTTCATGGGGTGGGTATAGTCACACCATGACTGCATTCGCCAGCAACCAAGTTTGCAGGAACGGTTATAAGTTCTAAAAGGTTAGTGATAGATAGGATTCTTAGATGAGGAGTTAGCCATATAGAGCAGTTCTCATTGGCATAACTACACAGAGACTCTTAGCCTATTCGAGAAAGATATTGCCGTACGTTCTATGAATAAAAAATACTATAACTGAAGTCAGTTCAATCAAAGTAATTAGCTCAACTAACTCAAGACAATGGTTCGCACGCATGTCATTTTCGCAGCCTTGAAGCAAGCAAAATCAAAAATTCAAGATGGACAAAAATAGCTTTGACGAATTAAAATTTGAAGCCAAATATCAAGAGATATTTCACGTTCCTGACCTACCTACTAGGCTCAACACTCTTCAAAACTATTTCTTCCCCAGACTAGAAGTTTTAGTCAAGGAATCTTTGCGAGAGATAGAGGAAGTTTACGGTGTAAATCCTTACGAAAATATGACCATTGTCTATCGTCCCAACCACCGCAAGGAGGCCATGTCTAATGTAGATTCTGAAAGTGTCTTTATGGGCGTTTCAGGCAAAAGACACCAGCAAAAGCTAATCTTCAGAAGAAAAAGTGGTCAATACGCCAGCATTCACTGTAGCTCGTTGATTTACGAAATATATCCAGATGGGGCATTAACAGTGGTATTACAGCCATTTGGGTATGGATACGTACGTCTCGATCAGGATAATAACTATATTAAATTAATTGCAGATAGCCTATATAAATGCATAGATAAAGTAGAAAAAATATTTTCTGAAAATGGAATCTCATATACATTTACCCACAATTTCACTTATACCAATCTTGCAGACGCCATCCTTAACAGCCCAGAAGAAGACGAATATTTATCAAGATACTCGCTATATATATTCTCCCCAACTTACTACTTCCCGACCTCCAGGCATAGAGGTTTATGGGAAGTTAAACGTGCTTTTGTTGCTTTATACCCAATTTTAGATAGCTTTATTACAATTGCAAAAGGTCAGACCTACCCACTAGAGATGATGTTGGACAAGCTTATAGATTATCAGTTCACAAAAGGTTGGTATTTTAGCCGACGAAAAGAGTGGACGGATGAAGATAAGCCTTTCAAAAAGGCTCAGGATGAAATCAACTTGCCTGAATTGGAAAGCTATCAATTCATTCGAGCAGGTCTTTGGTGGGAAATATTAGCTAGAGATAAATGGACTTGCTGTAGTTGTGGAAGATCAGCTAAAGAGCATGGCACTACGCTGCATGTTGACCATATAGTACCTCGTTCTAAAGGTGGAACAGATAACAAAGAAAATTTGCAGGCCTTATGTTGGAAATGCAATATTGGAAAATCAAACAAAGATATGACTGACCTGAGAGATAAATAGTTAGTAGATGATTAATAGATATTGGCACATTGTAAGTGGCTTAGTGGAGCATGGCCACCAAGTAGCTTCCGGCTCCGCTACAGATAGTCCCTATCCTGGAGGGACTATCGAAATGCAAACGCCGTTTTTTGAAGCTTTAGGGTTGGATCTAACAGAATATTTTAAGGGGACGCTCAATATTTCCATTAGTCCCCACACCTTTCAGCTAACCGATCCTGAACTCACATTTCGCCAGGTCGAGTGGACCGATCGCCATCCTCCCGAAGACTTTTCCTTCTCTCGCTGTCGGGTTTTGTTCCAAACCTCAACTTATAACTGCTGGATGTATTACCCTCACCCAGAGACCAAAAAGCGCAACTTTCAAAATCCTTCCATCATCGAAATAATTGCGCCGCCCATACCAAATATCAAATATGGAGACAGGGTCGAAATCGAGTACAACTCATTAGAACTTTCTGTAACTTAGCTATTCAGCAAGGTAGATGAACCCGTTAAAAGCGTTCTTTGGTTAAGCTGCCAGAGCGTAGGTATTCATCAACTTTGCCAGTCCAACGGGCTATCTCTAGCTTTTAAAGAGCCAAAGGTAACGATATTTGCATGGGTCAAGGCTCTCTTTACAGAAGTCGTTGACTCTATTGAGAGTGTATGCAATGATTTCGCCATCGCAGTACCCGAGACGATAAATCGGTTCTTAACCTTCGGTTATTAAAGTTCTCACAAGCCGGACTATAGACAGTCGCTATATCAATTAGCGCTGGTCTACTTATGAGTTTTGGGCGAAATAGAGCAGAGACTAGGCGACCGTGATTGAATGCAAACCGTTGAGGCTGCCCTATGGTTTACTTGCTGGCGCTGCTGATAGGTATCATTGCCGGTCTACGCACCATGACCGCGATCGCAGCTGTCAGCTGGGCCGCCTACCTGGGCTACCTTGACCTTGACGGCAGCTGGCTCGCCTTCCTGGGCTACCGCTTCACCCCCTGGATCTTATCGGCGTTGGCACTGGGCGAATTCGTCACCGATCAACTTCCCTTTACACCCAGTCGCAAGGTTCCAGTCCAGTTTGGCGCTCGCATTGTCAGTGGAGCCCTCTCAGGGGCGGCGATCGCCCTACCTAGCGGCACCTGGGTGGGCGGACTCATGGCAGGTGCGGTGGGCGCAGTAATCGGCACATTGGGCGGCGCGGCAGCCCGTTCTCGCCTCGCTACCGCCTTGGGTCGTGACCTACCGGCGGCGCTGAGCGAAGATGCGATCGCCATCGTCGGCGCAGTTTTAGTTGTGGGGCTCTTGTGATGACTCAATCCTTTGACGCGCTAATCATTGGGGCCGGTCAAGCAGGGCCACCCCTGGCCGGACGGCTGACTGCGGCGGGCATGAAGGTAGCGCTGATTGAGCAACATCTGTTTGGCGGCACCTGCGTTAATACCGGCTGCACACCGACCAAAACCCTGGTTGCTAGCGCCTATACCGCACATTTAGCCCGCCGCGCCGCCAACTATGGCGTGATGATCTCAGGCGCGATCGCGGTCGATATGGCCCAGGTCAAAGCGCGGACCAATGCCGTGGTGGCAAATTCTCGCAGCGGCCTTGAGGCCTGGCTCGGCAGTATGGAGCGCCTAACTGTGTTCTATGGTCAGGCCCGCTTTGAAAGCGCGAATACCCTGCGGGTCGGCGACGAACTCCTGAGCGCACCGCAAATTTTCATCAACGTGGGCGGTCGGGCGCGGGTGCCAGATATGCCCGGTGTAGGGGAGATTGACTATCTAACCAACACATCTATGCTGGCGCTCGACAGCCTGCCCCGACATTTGGTGGTGGTGGGCGGCAGCTACATCGGCCTAGAGTTTGCCCAAATCTACCGTCGCTTCGGAGCAGAGGTCACGGTAGTCGAGAAAGGCCCGCGCCTGGTTTCCCGCGAGGACGAGGATATATCCACTGCGATTCGAGCCATGCTCGAAGCCGAGGGTGTACAGGTGCGTACAGGGGCCGAGTGTATTGCCTTTGCCCCCCACGCCGATGGCGCATTGGTGCATCTCGACTGTACCGACGGCGAGCCCGAGGTGATTGGCAGCCACGTGCTGCTAGCGGTAGGGCGTCAGCCCAACACCCATGATCTCAGCCTCGATCGCGCCGGTATCGCCACCGACGAGCACGGCTACATCACCGTGGACGATCAGCTCCGCACCACTGTGCCGGGCATTTGGGCCTTGGGCGACTGCAATGGCCGAGGTGCCTTCACCCATACCGCCTACAACGATTTTGAGATTGTCGCCGCCAATCTGCTCGATGGTGAGACTCGAGGGGTGAGCGATCGCATCCCCGCCTACGCCCTCTATACCGACCCTCCCCTGGGGCGCGTCGGCATAACCGAGGCTCAGGCGCGCTCCACCGGGCGGCCCCTGCTGATGGGCACCAGACCGATGACAAAAGTGGGCCGCGCCATTGAGAAAGGCGAGACCCAGGGCTTGATCAAAATTGTGGCCGATGCCGAAACCCGGCGCATTCTCGGCGCGGCAATTTTGGGCGTCGGCGGCGATGAGGCCATTCACGGGCTGATCGACATCATGACTGCCGACCAGCCCTACACCACTCTGCAAAAGGCGGTGCCCATTCACCCCACGGTATCTGAGCTGATCCCCACAGTGGTGGGCGAAATGCAGCCGCTTTCGCCCACCTGAAGACACCGACCGCGCTTAATAGGGCCACTGCCAGTTGACGATTTCATCCTGATCTTTGCCCTCAGTGTGGGCATAGGTAAGGCACTCGATGATCTTGTTCTTCATCTTCTCCTTCACGTGGGCCGCCGCCGAACCCAGCTTGGGCACCCGATCGATCACGTCGATCACCAAGTTGAAGCGATCGATCTCGTTGTTGATCGCCAGTTCTAGCGGGGTGTTGATATTGCCCTGCTCCTTATAGCCCCGCACGTGAATGCGGTCTTGGTTTGAGCGGCGATACACCAACTTGTGAATCAGCCAGGGATAGCCGTGGAAGTTGAAGACAATCGGCTTGTCGGGGGTGAACAGTGAGTCAAAGTCGCGATCGCTGAGCCCATGAGGGTGCTCCCCAGACGAAATTAAGGTAAACAGGTCAACCACGTTGACAAACCGCACCTTCAGGTGGGGAAACTCTTCCCGCAGAATAGCGGTCGCCGCCAGCGATTCTTTAGTCACAATGTCGCCGCAGCAGGCCATCACCACGTCAGGGTTATCCGGCTCGGTGCCGCAGTCGTCGTTGCTGGCCCAATCCCAAATGCCCAGTCCCTTGGTGCAGTGGGTCACCGCCTGCTCCATATCGAGGTACTGGAGGTGGCTCTGCTTGTCAGAAACAATTACGTTGATGTAGTCGATGCTGCGGAAGCAGTGGTCGGCCACCGACAGCAGGCAGTTGGCGTCGGGCGGAAAGTAAACCCGCACCACGTCAGGGCTTTTGTTGGTCACCAGGTCGACATAGCCGGGGTCTTGGTGGCTAAAGCCGTTGTGGTCCTGCCGCCACACTAGCGACGACAGCAAAATATTGAGCGACGACACCGATCGCCGCCAGGGCACGTGGTTTTTGCAAATGTCTAGCCACTTGGCATGCTGGTTAAACATTGAGCTGACCACGTGGGCAAAGGCCTCGTAGCTGTGAAACATGCCATGGCGACCGGTGAGCAAATAGCCCTCCAGCCAGCCCTGGAGAGTGTGCTCGCTGAGCATTTCCATCACCCGACCATCTTGGGAAAGCTCCCCGCCGTCGAGGTCTTCGGGCAAATAATCGGCCATCCAGGCCTTTTTGGAGACCTCATATACCGGGTTCAATCGGTTAGATGCCGTTTCATCTGGCCCCATCAGGCGAAAGTTGTTGGGATTGTCGCGCATAATTTCGCGCATGAGAATGCCCAGAGCCTTGGTATTCTCATACTCCACGCTGCCGGGCTGCGGCACGTCGACCGCATACTTGCGGAAGTCGGGCATCTTCAAAGCCTTGCGCAGTATGCCGCCGTTGGCGTTGGGGTTATAGCTCATGCGGCGAGGGCCAACCGGCGCCAAATCCTTTAGCTCAGGAATCAGAGCACCGTTCTCGTCGAACAGTTCCTCAGGACCGTAGCTGCGCATCCATTCTTCAAGCAGGCGCAGGTGTTCGGGGTTGCTGTGCATGCCGCCCATGGGTACCTGGTGAGCCCGCCAGAACCCCTCCACCTTGTGGCCATCCACCTCTTTAGGCCCCGTCCAGCCCTTGGGGGTGCGCAGCACAATCATTGGCCAGCGGGGGCGCTCCTGACTGCCGTTGACGCGAGCGTTTTGCTGAATGTCTTTGATCTTGAGAATGCACTCTTCCATGACGGCGGCCATTTGCTGATGCACATCGGCCGGGTCGCTGCCCTCGACAAAATAGGGCGTGTAGCCATAGCCCCTAAACAAATATTCCAGCTCCTCATGAGAAACCCGCGAGAGAATGGACGGATTAGCGATCTTATAGCCGTTCAAGTTGAGGATGGGCAGCACCGCGCCATCGCGAGCCGGGTTGATAAATTTATTGGAGTGCCAGGAGGTGGCGAGGGCTCCCGTTTCGGCCTCCCCGTCGCCCACGACACAAGCGACGATTAACTCGGGGTTGTCGAGGATGGCCCCAAAGGAGTGCGAGAGGCTATAGCCCAATTCCCCACCCTCGTGAATTGAGCCAGGGGTTTCGGGGGTGACGTGGCTGCCAATATGGCCGGGGAAGGAAAACTGTTTGAAGAAGCGGCGCATGCCGTCTTCATCCATGCTCTTGTCGGGATAGATCTCGGAGTAGGTGCCTTCTAAATAGACCGGCC
The DNA here is from genome assembly GCF_039962255.1 of Leptolyngbya subtilissima AS-A7. Classification (NCBI taxonomy): domain Bacteria; kingdom Bacillati; phylum Cyanobacteriota; class Cyanophyceae; order Leptolyngbyales; family Leptolyngbyaceae; genus Leptolyngbya; species Leptolyngbya subtilissima. The sequence goes on along the minus strand of NZ_JAMPKY010000001.1, from coordinate 421,483 downwards.
CCAGTACCCCTGGAGCACCGTGGCCTGGCCCAGCCACAAAGATCATATTGAGGTCGTACTTTTTAATTAATCGGTTGCAGTGAATATAGGTAAAGCTCAGGGCTGGCGAAGCGCCCCAGTGGCCCAGCAGACGGTGCTTGACGTGCTCAGACTTGAGGGGTTCCTTTAGCAGAGGGTTACTGCGCAGGTAGATCATGCCTACGGCGAGGTAGTTGCAGGCTCGCCAATAGGCGTGCGTTTTGCGCAGTTCCTCATCGGTGAGGGGCTTGGTTTGGGGCGGGGAGGCTACTACCATGACGTTAATTCCAGCAAAAGTGCTCGCTATCTCTGAAGCATTAAAAACAGGGTTTTTGTGCCTAGGTAACGTTCTAGAGCATTTTCTATTGTCTAGACAATACTTTCTTGAAACTAAGTTTTGATTAAGATAGCTAAAAAATCTACGAACTTTACCAAGCAAGCATTTGAGGCTTGTCAGCGATCGCGATTTATAGTTTTATTTCCAGACATCTAAGAAACTATTTACGCCTCAAAACTAACCCTAAGATAGGTGCGATCGCTGCTTAGCCAACTCCACAAAACGAGTTGGACCAGCCTTTTTTTGTGAGCATTGATATAGCTATTTCGTAATGCTGATTGAGCTCTATAGCTAGGGCCGTAGATAGTACATCAAAGTCTGCACCAGCTCGGGGGCTAGACCCAGGCGACGCTGGAGATCGGCTAGATCTTGGTAGGGGCCGCGCTGCGATCGCTCCTGCACTACTGCCTGGGCCAGCGCGGGGGGCATGCCGGGCAGGCCACACAGTTGAGAGAGGGTGGCCTGGTTCAAACTCACCGTGGGCAGAGTACCGCAGTGCTCCTCGTAGTAGCAAAACGACAGCACCGCAGCCAGGGGTCTAAGCTGGGTTGGGGTCGTTCCCAGGGCCGCCGCTAGATCTTCCAGACAGTGAAACTGCACCCCGGCCTGACGCAGGCGCACTAACCCTTGGGCTTGGCGAATCGATAGCCCCGGCAACCGCAGCCAGTCATCAACCGTCGCCCGGTTCACATCCAAGGTGAACCCCAGCTTGGCGGCCACCTCAACCTCCTGGTAAGACTGGAGCCGATAGTTCGGTTGGCCCAGGCGAGCCGCCAGGGGATGTAACTGTGCCCTCAAGCCTTGCCAACGTTTTAGCACTGTCGCATCCCTAGGCCACTTGATCTAAAAGCTGACGTCGCTTCTGCTCAAACTCTAGCTCCGAAATCAGCCCCTCCTGGCGCAGGGTGTCTAGCTCCCGCAGGGCCACCCCAAGGGCGCTAATCTGAGCTGGGTCAAGGCCCCCCTTAGCTTGACTGGTGGAAGACTCTGATGGGGCAAAGGCACTGAGAGGTTGGGCCATCAGCATAAGACCCTCAACGGCACAGGCAACTCGAGGAAGGGGAGTCCAGCTCAGGAGCAGATAGAGGGTGCCCCAAAAGGGCTGACCTAGATAAAACTTGTGGAATCCTGACACTGGGGCTAATACCCCCAGCCACGCTAGAATGACGGCTGTTCGACGGGAACGCTCTGCCAACATCATTGCCCTTCGCTATCGTATGGAGCCCATAGAGGCTAAAGCTTTGCACTAGCTTGTGAATTCAGTATAAGACGGGCGTAAAGAATCGACATTGCCCTCCGGATTCTGAGCCGTCGTTCTCACTAGTTCCGCAACAATAGAATAAACTCCTCTAGTTCTGCCCCCTGAATGCCCCACGCTGCCTTCTCCCCCGAATGGCTCAACCGTTTCACCGATCCCTACGCGCTACTAGGTGTGTCAGTAGCAGCCGATGAGCGTCGCATTCTCAAGCGCTACCGGGTGGTAGCCAAACAGCTGCACCCCGACGCCTTAATCGATGTGCCGGCCGAGCTGCGCCAGCTGGCCGACCAGGTGCTGCCCAAGCTAGTCAACCCCGCCTACCAGCGCCTCAAGCAAGACAAGGGCCGCAACGAGGTACTGGCGGCTCTCCGCTTCAAAGTGCGCCGCCTCAGCCGCGATCAGAAACTCCAGCCCACCAGCAAACCCGGTAAGTATCTGCTAGATGTGGCCGAGGCCGAGGTAGACGTGTTTTACGAGCAGGCGATCGATCAGCTGTGCGATCGCCAATATACATCTCTAACCGAGTTTGAAGCTTGCACCCAGCAGCTCAGCGAACTCAACCTGGTGTACCTGCGCCGCAAGATGGGTGAGCCAGTGATTCGCGAAAAGCGCAGCGGGCTAGTATCTGCCACCGCGATCGCATCTGACCCCTTAGCAGATCACCCTGCTAATAACGGCAAATCATCGGGGCAGGCCTACGCCGATCGCCACTACGGCCGAGCCCAAGAATATCTCAAGGGTAAAAACGTTCAGGCCGCTATTCAAGAACTCAAGGATGCCCTCAAAATTGACCCTCAAAACAGCAGCTACCACTGCCTGATGGGTCAGGCCTATCTGATGCAAAAGCTGCCCGGCATGGCCAAGGTGCACTTCAAGCAGGCGCTACGCCTCAATCCCAACAACGCTGTAGCCCTGAAATATGCCCGGCAGCTCAACCTCACCATGACTGATCTCCCGCCTCGTCCTACTGCCACACCTACGCAGGACAACCCTAAGCAGCCGGATAGCAAACCATCAGACAGCCCTAAGCGATCTCTGTTTGGCAAGCTATTTTCTAAAGGTCCCAGCCGCTAAGCGCTAGGCAATCCCCAGACCCTCCTTGGGTTTAGGGAATGATTGGCAACAAAGCCTACAGCACAGCGGTACAACCCATGTAATAAAATCGCAACGCTATCTATGATCGAATATAGATAGATCCCCGTCGCGATCGGAGAGCCCAAGCCCTGTGAACAGCTTTAATGCCAAGACCCACCTCACCGTAGGCGATACCACCTACACCATTTACAGCCTACCCGCTGCGGCAGCAGCCCTAGGCGATATCAGCCGCCTGCCCTTCAGTCTTAAGGTGCTGCTCGAAAACCTGCTGCGCCACGAAGACGGGCGATCGGTCACGGCGACAGACGTGCAGGCAGTAGCCGACTGGCTAACGGAGAAAACCTCCAACCGCGAGATTGCCTACCGTCCGGCCCGCGTGCTGATGCAAGACTTTACCGGCGTGCCCGCTGTGGTCGACCTGGCCGCCATGCGCGACGCTATGGTCAACCTAGGCGGCGACCCCGACAAAATTAACCCCCTCTCTCCAGTCGATCTAGTCATCGACCACTCGGTGATGGTCGATTCCTTCGGCAGCGCCGCCGCCTTTGGCCAAAACGTCGAAAAAGAATTTCAGCGCAACTTTGAGCGCTACGCCTTTTTACGCTGGGGTCAGAGCGCCTTCGACAACTTCCGCGTGGTGCCACCGGGCACCGGCATTTGCCACCAGGTCAACCTGGAGTATCTAGCCCAGGTGGTATGGACCAAGACCGCAAATGGCGAAACCGTTGCCTACCCTGACACCCTGGTGGGCACCGACAGCCATACCACTATGATCAACGGCCTCTCGGTGCTGGGCTGGGGCGTGGGCGGCATTGAGGCTGAGGCCGCTATGCTAGGTCAGCCGATTTCGATGCTGATTCCTGAGGTGGTGGGCTTTAAGCTCACCGGGCAGCTACCTGAGGGGGCTACCGCAACCGACCTGGTGCTCACCGTGGTGCAGATGCTGAGGACCAAGGGCGTCGTTGGCAAATTTGTCGAATTTTATGGCGACGGCCTCGACCACCTCACCCTGGCCGATCGCGCCACCATCGCCAACATGGCTCCCGAGTACGGGGCTACCTGCGGCTTCTTTCCCATCGATGGCGAAACCATTCGCTACCTGGAATTCTCGGGTCGTGACCCCGATCGCGTCGCCCTGGTAGAAGCTTATGCCAAAGCCCAAGGTCTCTGGCGCGATGCTGCCGCCCCCGAACCCGTCTTCACCGACTCCTTATCGCTCGATCTCGCCACGGTGGAACCTTCCTTAGCAGGGCCAAAGCGGCCGCAAGATCGCGTCACCCTGGCGGCCCTGGCTCAGCAGTTCAAGGAAAGTGACTTTCCTGGCTTTAGCGGTAAGCCCTACGCCGAGAAGCAATCCGTCCCTGTGGCGGGTACCGACTACTCGCTAACCGACGGCGACGTGGTAATCGCCGCTATCACCAGCTGCACCAACACCTCCAATCCCTCGGTAATGATTGGGGCCGGTCTAGTAGCTCGCAAAGCGCGGGCCAAGGGGCTGACTGTGAAACCCTGGGTTAAAACCTCCCTCGCCCCCGGCAGCCAGGTAGTGAGCGACTACCTCGAAAAGGCCAACCTTCAGGAAGACCTGGATGCCCTGGGCTTTAACCTAGTGGGCTACGGCTGCACCACCTGCATCGGCAACTCTGGCCCTCTGTCTGGCCCCATTGCCAGCGCCATTGATGGCAACGACCTGGTGGTGGGCGCGGTACTGTCAGGCAACCGCAACTTTGAGGGGCGCGTGAGCCCTCACACCAAGGCCAACTATCTGGCCTCACCGCCGCTGGTGGTGGCCTATGCGATCGCAGGCAGCCTCGCCATCGACCTCAAAACTGACCCCATCGGCCAGGATCCCGAAGGCCGCCCCGTCTACCTCAAAGACATCTGGCCCACCAGCGCCGAGATCTTTGAGGTAATGACCGCCGCCCTCACCCCCGACATGTTCCGCAGCCGCTACAGCAACGTGTTCACCGGCACCGCCGACTGGCAGCAGATCGCTACCCCCGAAAGCCAGACCTACACCTGGAGCGGCGACAGCACCTACGTGCAAAATCCGCCCTACTTCACCGATATGGCCCCCAGCGTCAACGGTCAGGCCTTTGCTGACATCATTGGTGCCCGGCCTCTGGCGATTTTGGGTGACAGCATCACCACCGACCACATCTCCCCGGCTGGAGCAATTAAGACTGACAGCCCCGCCGGCAGCTACCTGGTAGGCAACCACGTCACCGCTGCCGACTTCAACTCCTACGGGTCGCGCCGGGGCAACCACGAGGTGATGATGCGCGGCACCTTCGCCAACATTCGCCTCAAGAATGAAATGGTGCCCGGTTCCTCAGGCGGTGTGACCAGATACACGCCCGACGGTACCGACATGTCCATTTATGAGGCCGCCATGAAGTACCAGGCCAGCGGTACCCCCCTCGTGGTAATCGCGGGCAAAGAGTACGGCACTGGGTCATCTCGCGATTGGGCGGCCAAGGGCACCCGACTGTTGGGGGTTAAGGCCGTGGTAGCCGAGAGCTTCGAGCGTATTCACCGCTCTAACTTAGTCGGCATGGGGGTGCTGCCTTTGCAGTTTAAAGACGGTTTGCACCGAGGTATGATGCACCTCGACGGCAGTGAAACCTTTGACCTCACGGGGCTCAGCGGCGGCATTCAGCCCGGCATGACCGTCAACCTAGTGATTCACCGGAGCGGTAACGACAGCACCACCGTACCGCTGCTGTGCCGCATCGACACCCTAGATGAAGTGGAGTACTTCCGTCACGGCGGCATCTTGCCCTACGTGCTGCGGCAGCTGTTAGCTGCTTAGGGGGCTCTGGAACCCTGACATTCTGTATCCGTCAAGGGCAGAAATACGCAGGTTCTCCTAATCAACTCATCAACGACTCGTTAAGACTCGTTGAAGATGGAGGCGTGGTCAAGTCAACCCCAGACCGCGCCTCCTATAGTTTGGACATTGTCAAGGGAATTCTGACAGTACCTATTGCCACTAACCATTACCAGGGATGCCGGTATGACCTCATCCATTGCCCCAGATCAGGATCCACAAGTAGTCGCAGAGCAGCTCTCTAATGAGGCGATAGACACCGCTCGGGTTGTTAGCGTGCCGTCTACTTTAACCGTTGTTGAGGCGGTCGAGTTTGAGCAACAGGTGAAGCACCACAGCCTAAGCCAACCAACCCCTGAAACCATCATTATTGACCTAAGCCAGACTCAGTTTATTGACAGTAGTGGCTTAGGGGCCCTAGTGATCTGCTATCGCACCTGCCAGACCAAGGGCATTGCCATGGTGCTGCGGGGAGTGCAAGAGCAGGTACGCATGGTGCTGGCTCTAACCGACCTTGAGCAGCTGTTTACCTTTGAACCGGTTGCCGGTGAGCCCGAGAGCCCTGCCCTTAAGCCCGAAATGAGATTTGTAGCGCTGACCACCCATCCCTCAGTGGCCTCAAAGGGCAAGCGCCTGCTGGATATCGTCGGAGCGCTGGTGGGTTTGGTGCTGACCGCAGTGCTGTCGGTGCCCATTGTGATTGCTATTAAGCTCGAAGATGGCGGCCCGATTTTCTTTAGACAAGTGCGCTGCTCGTGGATGGGCAAACGCTTCCACATTTGGAAGTTTCGCTCCATGGTGACCGATGCCGAAGCGCTCAAGGCCCAGGTCGAAAATGAAGTAGAAGGGCCGCTGTTTAAGAATGAAAACGACCCTCGCATTACTAAAGTAGGCCGCTTTCTGCGCCGCACCAGCCTCGATGAACTGCCCCAATTTTGGAACGTGCTGCGGGGCGACATGAGCCTGGTCGGCACCCGTCCTCCTACCCCCGATGAAATTGAGCAGTACAAGGTGCCTGAGTGGCAGCGCCTCGACGTAAAACCTGGCATGACTGGCGAGTGGCAGGTCAACGGTCGATCTACGGTGAAAAAGTTTGAAGACGTGATTCGCATGGATCTCGACTACCAGAAGAACTGGAGCCTGGCCTACGACATCCAGCTGATCGTTAAGACAGTTTTGGTACTGTTTTCGAAGAAGGCCGGGGCGTCGTAAAGCACCGTGGGAAAAAGTGGATAGGTGAGTAGGATAGGCGGGCGGATAGCTGACCTGCCGAGAGACTCCTGAAAATCTTTATTCTCAAGGAGAATAAAGATTTTCCACTTTAAGGAAGCCGTCCGATCGCACCTGGTCTAGCAAGCCGCGATAGAGTAGTGGTGTTGAGGTAGCGGGCACGGTGGGCGGCATGGGGGTTCACGTTCTAGCGATCGCAGTTTGGTTGGGCAGCATCTCGCTGTATGGGGCCGCCTTCTTTTTCCCTGAAGTGCATCGCCGCCACGACTTTTTCTGGAGCGGGGTAGGGGCATTTTACGGCCTGGTGCTGTGGTTTAGCGCCGTTCAAACCTCGCCCACTGAGCTGCTGGGTCATTTGGCTAGCGTGGTGCTGCTGGGCTGGCTGGGTTGGCAAACTCTAAGTTTGCGCCGCAAGCGCACGCCGCTAGATTTACAAACGCTCGTTACTCAAGAGTCTTGGGCGACCTTTGGGCAACAGCTGAAGCAGTGGACAGTCGATCTGCTGCGGGGCACTCCCCTGGGGCGCTGGCTGCCTCAGGCAGAAGACGGCAGGCTGCCGGGCGATCCGGCGATCGCTACCAGCGAAATTCGAGCGTCGTCTCTTAAGGATGTGGACTACGAATTTGTCGATGAGCTAGCGCCTAGCTCTCGTCGGCCATCGTCTTCTAGGGCCATCTCGCCTGAACCCGTAGGCCACATTCCAGAACCCGTAGTCTTGGAGCCTGCCAAATCTCCGACTTCGCCACCGGTTAAAGCAGCGCGATCGCCCCAATCCCGCGCTCCGCAGGCTACGCCAATCACTAAAAATCCTCAAACTTCCCCCAAAACTCCCCAAGCCAAGACTAAACAGAAGCCCCCTCCGATCGGGAGCAGGTTAGCCGGGTTAAAGGCATGGGTGGGAGACATTGTTAAAGCCAGAACCAGCCCTAAACCCAAGCGAGCGGTAATCGAAATTCCACCCCGGCCCTCGCCATTGGCCAAACCCAAGCGTCCACCTGCTGCTAACCCCGATTCCACTGCCAGAGCCGCGTCAGGCGTGGATCCATCCTCGACAGTGACTATCGTTGATACCGAAGCCACTGAGAGTTTTGACGGGTTTGAAGGGGACGAGCCCCGCCGGGATACTCCTTTCGAGTCGGTTCCCGTTCCTGGAATGCCACAGGATACAAGCTTGAGCCGCGACAGTTCAAGCATTTTAGAACCCGATGCCGTTCAAGAGACCAGCCCATACCCTCAGGCCCGCGAGGTTTCCAGCATTCCCGAAGCCGAGGAAGAGGAAAATTGGCCCAGCGACCTATAGGTCGTTTCCCCCGACCCCGAACGCCAAGATTAGCCCGACAATTGCCCTCAACCTGGCCTAATGTATAGAGATGGCTCACCAGAGATGGCCCTCAGCGACTGTCAGCGGGCCGAATCTGCCATAATGGCGCGAGCATCCTTCACCTTTAGTCAACCTCCGGCTGTGACAGACCCTAAAAGCTACAAAGACACCGTTCTGCTCCCCCAGACCAGTTTTGACATGCGGGCCAACGCCACCCAGCGCGAGCCTGAGATTCAAGCGTTTTGGGCCGAAAACCAGATCTACGAAACTCTGTCGACCAGCAACCCCGGCGAGATTTTTGTGCTGCACGACGGGCCACCCTACGCCAATGGCGATCTGCACATTGGCCACGCCCTCAACAAAATTCTCAAAGACACAATCAACAAATACCAGCTGCTCAATGGCCGCAAGGCGCGCTACATTCCGGGCTGGGACTGCCACGGCCTGCCGATTGAGCTGAAGGTGCTCCAAGCCATGGACCTAGAGGCGCGGGCTAACCTGACGCCGATCAAGCTGCGCTATAAAGCCAAGGCTTTTGCCCTTAAAGCAATCGATCGCCAGCGGGATAGCTTCAAGCGCTACGGCGTCTGGGGCGATTGGGATCACCCCTACCTAACCCTCACACCGGAGTACGAAGCCGCTCAGATTGAGGTGTTTGGGCAAATGTACCTGAAGGGCTACATTTACCGTGGCCTCAAGTCTGTTCACTGGAGTCCGACCTCTCAGACGGCCCTGGCAGAAGCAGAGCTGGAGTATCCCGAAGGCCACACCTCTCCCAGCATCTACGCAGCATTTCCTATGGTGAGTGCGTCCCCTGACGCCAAGGCGGCGTTAGAGCCCTACCTGGGCGAGCTGGGCGTAGCGATCTGGACGACGACTCCCTGGACAATTCCGGCCAACTTGGGGGTAGCGGTGAATGGGGAACTGACCTACGCCGTAGTTGAGGTAGCGTCTGGGAAGCCGTTTAAGTACCTGATCATTGCCAAGGATCTGTGCGATCGCATGGCCCAGGTGCTCGGCTCTGAACTTACTCTCAAAGCCGAAATCAAAGGCGCGGCCCTAGAGTACTCCACCTACCGCCACCCGCTGTTCGATCGCACCAGCCCCATTCTGATTGGCGGCGACTATGTCACCACCGAGTCGGGCACGGGCCTGGTGCACACCGCTCCTGGCCACGGCGACGAAGACTTCAAAGTGGGTCAGCGCTACGGCCTGCCCGTGCTTTGCCCCGTGGATGAAAAGGGCGACATGACCGAGGAAGCCGGTCCTTTCGCGGGGCTCAACGTGCTCACCAACGCCAACCCAGCGGTGATTGAAGCCCTGGAGAAAGCGGGTTCTTTGCTCAAGCACGAGCCCTACGTCCACAAGTATCCCTACGATTGGCGCACCAAGCAGCCCACAATTTATCGCGCCACCGAGCAGTGGTTTGCTTCCGTCGAGGGCTTCCGCGACGAGGCGTTAAAGGCGATCCAGTCGGTACAGTGGATTCCGGCCACGGGCGAAAACCGGATTACGGCCATGGTGGGCGATCGCTCCGACTGGTGCATCTCGCGCCAGCGCACCTGGGGCATGCCCATCCCCGTGTTCTACGACGAAGCCACAGGCGAACCCCTGCTCAACGAAACAACCCTGGCCCACATCAAGGCCCTATTTGCCGAAAAAGGCTCCGACGCCTGGTGGGAGCTAACCGAGGCGGAACTCTTGCCAGAACAGTACCGCAACAACGGCCACACCTACCGCAAGGGCACCGACACCATGGATGTGTGGTTCGACTCGGGCTCTTCCTGGGCGGCGGTGGCTCAGCAGCGCGGCGAGCTGGAATACCCGGTGGATATGTACCTGGAGGGTTCTGACCAGCATCGAGGCTGGTTCCAGTCGAGTCTGCTGACCAGCGTGGCGGTGAACGGCTGCGCCCCCTACAGAACGGTGCTCACCCACGGCTTTGCCCTCGACGAGCAGGGCCGCAAGATGAGTAAATCCATCGGCAACGTGGTAGATCCGGCAATTGTGATCAACGGCGGCAAAAACCAGAAGCAGGACCCGCCCTATGGGGCCGACGTGCTGCGCCTGTGGGTGTCGTCGGTAGACTATTCCTCTGACGTGCCCCTGGGGGGCAACATCCTCAAGCAGATGTCGGATGTGTACCGCAAGATTCGCAACACGGCGCGGTTTTTGCTGGGCAACCTGCACGACTTTGACCCAGCGAAGGACGCCGTGCCCTACGACCAGCTGCCCGAGCTCGATCGCTACATGCTGCACCGCATGACCGAGGTGTTTACCGACATCACCGACGCCTTCGAAACCTATCAGTTCTTCCGGTTCTTCCAAACCGTGCAGAATTTCTGCGCGGTCGATCTGTCGAACTTTTACCTGGATGCCGCCAAGGATCGGCTGTACATCAGTGCGGCAGATTCCTTCCGGCGGCGCAGCTGTCAGACGGTGCTGGCGATCGCGATCGAAAACCTGGCCCGCTCCATTGCCCCGGTGCTCTCCCACATGGCCGAAGACATTTGGCAAAACCTGCCCTATCCCACCGCCCACAAATCGGTGTTTCAAGCGGGGTGGGTGCAAATGGACGACCAATGGCAGCAGCCGGATCTGGCCAATCTGTGGAGCCAGATTCGTACCGTGCGCCAGGACGTGAACCGGGTGCTAGAGCAGGCCCGTACAGCCAAGGACATTGGCTCATCCCTGGAAGCTAAAGCGCTACTATATGTGGCCGATCCAGAACTGCGGGCGAAGCTGGCAGCGATGAATCCTACGGATGCAGTTGCCCCTGCCTCTAACCACGTAGACGAACTGCGCTACCTGTTCCTGGTTTCCCAGGTGGAGGTGCTGGATACTCCTGAAGCCCTGGCGAGCGTTAAGTGCAGTAGCGAGTCTGATGCCCTAGGTATTGGTGTAGTGGATGCCGAGGGTGAGAAGTGCGATCGCTGCTGGAACTACTCCATCCACGTGGGCGAGAGCAGCGATGATCCGACGATCTGCGATCGCTGCGTTGAAGCTCTAGCGGGCTCCTTTTAGCCGCTGGTCAGTCTACAGGCTGCATGCGCTGAAGCAAATCTTGGCGAGTGAAGGGCTTTGGTAAGAAGCCCTGGAACCCCTGCTGCTCGGCTTTGGCGACAGCATCGACGGAGTTGAGGCCGCTCATGGCAACCACCCGCAGGTCTGGGTTAAGGCGCTTCAGCAGCGGAATCGTTGCGAAGCCATCCATCGTCGGCATCATTAGATCCATCAGTACGGTGTGGATGGTATCCACGTGCTCGCTCAGCAGGGCGATCGCGTCCTGCCCGCCGTGTGCCACCATCACCCGATAGTTATGCAGTTCTAGAACCGTGCGTACCGCGGCACAGACCGCGGGTTCGTCGTCTACTACCAGCACCGTTGACTGGCTACCATCAAGCAGGTTGGGGAGGGTAACAGCGGCAGGATTGGGCTCAAAGGTGGCCGGCAGATAGACCTGAAACTGGCTACCCTGGCCCACCTGGCTCTGCACGTCGATAAAGCCACCATGACTTTCGACAATGCCCAGCACCGCCGATAGACCCAGCCCCGTACCTTGGCCTAGGGCTTTGGTAGTAAAAAAGGGGTCAAAAATTTGATTGAGCACCGCTGGTCCTATGCCGGTGCCGGTATCGGCAACGGTAACTATAACGTAGGGGCCAGGCTGGGCCTGAAAATGCCGCTGGGCTGAGTCATGGTCTAGGGTCAGGTTCTCGGCGGTAATGTGCAGGGTGCCGCCGGCTGGCATGGCGTCGCGGGCGTTGACACAGAGGTTCATAAACACCTGGTGCAGCTGGGTAGCGTCACCCCAAACCGGCCACAGACTATCTGGCACGTCGGCATAGACATCAATGGATCTGGGCAGGGTCTGCTGAACTAGCTTGCGAATGTCAGCCAGCAGATGGTGAACCTGGAGGGCAAAGCGCTTGCCCTCAACCCCTCGCGTAAAAGCAAGAATTTGCTTGACCAGGTCAGCTCCCCGCTGGGCGCTGGCCTCTAAGATATCAAGCTTCCCCAGAATCCAAGAATCCATGTTCTTGAGCTTCAGCGGCAAGAGCTGCACCACCAGCAAAATCGGCGTCAGAATGTTGTTAAGGTCGTGGGCAATGCCACCGGCCAGAGTACCCAGACTTTCGAGCCGCTGCGATCGCAGGAACTGAGCCTCTAGCTGTTTTTTGTCGGTGATGTCCATATGAATGCCCAGCAGGCGTTCGCTGTGGGTCTCCACATCGCAAATCAGGCTGCTGTTGATCGTCAGCCAGTGCACCCGATCGCCGACCAAAATACGAAACTCGGTTTTGAGCCCCTGCCCCTGCTGCAGCGCCCGCCTTAGCTCCTGAGTGACCCGCTCGGTGTCATCGGGGTGAATGGGCCAGGGCCAGCTGTCGCTAAAGCTAGCCATCATGTCGGCTATGGGCCAGGGTACATCTGCGACCGGGTTTGAGGGGTCGCGATCGGGTGCGTCGACGCACCACTCGAAGGTGCCAATGCTGGCGGCGTTTTGAGCCAGGGTGAGGCGTTCTTGAATGCGCTGGCGCTGCTCGATCTCCTGGCGCAGGTTTCGATTGGCCGCTTCTAGCTCGGCGGTGCGGGCCTGCACGCGGTCTTCCAAAATCTCGTTGGCGTTGCGCAGGGCGTCTTCAGCTCGCTGCCGCTCGATTGCATAGAACAGCGATCGCACCAGCACCTCCTGCTGGAGCGATCGCTTCATCAAATAGTCTTGGGCACCGTGGCGCACGGCGGCCACCGCCAGAGCATCATCGTTGGTGTTGGTCAGCACCACCACCGGCAGGCTTGGGGCTTCTTGTAGCAGCACATCCAATGAGTCGAGGCCGCTACTGTCGGGCAGGGTGAGATCGAGCAGGGCCACATCAAAGCCGTCTTGCCTTAGCCAGGCGATCGCTTCCCCCAATCGCTTGGCGTGGCTGAGCTGAAAACGACTGCGAGGTGCCCCTTTCAGCACCTCCTGCAAAAATCGGGCCTCGGCCAAATCATCCTCAATTAGCAGAACTCGCACCGCCGTCGGGTTTAGGGGGTACTCGAGGGTAGCGTCGCTGTTTCTAGCCAAAATGCCTCAATTCCTTGCACAATTTTGAACAACTGGGTCAAGTTGCGCGATTTTGAGATGTAGCAGTTGACGTGCAGGTCGTAGCTCTTGCAAATGTCCTCCTCGTTCCGCGAGGTGGTCAGCACAATGATCGGAATGTGCTTGAGGGCGTCGCTGGCTTTAATATCGGCTAGCACCTCCCGCCCGTCTTTCTTGGGCAGGTTGAGATCGAGCAAAATCAGGTCAGGGGTAGTGGCCTCAGCGAACTCCCCCTGACGGTGCAGGTAGGCCATCGCCTCCATGCCGTCCCGGGCGATCACAATCTCGCACGGGGCGGCGGTGCTCTTGAGGGCCTCCTGAATCAGGCGAATGTCGCCGCGATTATCCTCGACTAAAAAGATAGTTTTTGGCCTTGCGTCCGTTGCCATGGTTGCGATCGCGTCCTTCAACGGGGATGGTGAAATAGAAGGTCGCCCCCTGGTCGGGGACGGCCTCGACCCAGATGCGGCCTCGGTGGCACTCGACAATCTTCTTGCAAATGGCCAGCCCCATGCCCGAGCCAGCGTACTCGTCGCGGGTGTGCAGCCGCTGGAAGATGACAAAGATGCGCTCGGCAAACTGGGGGTCAAAGCCAATGCCGTTGTCGGCCACCGAGAACAGCCAGTGCTCCTCCTGGCGCTGCACCCCAACGTGAATCCGGGGCGTTTCACCAGGCTGGCGAAACTTGATTGCGTTGCCAACTAGGTTTTGGAACAGCTGCATCAGCTGGGTGCCGTCAGCAACGATGGTGGGCAGCGGGTCGACGGTAATGATCGCGCCGGTTTCGGCTACTCGTCCGCGCAGGTTGCCGAGGGCCTGGTCGAGGGCCTGCTGCACCTCCGTCAGCTGCCACTCAATGCCCTGGAGGTCCACCTTACTGTAGGCCAGCACGTCGTCGATCAGGGTTTGCATCAGGCTCACCCCTTCTACCGCAAAGCCAATAAACTCTTTGCCGTCTTCGTCGAGCTTGGCGTCGTAGCGCATCTCTAGGAGCTGCACAAAGTTAGCCACCTGGTTGAGCGGCTCTTGCAGGTCATGGGAGGCGATGTAGGCAAATTTCTTCAGCTCGGCGTTCGATCGCTCCAGGTCGTTGGCCAGCAGGGCCAGTTCTTCCGCCTGACGCAGCACGATGTTGACGATCGCCTTGCGCAACTCTAGGGCCGCTTTGACTTCTACCGGCTGCCAGGGCAGCGATCGCAAGCTCACCGTCTCCTTCCACAGCTCAAACGACTGGCGCGGGCACAGCCACTGCTCCTCGCCCTCGCCCACCAAGGTATAGGCCTCGTTGGGGTTGCCGCCCCAGTTCACCGTCTGAATCACCTCCGGGCGGAACCACAGCACGTAGCTGCGCTTGGAGATGGCGATCGCCAGCAAACCGCTGGCCACATCCTTAAACCGCTGAGCCTCGGTGTAGTCCAGCGGCAGGGCATTGGTCACCACAACATCCTGTTCGGTCGAGGTGCTCAGCCACTGCACCAGATAGTTCAGCTCCTCCTCAGGCGGGGTACGGCCCAGGGTGGTCCACTGGCCGCCAAAGCAAATCGCCGCCCCCTTAGCTCCCACCAGATCCAGCAGGCTGGGGTCGTGGCGCACCAGCCCGTCAACAAAGTAATCTTCCCGCGCCATCTGGTCAATTAGCGCCGACTGCACCGCCGCCAGCTTCAGACGATAGCTCTGGTCAGCTTCTTCTTCTAGGGTCGAGATTTCGGCAAAAATCACCCGACCCAAAAATTCGCAGGCCTTGCGCAGCTCGTAGGGCACGTACTTAGGTGTCTTGTGGTGACAGGCAATCAGTCCCCACAGCTTCTGATCCTTCATCAGCGAAATGGTCAGAGAGGCCTCGACATTCATGTTGTGCAGATACTCGGTGTGGCAGCGGTAGGGCTGCCGCAAAATCGACATCACCAGGTCGGTGCCGTGTTGGGTGACGGGGTTGAGGGCAGGCACCAGCTCCACCGGCTCGGCGCTGGCGTTGGGAATCACCCGAATCCAGTTGGACAAAAACATCTTGCGGGCCGGCTTAGGCACGTCAGACTCGGGGAAGTGCAGGCCCAGGTAGGCCTCCATGTCGTCAAGTTTTTCTTCGGCCAGCACTTCGCCGTGACCGTCATCATCAAACTTGTAGAGCATCACTCGATCAAAGCCTGTCACCTGCCGCACCTCGTGGACGATGATGCGGCAAAAATCCGCCAGGCTGGCTGTCCCCGCCTCTAGTTGTCCAATTGATGCCCGCGCCAGGTGGTAGAAGCTCAGAAACGGGATGGCCTCGTTGGTCAGCGCTGGCTCCAGCTCTAGAATCAAAAAGCCTTCGCTATTGCGGTGGAAAATGGCGTCGTACACGGCGTAGTCATCGCCCCGACGGCGCACCCACACCTTGGTAGGGTTCAGGATGTCCAGATTTTCCTGGCGCAGGCCCGCTCGAATCTGATCCACCTGGTAGGCGTCGAACAGGTCATCCAAGGTTTGGCCCAGCACGTCCTCCGCCGCTAGGCCAAAGGCATCGCGGGTGTTGCGACTCACCTGCACAATCGACAGGTCTGCCTCCCGCAGCACCAGCAGCACCCCGTGGGGCTGCACCTGAGTCAGGGTGTGAATCTCGGGTTGTTTGAGATTTACCAGCTGGGCGTCGAGGTTCAGATTTCGAAGGGTCATAGCAATCGCTCTCCTAGGGAAAGTTATGAGTGGGCTAGTCGGCGGTGTTCAGGCAAGTAAGTTTTAATCGTCTAGGGCAATGTTTAGTCCCGAAAAGGCCCTGCAATGCCGCGCCAAGTAGAGCCTTAGAATGGCTCGACCAAATCAAGCATTAATGTCTCGCGTCAAGGTCTCAAGCAGTCTTAAGAACTAGGAAAAACAGCTTTCGGCTCGACCTCATCGATCGCAGTACAAACGTTAGCCTAGGTCCAATTGTTTAAATTTAGGACTCCATAGAAAATCGAACGTTTGGCCTGGGAAAATCTCTGCGGTTGGGCAAGGAGGCTAGAAGGGACAGGGTTCCATGCATTGGTGCTGCACAATTCCTAGCCCAACCATCCGCTGCAAGTTAGATCATCGTGCTCTGAAGTGGCTCTATTCAGCAGCATATCTTAGATAAATTGAGGCTTCAGAATAAGGTTATTAAGAAAATAGGAAATTTGCTTTTTAGGTAAATTTAGATTTCAATCACTCTCTCAAAGCAGACTTTCAACGAGGAAGAATACTAAATAGTTTTTGTTTGTTTACCAAATGTATTGAAGCAGGAGAGGATTACCGCAGCGGCAGCGTTACAATCCCAAGCCAAAACGCCTCGATCTGCTTCACCGTGTGAGACAGCTGCTCTAAATCAGCCATCTTCACTACATAACAGTTGCTTTGGCTGGCATAGCTCCGCAAAATATCCTCGCTGCGGTCAGACTCCGTAAACACAATCACCGGAATCTGCCTGAGGTGAGGCGTCGTCTTGATGGTGGTGAGAATGTTGTAGCCGTCGTTTTCCGACAGTTCCAGCTTTGGCAGATCGAGATCCAGCAGAACTAAATCGGGGCGGGGAGCTTGGGCGTACTCACCCTGCTGCAGCAGGTAGTCGATCGCCGCCTCCCCGCTCACGACAATTTCGAGGTGATTCTGGGGCAGATCGCTTTGCGAATCGCAGCCTGATCCCTCGATCAGAACCCGCTGAACCACCTGGGCATGGACCGGGTTGGGATCAATGACCAAAATGAAGCGTTCTTGCAGGTCTTGCATAGGGTCATCGCCAAGGGCGGGTTTAGGTTCGGCTAAGATCCATCAACGCATCCCGGATCAAGCACTGGGTGGGCCGCGCATCAAACCTTAATACTGAACACTAGCGATAAACGGCAGAAAATGACTACTGTGCGGAAAACTGTAGGATTTAAAGCCTTAGTGGTTGCTGCTCTGGATTGAGATAAACCTCAGAGCCACAATCACGCCTTTCTGCTCTATTCAATGGGGCTGAGAATTTGGCTCAGCAGCCGCAGCTGATCGGTATTGCCCATGCTGATCACCATGTCACCGGGGTAGAGGCGAGTATCGGCGGTGGGGCCAAAAAGCAGCACCCCACCGTCGCGACGAATAGCCAAAATCAGTGCCCCCGACTGACGACCCAGCTGCGCCTCAGCCAGGGTTTTGCCAATGATCGGACAGCTCTCGGGCAGCAGCAAAAACTCCTCCACATAGACTGTGCGCTCAGCCCCAGTGAGAATGCCATCTAAGAAATCCACCACCTGGGGCCGCAGGGCTGCCGCCGCCATCCGTTTGCCGCCGGTGATGTAGGGCGACACCACCACATCAGCCCCGCCCCGCTGAAGTTTGAGGATGGCCTCTTCGCTGCTGGCGCGGGCAATGGTGCGAATATTGGGCGACAGGGTTTTGGCTGAGAGCACGATGTAGAGGTTTTCAGCATCAGAGGGCAGGGCCGCCACCAGACAGCGGGCCCGTTCTACCCCAGCCTGGAGCAACACCTGATCTTGGGTAGCGTCACCTTGAAGCGTGATGTATCCCAACTGTTGGGCTCTCTGCACTGCGCTATCTTCAGAGTCGACTACCACGAAAGGGATATTCTCTGCAAAGAACTCTGTGGCAACCTGGCGACCCGTACGGCCGAGGCCACAGATGATGTAGTGACCCTGCATGGATTCCATAAATCTGCGCCGCTTAAGTGAGCGAAACCCGGCCTGAAAGTGACCCTGCACGATCGCCTCGGTGAGATTGTTGAGAATATAGGCAATTACGCCTACCCCGGTCATGATCAGCAGGATGGTAAAGAGGCGACCCTCGGGGCTCAGCGGGTTTGTCTCCCCAAAGCCCACAGTCGACAGGGTAATCACCGCCATGTAGACCGAGTCTAGCCAGCTCCACCCCTCTATAAAGTGATACCAGCACACCCCCGACACCATCACACAGCCAAGGGCGATCGCCCCGCGAATCAGGTGTTGCCGAGTGTGCCGATAGCTTTCTTCAACAGTCGTTTCGCCATAGCGAGGGCGGTTTTGACGCACAGGTGTTGACCGCTGAATCTCTAGATCTGAACTTGGCCCCAGAGCACGGCCACCCCGTAGCTTACCGCAGCCCTAGCTGCCCTAAATTGTAAAAGCAAAACGCCCTGGGGTTAGCCAGGGCGCAACGGTGTCTGTATAGAAAAATAAGGAAAGTTCTAATCAGCCAGGCGCACTCGTCCAGAGCGAATATTGTCAAACACCTGGTTGATGTACTGGCGATCGCGGGCGGTCAACAGGGGATTGCTCAACATCGCCGTCGATAGGCTCAGATGGTCGCGGCGGCTCAAAGTCCCTTGCTCTATGGCAACGCTAACAAGCAACTGAATATCTGGGGCGGGCAGAGACGACACCATGATTGCAAATCCTCGATTCAGGAGTGACGATAGTAGAAGTTCGCAAGGCCGTACCGCAGCCTGCGGTGTAGCCCTTGCTACATTTTCATGCTTCCTTCAGCATGCCCAATCTCTAAACACTACGGTTGAGCGGCTGGTGAAGATTCAGTAAACCTGTATTAAAGCTTGGTCAACGGCAGGTTTTCCACGGAAAAGCTACGGAAAAACAGCACGGAACAAGGAGCACTACATGGAAATTTATCGGGTAGCGGCCTTTCGCGACAACTACATCTTTGTGCTCCACGATGCCGTTCAGGGACAGGCTGCCGTGGTTGACCCCGGCGATGCCGAGCCGGTGCTCCACACCCTAAAGGAGCTGGGCGCAACGCTAACCGCCATTTTTAACACCCACCACCACAGCGACCACGTGGGCGGTAACCGCCAGCTGCTAGAGCAATTTCCCCAGGCTCAGGTCTACGGCGGCACCGAAGATCGGGGCCGCATTCCTGGGCAGACCCATTTTTTGCAGGAGGGGGATCGGGTGCAGATCTGCGATCGCCAAGCCGAGGTTATTTTCGTGCCCGGCCACACCTACGCCCACATTGCCTACTACCTAGCTCCGGCTACAGCCAAGGACTGGGGAGAACTCTTCTGCGGCGACACCCTGTTTGCCGGAGGCTGCGGTCGCCTATTTGAGGGCACCCCCCAGCAGATGGTTGAGTCGTTGGGCAAGCTGCGTCAGCTACCCGACACCACTCGGGTCTGGTGCGCCCACGAGTACACGCTGAGCAACCTCAAGTTTGCCGTCACCGTGGATGGCACCAATGCCGCTCTGCAAAAGCGGTTAAAACAGGTAGAGGCTGCCCGCGCCCAAGACCAACCCACGGTGCCCACTGAGCTAGGGCTCGAAAAGCAAACCAATCCCTTCCTCCGGTGGGATGAAGCTAACCTACAGCAGGCCATGAACAGCACCTCAACGGTACAGACCTTTGCCCGGCTGAGGGGCAAAAAAGACCTGTTCTAAGCTCTAGCCAGGGAACGGTTGCTATACAATCACAACAGCAGCACATCCTGGGGTAAACCACCCTAGACCACAACTATTCAGAAGGGCGACACCTGGCTATGATGCTCAAATCGACCACTCGGCACGTTCACATTTACACCGCTGTTGTTGCCAACAACGAGCTGGTGCCCAGCGAAGACAAACTCACCCTAGACATTGACCCCGACAACGAGTTCAACTGGTCTGACGATGCCATCAAGGCTGTCTATGCCGAGTTTGATCGACTGGTCGATGCCGCCGCCGGAGAAGATTTGACCGACTACAACCTGCGCCGCATTGGCTCCGATCTGGAGCACTTCATTCGGCAGCTCCTGCAGCAGGGAGCCATTAGCTATAACCTCAAGAGCCGCGCCCTCAACTACAGCATGGGGCTACCTCGAGTTGAGGCCGATAAGTCAGCTAGCTAGGGCTGTCCCTAGCACCCCTGGCACAACCGCCGTGAAATAGGTAAGGTATTGCCCCAGACCTAGCGCTAGTCGAAGTCAGCTAGGCTGGGGCTAAAGATTCTGGCATTGAATCGGCTAGGGTTAGATACCATGAAGGATTAAGAGCTGTTTACCTGCCCCAAACGGATTGTGCTCCAGTGCTCTAACCCATCTTGTCGGTCGGTTTCGACCCCACCTGCTAGCCACTGCAAGGTTTGCCAAACTCCCCTGCTGTATCGCTTTTTGTTGGCGGTTGGGGATGGGCTGCTCACGGGGCGCTCTGGCACGCTGATCGCCGGGCGTTTTTTGGTCTGGGGCGAGGGTCAAAAACGGACCCAGGGGAAGCATCAACTCTGGCTCGACACCCGGCCCGACACTCCTCCCCCTACCCTAGAAAAAATTCCGGCCACGGTAATGGCTTACCTAAAGCTGTTTCACCTGGCCCAGCAGGTTCCTCGCCCCTATGCCTACCTAACGTCAGAGCAAACTGGGTTATCGGCCACGGTGTTGCTATTGGACAACGCTCCCATTGCTATGCGGCTGCATTCCCAGACCGTTGACGAGAAAGGAGCTCCTCCTGGGCAAGGAAAAATTGAAGCCGCTATCCTACCTTCGCTAGCTCAACGGTGGCCAGAGGGGTCGCCTTTGCAGCAGCTCAACTGGCTACGGCAGGTAGCAGCCCTGTGGCCAGCGCTGATGGAAGAGCAGTTGGCTACTACCCTTCTAGAACTCGACAACCTGCGGGTAGATGGTGCTCTACTGCGGCTCACCACGCTGGTGGCCGACGATTCTAGCCCTACCCTGGCTCAGCTGAGCCAGCGGTGGCAGGCGCTGGTGGCCACGGCTCAACCCGAGGTGCGCCCCTACCTCAGTTGGCTGTGTAAGGCCCTCAAGGAGGGGAAATTAGCTTCTGACCAAGAGCTGGTAGCCGAACTGGAGGGAGCCATTCATACCCTGGCCCAGGGGTTGCTAGTGACGGTGGATTGGGCGGCAGATACCGATCAGGGGCCAAGCCGCGATCGCAACGAAGATGCCTGCTATCCCGAGAAAGACTCGCGCCAGCAGCGCCTACCGGTCTCAGCGGACAGCGTTGAGACCCTGCCGCTGCTGCTGGTGTGCGACGGTATTGGCGGTCATGAGCAGGGCAATGTGGCCTCCCAAACGGCCATCAAGCTGCTTCAGCAGGAGCTAGAGCCCCTCACTCAGCAGGCTTACCCATCTCCAGGGGCGATCGCCCAACGCCTCAAGCAGGCCCTGATCTTGGCCAACGACGCCATTTCTGCCCGCAATAACGACGAGAATCGTTCAGCCCGCGCCCGCATGGGCACCACCGTGGTGGTGGCCCTGGTGCATTTTCCCTACGTTTCCATCGCCCACATTGGCGACAGTCGCGCTTACCGAGTCAGCCCTTACACCTGCTACCAAATCACAGTAGACGACGACGTTGCGTCCCGAGAAGCCCAAATGGGCTATGCCCTCTACTCAGAGGCCGTCCAGCTGCCTAGCGGAGGGGCGCTCATTCAGGCGTTAGGCATCAGCGACTCGGGCATGCTATATCCCTCCGTACAGCATCATCTGCTCGACGATCCGATGGTGCTACTGCTCTGCTCTGACGGTCTCAGCGACTACGATCGCGTCGAAATCCTTGCGCCCCACTTGGTAGCGCCTATAACGACCGCCCCCAGTCCTCTCAGCCCGGTTGTAGCTGCCCTAATTCAGCAGGCGAACCGGCTCAATGGCCACGATAACGTCACCGTTGGGCTAATGCGGTTTATGCCCCAGCTTGGCCCTCTGCCAATCCTACCCGCGGGCTCCCTACGGCAGGCAGAGAATACTCCCCCCAGCGTGCTTGGGTCTCTCCCCTTGACCGACAGTTCAGCCGCAACGCCGTCAACCCGGCTCGTGGCCCCAGTCTCACCGGCCGATTTGACCCCAGTCCCCAGACGATCAGGCTTTCCTTGGGTGCCCTTCTTGGGAGGTGTGGGTGTGGTGCTCGCCGCGCTAGCGGGCGTGGGCTTTGCCTTGAGCCGCAATTCCTCCGAGCCTGTTGCTTTCCGACCAATAGCCTCGTCAGGGTTGGCACCTGCTCTGGCGGGGCGACCGCTACCGGAAGCCGCCTTGGCCGCCATTGTTGAGGTCGCCGTTGGATCGTTTTGGCAGTCTGCGCCGCCTTTGAGTGCAACAGGTAACAGTGAACTGCTACAGCTAAGCCCACAGCCTGCCTTGAGTGCAGCGGGAGAGACTCGAGCCGTAGCCACAGGCAGCGTACTCAGGGTTGTCAGTCGCCAAACCACGGCGGACAATGTCGAGTGGGTGCGGTTGCGGGTCTGCTCAATTCCCTCGGGCGAGTCCCTTGACCAACAACCTCAGGAAACCAATCAACCCCCTTCTGCCCTGCCTACCGCCCCAAATCTAGGTCAACGCCTGTTAGCTCCGGGGGAAGAGGGCTGGGTGCAGACTCGCCAGATCTACGGGGCAGGCACGGTGCTAAAGCTAGTCACCCCGGCCCAAGCGGGTCGCTGCACGCCCTAGCCAGCTCCCCTGATTTACCCGGCCCTATGCTTTAGGCCTGCCTATGCCGTCATTCGATGACCTTACCCTGTGCCTTGCCATTGATCGCCTCACCCAGGCCGACTCCACCCACTACGCCATTTGGGTATTAGAGAGTCCGTTTCCGGGCGGCTATGCCCACCACGATCGCCTCTGGGATAGCCAAATGGCCCAAATCTGGGAGAGCTGGCAGCAGTTTTTTTCGCTGCGGGGGCTTCCCCAGGTGCCCCACGTGCCCTCGGCCTACGTGCCCCAGTTTCATCTCGACGATCTGCTCGACCGGGTAGCTCCGGCGGCGGAAGCCGGCGGCTACACTGGGCGGCTGATGCAGGGGCTGGGAGTCAGCCTGTGGGAATGGCTGTTTGACGGCCCCATTCGTCAGACCTTAGAGCGCAGTCTGGGCATGGCGATCGGTCAAAATCGCCCGCTCAAGCTGCGGTTAGAGGTGCGCCCGCCTGAGCTAATTAGCCTGCCTTGGGAAATTATGCAGCCCCAACCCGGCTGTCCGGCGCTGTCGCTGGGCCCCCAGGTGTTGTTTAGCCGCACTGCCAGCACCGTTGAGCCGCTGCCTGAGGCGGAGCTCGACATCTCGCTGCGAATTCTGCTGGTGCTGGGTCAAGACGACCCCGGCATCACCGCTGGAGACACCGAGCAGATTTTACAACTGCCCCAAGAAGCGGAGGCCCTGAAGCAGCTGCTGGAGCTGAGCGCCTCTCGCCTGAGCTACCAGGGGGCGAGCCCCGTAGTTTGCCAGGTGCAAACCCTGCTAGAACCCGATGCCAAAACCCTGCTCAAGGCTTTAGAGACCGGCTACTTTAACGTGTTCTTCTATGCGGGTCACGGGGTGCCCGCCCCCGACGGTGGGATGCTGTTTCTGCGCCAGGGGGGCAACCTTACCGGCACGGAGCTGGCCCAGGGGCTAGCTCACAACGGCATTCGGCTGGCGGTGTTTAATACCTGCTGGGGGGCCCAGCCCGACCTGCAACAGCAGGAGGTCATCCCCCGCAGCAGCTTGGCGGAGGTGCTGCTGCACCACGGGGTGCCGGCGGTGTTGGCCATGCGCGACTCCATTGCCGACGAGGAGGCGCTGAGTTTTATTCAGGTGCTGGCTCGGGGACTGGCCGAACGGCAGCCGGTCGCTCAGGCGGTGGCCCTAGCCCGCCAACATCTGCTGACGGCCTACCGCTTTAACCACCCAGCCTGGACGCTGCCGGTGCTATACCAGCACCCTCAGTTTGAAGGGCATCTGCTGCGCGAGGCGGCCCTGGCTGTAACCCAGCTGCCGGGACAAGACCTGCGCATGACCCAATCGGTAGTGCTGCGCTGCCTGGCTACTCCAACTCGGCTGTGGCGCCTCTACGATGGCTACCTACGGGTAGGGCGACTGCCCGACAACGACTTGGTCATCTTAGAACCCTGGGTCTCAGGGCAGCACGCCGAAATTTTCTGTCGCACCCAGTTTGAGAACGGCACGCAGGAGACCCACTACTACTTGCGCGATCGCTCCCGCTATGGGTCGTACTACTTTGACAACCATGGCTGGCACCACGTCCACCGGGCCGAGGTGCCCCTCGCCCTGGGCACGGCCATTCGGTTTGGTAGTCCGGAAGGCGAACTGATGGAATTTACCCTTGAGGGTAGCCCCAAATCATCCCCGCCCTGCTAGGGAAATCAGGAAATTGTTCTCTCCGTACGGAATCCCTCAGTAGTGCGGTGTATCCACAGTCATCAGGCTTTGTTACCCTCTTGTGCATCTGTAGATAACGCTATGAATCAGTCTTCCCTGTCTTCTAATTCCGCCTCTGAGCCCGCTATGGCTACCGAACACGATTTGCTCGCCAGTATTCTCGACCCCGAAACTGGGTATCCCTGGCAACCGCTGGCCCCTGAGTCTGAGGCCTACCTGGCTAGCCTAGAGACAGAATTTGACACCCTCGACGGTGGAGAGACGGATGCCGCGATCGCAGCGGGATGGCAAGTATTATCTGCTCAGATGGCGACCCAGATGGGTGACCCCAAGGCTCAGACGGTCAATCCGGTGCTTGAGCATCTGCGACAGTTTCAGAGCCGCGTGCCCAGTGAGCTGCTACACCGTCTGGCGAACTCTGCCACTGCCCTGGCCCGCAGTGGTCAACCCCTAATTGAGCAGCTGGTACAGTGTGTGGACGACATTCTGCCCGGCTGGAATGCTGACGATTTGGCAGTGCTGGCTCGCCCCCTGGCCTACTCTCTACGCGACGGCCGGGGCGAGATTTTAGAGCTTAACCTGCGGGCAATTCCGGCGACTGACTGGGACTCGTTATCTAATCTAGAGCAAGCGCGGCTCACCCTGACCGTAGCCTCGGTGGCTCTCAAGGTGGCCCAGAACGAGGGTAGCGAGCTTCTATAGGTGATTTTTCTACAAATCCTTCTACCGAGGGGGGCGATCGCGGCAATTAGTTAGCGATCCTGTATGACAGCGACTACCAAGCCCTAATGCTCCGTTACATTTTCGTAACGCCTCACTGACACAGCCTAATTTCCGGGGAAATCATGGGGGTGGTTGCTTCTCCTCCACACTATTTTCAAGGTTATGGGACTCTACCTCACTCCCTGGTTACGTCGTCAGCAGGCTCGCTACCGTCATCGGCAGGCTTTAACCCAGATGCGCAAGGGCAACATTGAGGTGGCGCTGACGGTTTTGCCCCAGGCCCTAGACCACTCGCCCTGTCCGGCCGATATCCACATTGAGCTGGGCAAGGCATACTGGCAAATTGAGGACACAGCGGCGGCGCTGGAGCATTTTTCGGCGGCGATCGCCCTTGATCCTGCCAACGTGCGCGCCTACGGCAACCGCGGCCTGCTCCACTGCCAGCAGGGGCGAGATGACCTAGCCTTGGCCGACTGGCAGCAGGCGCTGCAGCACCAGCCCGGCCATGCTCTAATTCACTACAACCGGGGGCTGCTGTACTTTCGACAGCAGGACTATGTCGCCGCCCTGGCCGATTTTGATGCCGCCATTGCCGCCAACCCCAACCTGGCTGAGGCCTACCTGCACCGAGGCCACGTTCACGAGCAGCTCGGGCAAACCATCGCCGCTGCCCACGACTGGGAGCTGGCCCTCTGCAACGATCTCAACCTCGATCAGGCGCGGCTAAAGCTGCACCACTTGCAGCAGGTTCACCGCGATCGCGCCCTTTCCCAGCGCCTACAGGCGGAGCTGGGACTTAAGCAAGTCGTCGTCGAGGCCGAGTACTTAGACGACCGTTTCCGCATTCAAATCCACCGCCCGGTGGGGGTAGGGCTAAACTATTTCACCCTGCCCGATCAGATTCGCGCCCTGCTCATCAGCTGGCAAATGGATGACATTCACAGCTTCGACCTCACAGGCCAAGTGCAAGGTCAGCCGGTAGTTGAGTGGCGGGGCCACTACAAGGTGTTTCAGGGGCAACCCTGCCCCCCGGCCCGGTGGCATCGAGTCTTGCTCACCGCCTTTGTGATTTTTCCACCCCTGGGCATTCCGGCCCTAGCCTGCGCCATGAATCTGCGTCAGGCATACCAGCAGGGCGACTATCTCAGTGCCCTGCGAGCCTCTAAGACAATTCAGGGGTTGTGCCGAGCCGGCAGCATTATTTCCCTGACCCTAGTGACGATGCTGATGGGCTACTGGAGCTACCAGCACCTCTACGGCCCGCCTGAAGCTTCTGCCGCACCGGCGGAGCTAACTTTCCCTAAGTCGCCGGCTCCGGCTGAAGCTGATAACTAGCCGCCAGATCGGCCGGGCTCATAGTTTCGTAGCGTTCAAAGGGCTGATGAATCCACGGGTTATCGGGTAGATAGACCACGTGATAGTCAGGCTTGATGATCGATTCAGCTTTGTACCAAAGTACGGCTGTGCGCACATCTTCAATGTAGAAACCATATTTGTGGTGCAGCCAGGCCATGGATTTCTTGAGGCTATAGCCTGAATCGACTAGGTCGTCGACGATCAGTACCTGGCTACCCAGACTGGGGGTGGTCATGCTCAGATCGCGGGAGAACGTGATCGACCCTCGGGTGCGGCCATCGGCCCCACCGTAGGAGGCGGTGGACAAAATTGCCAGGGGCACATCGAACAGCCGACAGAGTGTGTCACCGATGCGTAGCCCCCCCTTGGCCAGGCAAACGATTTGGTTAAAGTCCCAGTCTGACTCGTAGATCTGAATGGCGAGCTTTTCAATATCCCGGTGATAGTCGTCCCAGCTCACGTAAAAATCAGCCATATCCATCCTCCTTTGAAGCAGCCCCCAGCAGGCCGCTGTGCTCAGCCCGTTTTAAGCCCAGGTGATTTAAGCCCAAGTGTAGAGTTTTGCCTAGGGAAGCGCTACAGTTCCTAAGCTGGCTTTGGTGTAAAGCATTGTGCAATGGGGAAATAATACACCGAGGACGCCGTTTGAATTGTCGTCCCCCAAGCTGTTGCCTTGTCATCGATCGAGTGTGGATTCACTAAACAGGTAATCTATGGCTTCTAACCCGCCTTCTTCCATCGCTGCCCCTGCTAAGTTTTCCCTTTGGGGCAAGCTGGCTTTTGGGGCTGGAGACATTGGGCCAGGGATGACCGCCAACCTGCTGTCGTTTTCGTTCTTGATTTTTTTGACGACAGCAGCAGGTCTGAGCCCAGTAGCGGCGGGGTCGGTGCTGGCGATCGGGCGCATTTGGGACGCCTTTAATGATCCGTTCATTGGCTATCTGAGCGATAAGACCCGTACCCGCTGGGGCCGCCGCTATCCCTGGATTGTGCTGGGAGCCATTCCCTTTGGGGTGACGTTTTTTCTCACCTGGGTGGTGCCGGGGTGGGAGAGCGACACTGCCCGATTTTGGTACTACGTGGTAATGTCGCTGCTGTTTCAGGTGTTTTATACGGTGGTGAACCTGCCCTACACCACCCTCACCGCCGAGCTGACCAAGGACTATGACGAACGCACTGAGCTGACCGCCTTTCGGCTGGGGGCGTCGCTGTTTGGGGCGATCGCCGCCCTCGGCCTCGGTCTAGTGATCGCCCAGGTGATTACTGACCAGCGCCAGCAGTATTTAGTCTTAGGTGGCATTTGCGCAGTACTGTCGGTGCTGCCGCTGCTGTGGTGCGTGTGGGGCACCTACCCCTATGCCGTTCAGCGCAATGCCCTACAGCCCGCCGACACTGACGAAGCCGCGTTGCCATTTCTCCAGCAGATCAGGGTCGTCTTTTCCAACCGAGCTTTTGTGTTTGTGGTGGGCATCTATTTGTTTGCCTGGTTGGCCCTACAGATGACCGCCAGCATCATTCCCTTTTACGCCACTTTTTGGATGGGGCTTGACTCTTACTTTTTAGCGGCGCTGCTGGTGCAGGGCACCGCCATTTTGATGATGGTGGTGGTCAACTACCTCAGCCGTCGTTTGGGCAAGCAGGAGGTGTTTTACATCGGCATTGGCACCTGGATCATTGCCCAGATTGCGCTGTTCTTTGTGCAGCCGGGGCAGGTGGCGGCGCTCTACCTGCTGTGCATTGTGATTAGCTTTGGGGTGGCCACCGCCTATGTGGTGCCCTGGGCTATGCTGCCCGACGTGATTGAGCTAGATGAGATCAAAACCGGCCAGCGACGAGAAGGAATTTTCTACGCCTTTATGACGCTGCTGCAAAAGGTGGGCCTGGCTTTGGGGCTGTTTTTGGTGGGCCTGGCACTACAGTCTTCAGGATTTGTTAGCGAGGCGGCCCAGCAGTCTGACTCGGCCCTGCTAGCCATTCGCGTTTTTATTGGCCCTGTACCCATGGTGCTGCTAGCGATGTCAATGCTGTTGACTCGTCTTTACCCTATCACTCGTCAGATGCACGAAGAAATGCTGCTACAACTGGCTGAGCGCGATCGCGTTCAGAAACAAGACGATATAGATGGAGTGAGGTGACCAAAGTATTCGTCTATGAATGATGACGTCTCACTTAACACCAATAGCCTATCTACAGCCGATACACCGCCCAGTTTTCCGGTTCGCAGTACAGCCGAGTATTGAAAGTTTATCGCTACGATCAAGGACACGAAGATGATGATCTTCGTGCCCCTTAAAGGCCTCTGTATCCGAATGGTATAACTCGTAAATCACCTAAATGAGCTTCATGAAAAGCTAGCTCAAAATCTTTGTCAAAGCTGCACCACATCCAGCCGAGAAGTCGCCAAGCGATCCATCCATCCAGCGAGGAAAGCGTGGTTAGTGGCTTGCTCACGGGGATCTTGGGTATCCGCAGGGTGGGGCAGTAGCCCTTGCAGCGAGGCACTGGTGACGCAAAACATCGACTTTTGAAAGCTCTGACAAATTTTGACCCGGACATCGTCAAGCCCGCGCCCCTTAGATTGGTAAAACGCCGTCAGATAATCAGGCAAATAGTGACGCATATCCTGCATTAGCAGCGTGGGAGGAATGCCTGCCCCGCCAATGGGCAAAGGGTCGGCATAGAGAGCACCATACTCAAAGCGACCCTGGTCGGCGGAAATTTGGTCGGCTTGAGCATTGTAGGAAACTGTGCCCAAAAACGGCGTGCCGCGAAAGAAAACTGCCTCCACGTAGGGAACCGCCACATCCATCAAAAACGTCAGTCCGGCAGATTTGGGCAGCAGTTCGTAGCTGGTTCCATCGATCTCGACTGCATAGCTAATGGGAATCGCTGCCGCCGCCACCAATCCCGCCTTGATGAAGGCTACCACCTGGGGAATAGTCTGTACCTTGCCCGCATCGTAGGCGTCGGACAGGTCGATAAACAGATCGCTCATCACCCGCCAAAACTGTCCCAAGGCGCTGTAGTAGGCCAGCTGGCGCACCTGCTCAGGCAGAAAATCGGGGAATAGACCGTTCAACGCCCGAATCGGTAGGTTGGTTTTGATCTTGGCAGCAACGGCAGCCTGACAGTGCTGCAAAAAGTCATCGCTGTCGAGGTATTCATCCATTTTGCCGCCGCCGTGCCAGAGCATGGTTTTCATGCAGTATTCGGCGTACTCAAAGTTGATGCGATCGTGCCACCAGTGACGCAGTAGCTGAGGCAGAGTTACCTTGCCGTTGAAATACTTGAAAAACGGAAACAATACCAAGAACTGATGATCGGCAATGTAAATCAGATTTTTGGAATAAGCATCGAGCACGACCCCATAGCTCTTGAGAATACCCACCACCTCAATCACGTTGCTCTCAGAGTCGGGCAGCAACGCCTCGGCTCCTAGTAGCTTTTGAATAAAGGGCTCTAGGGGGTGGAGGTTGGATTTGGCCAGAGATAGGGTTTTGGTCATGGCAGGGAGATCTCAGCACTGGGGTCGGCAAAGACAGGGGAAACAGGAGTTGGCAGAGTTAGGGCCGGGTCAACGAAAAGGGTATCGGCAACGGCGGGTACGGCCGTGGGGGCAAATTGGGTTCTAGCCTGCACAAAGCCTTGGTAGGGCTGGTGCAGTGCCAAGGTAATATTCTCACTCCAGCGGGCTAGCCAGTTAGGCTGAAGCCCGAAAGCGATGATCAGCATGGCCAGACCAAAAGCGGGGACGCGATCGCGCCAAGTCACCGGGGGCAGATCAATATCGATTTGAGGTGCAACGGTGGGGGGTGCGATCGCCAGTCGGCCAAAAAAGACCCGGTTCACCAGCAGCAAAAAGTACACCGCCGTCAGACCTGAACCCACCATGCAAAGCAGCGTCTGCACCGGGAAGATCAAAAAGCTGCCTCGAAACACCAGAAACTCAGAAATAAACCCCACCATACCGGGGATGCCAGCACTGGCCATCACCCCTAAGATCATCATTGACCCCACAAAGGGCAAACCCCGCTCGGGGTTGAGCAAACCGCGCAGCACCGTCATGTCGCGGGTGCCCGTGGCCTTATACACCACCCCCACCAGCAAGAACAGCAGCGCTGAAATCAACCCGTGGCTAATCATCTGAAATACCGTCGCCACAATGCTCACCGGGGTGGAGGCTGCCGCTGCCAGCAACACATAACCCATGTGACCAATGGAGCTATAGGCCACCATTTTTTTCATGTCCGTCTGGGCGATCGCCGCCAGCGACCCATAGAGCACGCTTATCACGGCCCAGGTCGCCATCCAGGGGGCCAGAGCCATCCAAGCATCGGGCAGCAGACCGAGGCCAAAGCGCACCACGCCGTAGGTGCCCAACTTCAGTAGCACTCCAGCCAGCAGCACCGACACCGGCGTTGACGCCTCCACGTGAGCATCGGGCAGCCAGGTGTGGAATGGAAACAGCGGCACCTTAATACCGAAGCCGATCAGCAGCGCTACCAGCAGAGAAACCTGCTGAGCCAGAGGCAGGGCCGCAGCCAGACCGCTGTCGTAGTCAAAGCTGGTGTTCCCCGACAGCCACACCAAGCCTAAAAAGGCCCCCAAAATCAGCACCCCCGACAGGGCGGTGTAGATCAAAAACTTGGTGGCGGCGTAGCCCCGCCGCGACCCGCCCCAGATAGCAATTAGCAGGTACAGCGGAATTAGTTCTAACTCGTAAAAGATAAAAAACAGCAGCAGGTTAGCCGCCAAAAACGCCCCAGCCACGGCGCTGTTAATTACTAGCAGCAGCACATAGTAGAGCCGAGTGCGGTGCAGAGTGGGTTCGCTAATATAGATTGCCACCAGGCCCAGCAGGCTGTTCACTACCAGCAGCGGCAGCGACAATCCGTCGAGGCCAAGGCGATAGCTCAGCCCCAAGGGCTCAACCCAGGGCAGCAGTTCCTCAAACTGAAATCCCGGCGTTGCCAGCTCAAATTGAGTGGCCAAAAAGCCGAGCAAAACTAAGGTTAGGGCCAACCCAATGCCGCTTACGACTTTAGCCGTTTGCGCCTCTAGCTTGCCGGGCCACAGGATCAACACCAGGGCCGCCACCAGTGGAATTAAAATCAGTGCACTCAGCATCGCCAACCGTTACCAAAGCGTCCAGGTCATGAAAATTCCGAGCAGCCCCACCCCGGCAAAGATAGTCAATAGGTAGAGCTGCGACTGGCCTGAGGCGCTGTATTTAAGCCCCTCACCTCCAAACAGCGAGGCCAGACCCACCCCGTTTACCAGGCCGTCGACCACGTATTGGTCAAACCAGCTGCTAAACCGGGCCAAGGTAGACACCGCCGCCACCACGGTTTTGTCGTAGAGGCGTTCGGTGTAAAAGTCGTAGGCCAGCAGGTCTTGGGCAA
This sequence comes from Leptolyngbya subtilissima AS-A7, assembly GCF_039962255.1. NCBI lineage: Bacteria > Bacillati > Cyanobacteriota > Cyanophyceae > Leptolyngbyales > Leptolyngbyaceae > Leptolyngbya > Leptolyngbya subtilissima. Next base: position 389,773 of record NZ_JAMPKY010000001.1, on the reverse strand, counting down.
TGCGCAGGGGGCGGTTGAGCGATCGCGCCAGCGATTTTGACAGGGGCACCGTCGCTCCCACCGCGACGCCTATCCAGCCCGAAGCCAGCGTCAGCGCCGCGATCGGCAAATTGATGTATTGCCAAGGGGGCAGCACCAGCAGCTTGCCCATGATCAGCGGCAGCAGCAGCGTAATAATCGACAGGGTAACCATCGGCACTGCCATTTGCCACGGCACCTCTGGAGCGCGACGGGTTTTGGGCTGAGGTGTCCCTAAGAACACCTGACGAAAGACCCGTGTCAGATTCAATGCAGTGAGCCCGTTGACCAGCAGAAACACCAGCGTCAGCAGCGGATAGTCACGGCTTAGAAAATCTGCTCCCATCCGCAACCCCCAAAAGCAGCCCAGGGGCACTACCCCGACCATCCCTAGAGCACCGGTCACAAAAGCCAGGCTAGTCGCCGGCATTTTTCTCCCCAGACCGCCCAGCTCGGTGATGTTTTGGCAGTTGGTGGTCATAATCACTGATCCCACCGCCATAAAGAGCAGCGCCTTGGCTACGGCGTGGGTCAGCAGTAGCAGCAGCGCTACCCCTGGCCAGGTCGTGCCGACGGCAATAAACACCAGCCCCAGATAAGCACTCGTAGAGTAAGAAAACGTACGCTTTAAGTCGACTTGAGCTAAGGCAACTAGAGATCCACCCAGAGCCGTTATTGTGCCAATCACCACCAGCGTACCTAGGGCTACCGGTGACAGCACAACAATCGGCTGCAAGCGAATCAATATGTACGCACCACAGGTCACCACCACCGAGTTCCGCAAAATCGAGGCAGGGTTTGGGCCTTCCATAGCTTCGTCGAGCCACAGGTGGAGCGGAAACTGCGCACATTTACCAATCGGCCCGGCAATCAGCGCTAACCCTAGGAGAGTGGCCATAGTAGGGGATAGATGCTCTATCTTGACCCACTCGTACAAATCATTGAAGTCGAGGCTGCCTGCCAGACAAGCCAGGGAAACCACTCCCATCAGCAGCAGCACGTCACCAATACGCTTAGTTAAGAAAGCGTCACGGGCGGCGGTCACAACCAGGGGCTGGGCATACCAAAAACCCACCAGCAGGTAGGTCGACAACGTCAGCATCTCCAGCAGCGAGTAGGAGACAAACAACGACCCGCTTAACACCAGCCCGCTCATGGCAGATTCAAAGACTCCCATCAGGGAATAAAAGCGAGCTAGGGCCCAGTCTTTTTCCAAATAGCCTAGGGCAAAGACCTGGGCCAGCAGGCTGAGGCCGGTGATCAGCTCTAGGGCACCGAGGTTGAGAACCGAGATGTCAAGGGCTAGCGTGAGGTGTAGATCGGCAAAGTCAAACCAGGAAAACAGCAGTTCCTGAGGACCCTGATTCCAAATGCCGCGAAAGGCCATGAGCCCATGAACAAAGGATACCAGAGTCATCACAATGTTGAGGTAGGCCGATGGTCGAGGGCCGGTGCGGCGAATCAACCCCGTGGACCAGGGCAACGATAGCAGCGCCCCAATGAGGCCATACATCGGCAGCAGCCAGCTGGTCTCAACAAAAAATTGGGTCATCCCGACGTTCTCTGACAACACCTTAAATGCTTATCTCCAACGGCGATGGTTCAGCAAATAATAAGGCCACGGCGGCCTAAATTCAGCAGTTCAGGCTCGACAGATTGGCGGCGCGATCGCACCTCGTGCCGTCACAGATGGTTACCTATGGCCGCAGCAACTTGCTGACAGCTGAGCCAAATCAAAGCGCAGCCTGCGGCATCAGACCTAAAGTCGACGGTCAACCCATCAGCCCCAACCGGCTAGAAATTTACCAAGTTGAGCACGGCCCTCCCTAAAGCTGGCGGGGCAAAACTCTAAGCCTCGTTGCCTCTATATTCAAAGCGTTTTGCTATTCTACCTGATTCCCTGAGGGGGTCGGCCCAAGAGCCATGATTTTGAGGGGGTAACCTAATAAAGACTTCTGAAGCGACCGATTAGAAATCACAACCCAATCTAGAGCATTCGTACTGAGGATCAATAAATTTGGAGATTTGGGCGGCCTGCCCAGCTTGGATAGACACTACAACGGCCTACACTTTGTACCGCCCAGCCATTCAGTAGAGTCCCAAGCCCAAGCAGTAGGTGAGCAAGCACTACTGCCAACCTATGGATTGATTACGAGAAAAAAACCTTTGCCTCATTAGCTTTAATAATATTCAACATTAGCAACAATCATTGGGGCTTATATTGCAAAAGTGACTACGGACACCTATGCTTAATCTGTCATCAAGAATTTTTGGGCAATCTGAAGTTTTTGCTTCCCCAACGGTGATTCCCGGCTTGTCATCTTTTGGGACGCTTTTTTGCGCCTGAACAGCAGGCAAAGTGCGTTAGGTAAACCCAGGGTTGTCTAAATTTATAAGGAGATTTCGACTATGCCGATTGCTGTGGGAATGATTGAGACGCTGGGTTTTCCGGCTGTGGTGGAAGCCGCTGACGCAATGGTAAAAGCGGCCCGGGTTACCCTGGTGGGCTACGAAAAAATCGGTAGCGGCCGTGTCACCGTGATTGTGCGGGGCGACGTGTCTGAGGTACAGGCCTCGGTAGCCGCTGGTGTTGAAAACGTGAAGCGAGTCAATGGCGGCGAAGTTCTATCGACTCACATTATTGCTCGTCCCCACGAAAACCTGGAATTTGTTCTGCCTATTCGCTACACCGAAGCGGTAGAGCAGTTTCGCAGCTAGGCCTTGGGCGTGCGGTTTTTTGAGACCTATTCGTTCTAAGGTTTAAGGGTCTGCTGGGCTGGTGGGCCTGGCCTGGGGTAAGGCTAATTCAGCACTCGTTTGAGCTCCTGTATTCTCTGAAAAAAGGCGTATAAAAGCATGGCAATTGCAGTTGGTATGGTCGAGACGTTGGGCTTCCCCGCTGTGGTGGAAGCTGCCGACGCAATGGTAAAGGCGGCCCGGGTCACCCTGGTGGGCTATGAGAAAATCGGCAGCGGCCGCGTTACCGTGATCATTCGCGGCGACGTGTCTGAGGTACAGGCCTCTGTCGCAGCTGGTATTGAGAACGTGAAGCGGGTCAATGGCGGCCAGGTGCTGTCTACCCACATCATCGCTCGTCCCCACGAAAACCTAGAATTCGTTCTGCCCATTCGCTACACCGAAGCGGTAGAGCAGTTTAGAGAGAGCGTCAGCGGCATTCGCCCCTACGGCAGATAAGTCACTATGCTCTTGGCTAAGGTTCGTGGCACGGTAGTTAGCACCTGCAAGGAGCCTAGCTTGAGTGGCACAAAGTTTTTACTAGTGCAACTCATTAGCGAAACCGGCGACTTACTGCCTGACTATACAGTGGCCGCCGATGTGGTAGGGGCTGGCCCCGGCGAATGGGTGTTGATTACCCAGGGCAGCGGGGCCCGCCAGCAGCGCGGCTACGAAAATCGTCCTGTGGATGCGGCGGTGGTTGCCATTGTCGATACTGTGAGTCTCGACAGCGGCAATCTCTACAACAAGCGAGATGATTTTAGCTAGTTGATTTTCTTGACACTGGGCGATCCAGTTCAGCTAGCGCGGGCAAAGACTACACTCTCCCCACAATTAGCTCATTTCTGTGGTTGAGCAGCTAGTTAGTTGGGGTTTTTTGGGAGGACGTACGGCAATGGCGATCCGCACACCAGCGGCATCTCCGACTCAGGCATGGGGTTCGCAGCAGTCATCTGGGTCGTCGGCTCGGGTGCATGGGTTAGCCCAGGTGCAGGGCCAGGTTCTTGTCGAGCCTGGAGCAGTTTTAGCTGCTGGCTCGGTAGTTCGGGCCGACCCTGGTGCCGCCGTGCGGCTCGGTGCCGCTAGCACCCTGCAGGAGGGAGCCACAGTATATGGTCGTGCTCAGGGACAGGTGCTGGGAGACGATCGCAGTCCCTGGGCGGTCTGGGTAGGCGATCGCGCTATCCTCACCCACAAAGTGCTGGTGCAGAGTCCGGTCTACATTGGTGCCGACTGCTTTATTGGCTTTCGCTCAACTCTTTTCAATGCTCGATTGGGAGCCGGGTGCGTCGTGATGATGCACGCCCTGGTGCAGGACGTGGACGTGCCGCCCGGCAAGCTGATTCCCTCGGGGTCAGTAATTACCCAGCAGCAGCAGGCCGATGCCCTCCGCGACGTTGGCCCCATTGATATTGCCCTAATTAGGGAACTTGCAGGAACGCCCGGCCATGCGCCCCCCCTGGGTGGGTCAGCTAGCACAGCGTCTCTACATACCACAGCACACTCAAACGAACGCGATGGATTAGGCACTATGAATTCTCAACTGCTACCCCCCGACGTTGTCCAGCAGGTTCGTCAGTACCTGGCCCAGGGCTTCACCATTGGCACCGAGCACGCCGACTCTCGCCGCTATCGCAGTGGCGTTTGGCAGACCTGCAGCCCAGTTCAGTCCCAGCGGGAACCTGAAGTGCTGGCTGCGATCGAAAACTGTCTGTCTCAGCACCCAGGCGAGTACGTGCGCATGTTCGGGATCGATCCGAGGGCAAAGCAGCGGGTCGCCCCCATCACCATTCAGCGAGCCGATGGCAAATCTGTCGCCAACAGCGGCTCAGCGCCTTCCCATTCGAGTTATTCCAGCCCTTCCAACAACGGTGGCCATCGTCCGGCCCCAGCTGCGGCCAGCGGCCCCCTGTCGCCTGAGGTAGTGCAGCAGGTGCGTCAGTACCTCAGTCAGGGCTATCGAATTGGCACCGAGCATGCCGACTCTCGCCGCTATAGCAGCAACGTGTGGCAAACCTGCTCCCCCATTCAGTCGTCCCGCGAGGGTGAGGTCTTTGGTGCCCTTGAGCGCTGCCTAGCCGAGCACTCAGGTGAATACGTGCGCCTGTTTGGCATTGACCCCAAGGCGAAGAGCCGCGTTGCTCCCATCACCATCCAGCGCCCCGACGGCAAATCCGCAGCAGTGAATTCTCGATCGGGCGGCTCCCCCAGCGCCTCCTATGCGTCAGCCCCTAGTCCCAGCGGTGGTTCGTCTCAGGTCGGCGGTGATGTCGCTCAGCAGGTGCGCCAGTGGCTCAGCCAGGGCTACCATGTGGGGGCTGAGCACGCCGATGCTCGCCGCTACAACAGCAATGTTTGGCAGTCTTGTAAGACTATCACCAGCAACCGCGAGGGAGAAGTCTTGGGCGCTATCAATGCCTGTGTGGCTGAGCACCCCAACGAGTATGTGCGGGTATTTGGCATTGACCCCAGAGCTAAGCGGCGGGTGGCTGCGGTTACCGTGCAGCGTCCGGGCTCGAAGTCGGCCCCATCGGCCCCATCGCCCTCCTACTCAAGTTCCAGTGCTCCGACCAGCAATGGAGCAGCTCCTATGGGCGGTCTTCCCCAGGAGGTAGTGCAGCAGGTACAGCGGCTCTTCAACCAGGGCTATCGCCTCAGCGTTGAGCATGCTGATGTGCGCCGCTACCGCAGTGGTGCCTGGCAAAACGCCGGCATTCTAGAGGGAAGTCGGGCCTCGGATGTACTCAACGCCCTAGAGTCGCAATTGCGCAACCACTCTGGCCAATACGTACGCCTGGTGGGCATCGATCCGAAGGTGAAAAAACGAGTGCATGAAGCCACTATCCAGCGACCCTAGAGACCTCTCATCCAACCTTTGACCGTGGCAGTACCCGCCCAGGTGATCACCCAGCCTACCAATGGCTACATCCAGGGAGATGTGGATATAGCGCCTGGAGTGGCGATCGCACCTGGGGTACTGCTAGGGGCAGCCTCTGGCTGCCGTCTGGTGATCTCTGCGGGTGTCTGTTTGGGGGTCGATGTGGTGATACAGGTCCACCACGGTGACCTGGTGATTGAGCCAGGGGTGAGCTTAGGCAGCGGTGTGCTGGTAGTGGGCCACGGCTCCATTGGCCAGCACACCTGTATTGGAGCTAATAGTACCCTCATCAACCCCACAATTGGGGCCTCCCAGGCGATCGCACCGGGGTCTTTGCTAGGCGATCCGACGCAGACATCTTCTGACCAGGAGCCTGCATCTAACGGGTTTACCCCTAACACTAGTAGCTACGTCTACGGAACTGCCGGCAACCTAGGCACTACGGGGAATGCCCTCAACGGATCGGGGCATACCGCTGTTGGAGCCGCTCAGAATGGCAATACCTCCAACGGTGCTGCCCAAAACGGCAATACTCAAAACAGTATTGGGCAAAACGTTGCTGGGCAAAACGGATCCTCCGTCTACGGCAAAACCCAGGTCAATCGCCTACTGGCCACGCTATTTCCCCAGCGTCATTCGCTCAATGGCGCTAGCTCAGAGGACAGGCCCTAGAATGGAGAGGCAGATACCCCTGTGTAGAGGCACCCTATGCAACCTGACGGCAAACTAGCCTCGCCCCTTGACCTCAAGTCTGGCACGCCCAAGCGGTTGACCCTGGCGACCCCTGCGCCAGGTCAAAAAGAAGCCCAGCAGCGCGACAAGTATCGCGGCGCGGCCTTGGGTATGGTGTCAACGGAGAGCTTCCCGGCGGTGGTTGGTACAGCCGACGCCATGCTAAAGGCCGCCGATGTTCTGCTGGTGGGCTATGAAAAGACCGGCGGTGGGCACTGCACTGCGATCGTGCGGGGGGGCATTTCCGACGTGCGCATGGCGGTAGAGGCTGGGATTAAAACCGCCCAAGATTTTGGTCAGTTTGTCTCTTCAACGCTGATTCCGCGCCCGTTGCCCAACCTGGAAGCAGTGCTGCCTATCTGCGCCCGTTGGGACGAGTTGCGGGGCGAGAGCGGCGGCAAGATGGGCAGTCAAGCTATTGGCCTGCTAGAGACCCGTGGCTTTCCAGCAATGGTAGGAGCCGCTGATGCTATGACCAAGTCTGCCGATGTGCAGCTGATGTCCCACGAGACGATTGGCGAAGGCCTTTGCACCATTTTGATTCGGGGATCGCTGCCCAACGTGGCGATCGCGATCGAAGCCGGCATGCACGAAGCCGAGCGCATCGGTGAACTCCACGCTGTTATGGTTATCCCTCGCCCCCTCGATGATCTGGTTGAATCGCTGCCCGTCATGGAAATGGAGCAGGAGCAGCCCGAACCCCTGCGCATTCCCCTCAACTTGGAAGTCAAACAAGAGGAGACCGAAGCCGAACCTGTGCTAATCGAAGCGGTGACGGAAGAGGCCACACCCATTGCCCTAGAGCTGACCGTAGACGAGCAAGAGCTAGCCGATGAAGAGCTTTAGCAAGTTGGCAAAGTATTTGAACTAGGGAAGTTGTCTGGCATGCCATTGACACTCCAGGAGCATCGTCTTCGCTTGCCCAATTAAAGGGCAACGGCTAGCCATCCCTGCTCTCTTTGAACCAATCCCACACTTGCTCTACTAAATCTCCGGCATCGGCATCAAACCACTGCACCGTGGCCCGGTTGCGAAACCAGGTGCGCTGGCGTTTGGCGAACTGACGCGTGTGCTGCACAATGTCGGCCTGGGCGATCGCTAGAGAAACATCCCCTTGCACGTAGCGCAGCATTTCGCTATAGCCCAGGGTTTGCAGCAGGGGCAGCTCTGGGCCGTATTTTCCCAGCAGATGTGTCACCTCATCCACAAATCCCGCCTCAATCATTGCTTGGGTGCGCTGAGCAATGCGGCGCTCCAACGCAAGGGAATCACAGTCGAGGGCTAGGTAAAGCACCGGATACGCTGGAGGTACTTCTCCCTGGAGAGTCGACATGGGCTGGCCAGTGACATAGAACACCTCCAGGGCGCGCACCGTGCGCACCGGATCATTAGAGTGAATGCGTTGGGCCGCAGCTGCGTCCAGGCTTTTGAGCAGAGCGTAGCAGTGGGGCTGCCCCAGGGCCTCTAACTGTCCGCGCAGGACGGGCTGGGGAGCCACAGGCGGAATACGTAATCCTTTCACCACCGCATCTATGTAGAGCCCTGTACCACCCACCAGCATGGGCACAGCACCCGTCTGGTGAAAGGTGTGAATTAGATGCTGGGCCTGGCGCTGGTACTGGGCTAGGGTGAGGGTTTCAGTTGGGTTGCAGATGTCTATTAGATAGTGGGGAATTTGCTGCCGATCAAATGCCGAAGGTTTTGCCGTTCCAATATCAAACTCTCGATATACTTGTCGGGAGTCGGCGCTGAGAATGCACCCCTGAAGGCGCTGGGCTAGGGCGATCGCCAGAGACGATTTGCCTGTGGCCGTAGCTCCGCCGATCACCCATAGGAATGGTACAATTGAACTATTATTCGTTGTTTCCTGAAACGATGATTCTAGCCGGGAAAATTTAGGTGATTGCATCCCTGGTTCATTCTTGAGCTGACGTTGCCTTAGAGCCCGCTGTGGCTGCTTTGTGCTATAATTTCTAGGTGTTTTGACCTGGCGAGCATTCGGGTGGCTTAGAGCCCATTTTTGGAGCGTACAGTATGACAACTGACTACGGTGCCGATCAGATTCAGGTTCTGGAGGGGCTTGAGCCTGTTCGCAAACGCCCAGGCATGTATATCGGCAGCACTGGGCCCCGTGGACTCCACCACCTAGTGTACGAGGTTGTCGATAACTCCGTAGACGAAGCCTTGGCGGGCCACTGCGATCGCATCGATATTTCTCTCAACGCCGATGGTTCGGTCTCCGTCACCGACAACGGGCGCGGCATTCCCACCGACATTCACCCCCGCACCGGCAAGTCGGCCCTCGAAACGGTGATGACCGTGCTCCACGCTGGGGGCAAGTTTGGCGGCGGCGGCTACAAGGTATCTGGGGGCCTTCACGGCGTGGGCATTTCGGTGGTCAACGCTCTGTCAGAGTGGGTTGAAGTCACCGTGTGGCGCGAGGGCAAGGTGCACAAGCAGCGCTTCGAGCGCGGTGTGCCCATCGGCGAGCTATCGGCGGAGAAAATTGCCGAAAAACGCCAAGGCACCTCAGTCACATTCTTGCCCGACACCGAAATTTTTCACAACGGTACTGAGTTTGACTACGACACCCTATGCGGGCGACTGCGGGAGCTAGCCTATCTCAACGCGGGCATTCAGGTAATCTTCACCGACTACCGCTTAGATGTGATCAAGTCGGACCAGCCCAAGGTTTCGACCTACCACTACGCGGGCGGCATCATTGAGTACGTTAAGTACATCAACAACGACAAGCAGCCCATCCACGATGAGATTATCCACATTTCCTCCGAGCGTGACGGGGTGCAGGTAGAGGCAGCGCTGCAGTGGTGTATCGACGCTTACTCTGACAACCTGCTGGGCTTTGCCAACAACATTCGCACCATCGACGGCGGCACCCACCTAGAAGGGCTAAAGGCAGTGCTGACCCGCACCCTCAACAACTTCAGCCGCAAGCGCAACAAGCGCAAAGACGCCGAGTCAAACCTGGCAGGGGAAAACATCCGCGAGGGGTTGACGGCAATTATTTCGGTGAAGGTGCCTGACCCCGAGTTTGAGGGCCAAACCAAGACCAAGCTGGGCAACACCGAGGTGCGCGGCATTGTCGATTCTCTAGTGGGTGAAGCCCTAACCGAGTACCTCGACTTTCACCCCAACGTAGCCGACGCCATTTTAGAGAAGGCGATTCAGGCTTTCAACGCCGCCGAGGCCGCCCGCCGAGCGCGAGAATTGGTGCGCCGCAAGTCGGTGCTAGAGTCGTCTACCCTGCCGGGCAAGCTGGCTGACTGCAGCAGCCGCGATCCCAGCGAGTCTGAGATCTTCATTGTAGAAGGCGACTCAGCCGGTGGCAGTGCGAAACAGGGGCGCGATCGCCGCTTCCAGGCCATTCTGCCGCTACGGGGCAAAATTCTCAACATTGAGAAAACCGAAGACTCTAAGATCTACAAAAACACTGAAATCCAGGCGCTGATTACCGCTTTGGGCATGGGCATTCGCGGCGAGGAGTTTGATTCATCGCAGCTACGCTACCACCGCATCTGCCTGATGACCGACGCCGACGTGGATGGCGCCCACATCCGCACTCTGCTGCTAACGTTCTTTTACCGCTACCAACGTGACTTGGTCGATCAGGGTTACATTTACATCGCTTGCCCACCCCTTTATAAGGTGGAGCGAGGTCGCAACCACTGGTACTGCTACAACGAGCGCGAGCTGCAGAACCTCATCACCAACGAGTTTCCGGCCAACGCCAACTACACAGTGCAGCGGTTTAAGGGTCTGGGAGAAATGATGCCTCAGCAGCTGTGGGAGACCACCATGGACCCCACCACCCGCACTATGAAGCGGGTGGAGATCGAAGACGCTGCCGAGGCCGATCGCATCTTTACGATCCTGATGGGCGATCGCGTCGCTCCCCGTCGCGAGTTCATTGAAACCTACGGCTCCCGCATGAAGCTAGAAGACCTGGACATCTAGAGTAGATAGCTAGGATAAGCTTATTGCGATTGAGCATACCGACCATGGCCCTCGTTGGGCATGGATTGAAGCAGCGTGAACATTGTGTTGCATCTCAAGGGTGCCTCTAAGACAACCTTGAGATGCAGCAATTCCTTGGTTGATGGGATAGTTCGCCCTCAAGCGAATGTATCCTATGGAGCGTTGGGTTAGGGGCAATCTATGACGACGATTCAACCGATTGTGCTTGAGGATGATGACGGCACGAGCTAAACCATTTATGTGGAAACTGAGGTTGTAGAGACCTACAGAATGCCAGTTGCTCCGCCGGTCGCTCTACCTGCTGCACCCGCACCATCTCCACCCGGCTCCTACGACTCCAATGCCACCCGCGACTATGGTTTGCCACCCGGCGCACCAACGCGGGCTCTGCCGCCGCCCTTTAGTGCTCAGCTTCAAACAGTTCACCAAACTATTCGTGCCTACACGATGTATGCCCTAGGAGCATTCAAAAACCTGGCTGGAGCTGAGGTTGAAGACCTCAAACTCAGCTTTGGTATTAAAATTAACGCCGATACCGGCATTCCTATGCTGGCTAATGGTTCCACTGATGGTGACTTTAAAGTCGAGGTCACCTGCAAGTTTCCTAAAAACCAGGAGAGTTAGATCAGCTAGCCGCCAAAATTTGTGTAGGTAATCTGAAACTGCGATTCTTCTCTTAAGCTCAAAAACTGACCTTAGGTTCAGTTACTTATTGAGCGTTTAGCCCATTCAAAGAAGCATTGAAGAGTTTGATGCCAGCGAAATACTGCAGAACTCTGCTGGCACCGCAATAAAAAGCAGGGTCAGCACTTGCACTAACCCTGCTTTTATTGGTTCGGAACCGATTATCTAGCTTTCAGTAGAGCCAGCTAGCTTGACTTTCTTGGCCAGACCGACTGTTTCGAGCAGGCGAATAGTCATCCAGGTCATGTCAACTTCCCACCATTTGAGGCCGTGGCGAGCCGAGTACTGATAGGCGTGGTGGTTGTTGTGCCAGCCCTCACCGTAGGTGAGCACCGCCACCCACCAGCAGTTGGTCGATTTGTCTTCGGTTTCGTGGCTGCGGTAGCCAAACTTGTGGGTGGCGCTGTTCACCAACCAGGTGCAGTGGTAGACCGCCACCAGCCGAACAAAGATGCCCCACAGCACAAAGGGCCAGCCGCCTAAAGCGTAAAGAACTACGCCAAGGCCAACCTGAAGCAGCAGGAAATACTTCTCGCAGAACAGGTAGAAGCGATCGTCTTTGATATCGCGGATGAAGCGGTCAACATCGTGGCGGGCCGGCACGTCGCGCAGCATCCAACCCATGTGGCTCCACCAAAAACCCTTGTTAGAGTCGTGGTGGTCGAGGCTTTGGTCAGAGTAAGCATGGTGGTGGCGGTGCAGGCCGACCCACATAATCGGGCCATGCTGGCAAGCTAGGGTGCCACAAAAGACAAAAAAGTACTCTAGCCACTTGGGCACCGTAAAGCTACGGTGAGAGACTAGCCGGTGCCAACCCAGGGTAATGCCGAGACAGCCGGTAAACCAGTGGAGCAGCAGCGCTACCCCGATCGCCGCCCAGGAAAAGTTAGCGGGCAAAAACGCCAGGGCCGCCATGCTGTGGACAAAAATCATGAAGCCAAGGGTGACCCAATCGCGGGACAAACGCTCGGTAGTTACAGCAGTCATGCGAAAATCTCAGAATTTTGGACAAGCGCCCCAGCAGGAATCCTCAGTAAGAATTTTGCTCAGGCAGAGTAAATGTAGGGGACAATAGTTACCCCTGTTTCTTAACGAAAAAATTTAACCATTGCAACAATCAAACCCGATGATGCCCTCTGACTCGACCCTCCTTCCGATTTTTTATGGAATTGACGCTCAGGTCAAGCAAAATCTAGCGCGAGTATTAGAGGCCTTTCGACAGCATCGGGTGGGAAGTCACCACTTTAACAGCGTGTCGGGCTACGGCCACGACGATCTGGGGCGTGACACCCTCGATCGCGTCTTTGCCGATATAGTGCAGGCGGAGGCCGCCCTGGTGCGATCGCAGTTTGTTTCAGGCACCCATGCGATCGCCTGCGCCCTGTACGGCGTGCTGCGCCCTGGGGATGAAATGCTAGCCGTAGCAGGCACTCCCTACGACACCCTTGAAGAGGTAATTGGCTTGCGGAGTAAGGGCCAGGGGTCCTTGGCAGAGTTTGGGGTGTCCTATCGAGAGTTACCGTTGACCGCTGACCACACCCCCGACTGGGATGCCCTAGCGACAGCAGTGGGGCCAAAAACCCGACTGGTGCACATCCAGCGATCGTGCGGCTATAGCTGGCGGTCATCCCTTACCATAGCCGAAATCGAAAAAATCGTGGCTACGGTAAAAGACCAGAATTCCACCGTTGTCTGTTTCGTCGATAACTGCTATGGCGAATTCTTGGAAGACCGCGAGCCTACGGCCGTTGGAGCTGATCTCATAGCCGGGTCGCTGATTAAAAACCCTGGCGGCACTATTGCCCCCACTGGCGGCTACGTAGCAGGCCGGGCCGACCTAGTCGCGACTGCCGCCTGCCGCCTCACCGCCCCCGGCATTGGTGCCAGCGGGGGCTCTAGCCTCAACCTCAACCGACTGCTTTACCAGGGGTTATTTTTAGCTCCCCAAATGGTCGGTGAGGCGATGAAGGGCAACTATCTGCTAGCGTCTACCTTTGCGGCTCTGGGATACCCTGTCAACCCAGCCCCCAGTGCGCCTCAGCGCGACGTGATTCAGGCCATTCGCCTGGGGTCGCCCGAGAAACTAATCGCCTTTTGTAAGGCCGTACAACAGCATTCACCCATCGATGCCTACGTGGAACCCGTACCCGGTGCTATGCCTGGCTACGAGAGCGAGCTGGTGATGGCTGGAGGCACTTTTATTGACGGCAGCACCTCAGAGTTATCTGCTGACGGCCCCCTGCGGGAGCCCTACATCGTCTACTGCCAGGGCGGCACCCACTGGACTCACGTGGCCCTAGCGGTGGAGGCAGCGATAGAGGCGATCGGACCGTTGTAAAACAGCCTTTGGCTGTAGCTTGGGCACGGTTCCCTTAGCTCGACTCCAGAACTTTAGCCCACAAAGCTCTATCGAGAGAGTGATTTTTCCCGCTCTACATATCATCCCTGCTGTCTATTTTGAAAGGCTCCTTTAAAGAGGCCAGGGGCGACGGATTGCAGTCCATCGCCCCTAGCGCTTACAGAATCGAGATGACAGAGGCAAGCTTAGCTGTGGCCGCCGCTGACTAGGGTGGTCAGAATAGGCAAATTAGCCGCCAGCAGGTAGGCGAAGGTAGCCCCGCCAATGCCGCCGATTAAAAAGCTACCGGCAAACTCGCTCCAGCCTTCATCGGTTTCGAGGCTAGCGGGAGGGGTGAAGGGGGTGGTGGCTCTAGTAACGGAGTGGTTAAGGCCAGAACCCGAGTAAATTGACAGGCAAGCGGTCAAAATCACCACTAGTCCCGCCGCGCTCAGCAACCCAGCTAGGCCAGGAATCTCAGAATCGCGCAGGGGGCCAAGTAGAGCAAAGGGGCCGTAGAGGAAATAGCCGTGGGCCATACCAATTTCTAAACCGCGCCGCTGGGGGGAAAGCCCTTTGCGGTAAGCGGGCAGATTGCCAATAAAAGCCTTTGAAAACGCAGAGGAATTGATCGGCGTTTCTAGGTTGCCGATTTGCGGATCCCCAGCGGGCTGAATGAGGTCTGTCATGGGGGAAGTTTCTCCAACTCAAACAAGATCACAGCAATTAGATAAAGACGGTTTCTAGACGCCGTTAAGTCTCCAGAAACCATCTCTTCATCGAGTTCGCAAGGTCAGCCTCGCGAGGTCTTTCCCTAAGGGTGCAGCAGCAAATCGGGAAAGAAGCGATTGAATTCGATCAAAATACCGGCGTGAATCAACATCCACACGGTAATCAGCACCGGGGCAGTTGACAAATACCGAGGCAGGCCGTTGTTCATGGTCTAATTCTCCTGGGTCGTTATTCTGGGGATCAGCGAGAGATTTACCTAGCGAGGAGATACAGTGATCTCTTCGTTTTTAGCAAACATGGCCCCGCTAGCAATGTCTTTGAAGGCAAGTAGCGGCCAGGCAAACCCAGTTAACATGGTCTTGATGGCCAGGGGCACCTCAATAATGACTTCCTTTTCTTCGGGATTCTTGTCACCACGTACCGTGATTAGGTAGGCGCGACCTACCCAGCCAATCCACCCAGCGATGTAGAGAAACAACAGGCTAGGAATTAGAAACTCACCGGCATGGGCCAGGTCACCGTCTACCACCAAGTGGGGTAGGCCCTCGCTGCCACACAGCAGGGTAGAGCTACCATAAAAATCGAAGCGAGCTTTGGCCGCCTCAGTCTTGGCACCAGCGGCTCGCTTTAGAAATGCCTCGTTTTGACCACAGGGGGTAAGGCCGGCTACGTTGTCGCCAGCCAGGCTAGCGGAAGCCGGGGCAGCAAACCCAAACCAGAGAAACACTACAAGTGCTACAGCAAAAAACCGTCGCATAAACTGTTCCTTTTAATTACCGAAGAAACTAGGGCGATTTGAACGTAAAGTTAAGTTTTTTGAACAAAAATTCACCCAACTTGGTCGCCATAATACCTCGCAGCCGAACCCCCGTAAAGCTAAGATCGGTGGGGTGTTTACATCTCTACAAATTACGGTGCGCCTTACTCTGATTCGCTTTCACGGCTTACTCTAGTTCTCTTCGAACCACAACCCCCATGGCGACGATTTTAGCGATAGAAACTAGCTGTGATGAAACAGCGGCGGCGGTGGTGCGCGATCGCACCGTCCTCAGCACCGTCGTTGCCTCGCAGATCGCCATTCACCAGCCCTATGGCGGCATCGTGCCCGAGGTAGCCTCGCGGCACCACGTCGCTACCCTAGGTGAGAGTATTGACGTAGCTCTAGCTCAGGCTGAACTGAGCTGGGCCGCCATTGATGGGGTCGCCGCCACCTGTACCCCAGGCCTCGTAGGAGCCCTGCTGGTGGGGCTGACGGCAGGCAAAACCTTGGCCATGGTGCACCACAAGCCCTTCTTGGGGATCCACCACCTCGAGGGGCACATTTACGCCAACTATTTAGCCAGTCCCGACCTAGAGCCCCCCTACCTGTGCCTGCTGGTGTCGGGAGGGCACACCAGCCTGATTTACGTCAAAGGCTGCGGTCAGTACCAGACCCTGGGCCAAACCCGCGACGACGCCGCTGGAGAAGCCTTTGATAAGGTAGCGCGCCTGATGGGGCTGGATTATCCCGGCGGCCCCATCATCGACCGGCTGGCCCAGACTGGCAATCCTCAGGCGTTCGCGCTGCCCGAGGGCAATATTTCGCGGCCCGAGGGGGGCTTCCACCCCTATGACTCCAGCTTTAGCGGGCTGAAGACAGCGGTGCTGCGACTGGTGGAAAAATTAAGGGCGGATGGGGTCGATCCCCTACCGGTGGCCGACTTAGCCGCCAGCTTTCAGGCCACGGTAGCCCGCAGTTTGACCCGCCGGGTGGTGGCCTGTGCCCAGGCCTACGGCCTTACTACAGTGGCTGTAGGGGGCGGGGTCGCTGCCAACAGCGGTCTGCGACAGCATCTCCAGCAGGCAGCCGCTGATCACGGCCTGCGGATGCTGTTTCCGCCTCTCAGCCTCTGTACCGATAATGCTGCGATGATTGGCTGCGCTGCCGCTGACCACCTAAATCAGGGGCATTGCTCAGGCTTCGCCCTGGGAGCCCAGTCACGTCTCGACCTGGCACGGGTCATGGAGCTTTACGCGCCTATCGCCGTGGCTTGACGCTACACTGGGTTTCAGCGGCGGGTTAGGTGGGCGATCGCCCATCCACCGCTTAAGGGTTGTGTTGGTTAAGCGCTATGGTTTCACTGCACCGCGTTCGTTCTTGGCCTCAGCCCCCGCTGAACTTTTCCTGGTTGGGAGGGTTGGTGCTGGGTGCCCTGCTGCTAACGGGGTGTGGGCCAGATCAGGCCCAAATAGTTACCGATGCGACCAGCTACGAGGCCCAGCTGGCCCAGCACCTAGCCGATACCGGCAGCGTGATGTACGGGACTTACTGGTGCCCCCACTGCGCTGATCAAAAGGCGATGTTTGGTGAGGCTGTGGATCGGGTGCCCTACGTGGAGTGTGCCGCCGATGGCGATAACCCCCAGCCAGAGCTGTGTGAGCAAAAGGGCATTCAAGGATATCCCACCTGGGAAATCGATGGTCAGCTCTCCCCAGGGGTTAAGTCTTTAGACGATTTGGCCGATCTGTCAGGGTTTTTACCGCCCCAATAGGGTGGCGTTGAGCAAGCTCTACTGTTGAGCCAGCCGCCTCTGTCCGTCTGTTATTCATTCTCAAATTCCATTGCATAACCCTAGCCCCACCCCCCATTCTCACCTGCACGAGGTCGAGCCTACCGGCGACACCCGGGCACATCCCCACGTCCATGATCCGGAATCGCTGCGGCGGATTGTCAATCGGCTGGCCCGCATTGAGGGTCACATTCGCGGCATTAAGACTATGGTGCAGGAGAGCCGGCCCTGCCCGGATGTGCTGGTACAGGTGGCGGCGGTGCGCGGTGCGCTCGATCGCGTCGCCCGTATCATTCTCGATGAGCACCTGACTGAGTGCATTGGTCGTGCTGCCGAAGACGGCAACATTGAAGAAGAAATCGCCGAGCTCAAGGCCGCACTAGATCGGTTTTTGCCTTAGCTTTGGGACAAAGGGTACAAGGTTTAGGGTTTAGGCTCAAAATTGCAGGCGTTTAGCCAATCCTTTCACCTTTAATACCCTGCACCCTCTAGGCTGGGATAAACCGACTGTGCTCGCGCAGAAGAAGGCGTTCAAACTGGCGTACCCAATGGCTAAAGCGATCGCTCTCCTGAGCCGTAGCAAACACCAGCGGTTTACGCGTTAGCAGAGCCACGTACTCCTCTTTGGTGCGCACCACAAAGGCGGTTTGCTGGTCTAGCTCAATGCAGATGTGGGAGAACCCCTCTAGCTTCAGCGAGGACATCAGCAGGGATTTGAGCCCCAGGGCCTGAAAGACGACCTGCACCCAGCTCGTACTTTCATTGTCGGCGGTGACGAAATACTCACGGGGCAGACCGCTGAAGTCGAAGATGGCAACTCCGATAATATTCTCCAGCATTGCGTCTTGGGCAGAGAGCGGAGGCGCGGGCTGCGCCGGTACAGATGCCTTAACCGTAGTCATAGACCCATCACGTGGTGGCACAGGATACTGAAGAAGCAAGCCATAGACACGAGACGTATCGCCGGCTACCTAGAAGAACTCCCTTGGCTTAGCATACCCGGCCGGCCACTACAAATCATTGTTGAGTTAGCCAGTGCTTAGAGTGGCCTAGCCGCGATCGCCAGGCCTTTTTGCCCCAGAAAGTAGGTGCGCATACGCTCCTTACCCTCGACTTCGCCTCCACCCCAAACAGCACCGTGGCCTCGCGTAATGATCGGTGGCTGAAAGCCAGATCGGCGATATAACCATCCAGCTTCCCACGATATGAAAACTGAGCTTGGCTACGACAATGTCGTCAATGGCCACGGCTAAAAGATCAAGCTACTGCCGTCCCAGACGTTTAACCGACAATAAAACAAGCGAAAATCCCAGCCGCTTTACATTGAAATGTCGAAAGGGCTTAGGTAGCTGTCTAGAGATCGCAATTGAGGCAGATAACCGTGCTCACTAGCTTAGGCTAAAGTTGTCGTAACCCTGCTGAGATTTTTCTCTAAATCCACCGTTGCCCATGAACTCTGCTCTGCTACGATCCAAAACACTGGTCTACAAGTCAATAATTGTTTGTTTGAGTAGCTTACTGCTGAGTGATTTGGGGGCAGCAAAGGCTTCTAATAAGCAGGAAACTGATCCACTATCAAAAACGCCTCAGTTGCAGCCAATTGAGCAGGTAGAGCCTAGCTTACGCACGCCAGAGCCTATACTGATTCGTCCAACGATGGCTTTGCCCTCAACTGATTCATTTGCCGTGGCTGCTCCGCTAGGGGCAGATCTCTTGCCCGAGGTTGTAGAGCAACCGGTGCACCTGCGGCTGAGCTTGAGCGATCGCCGAGTATACGTACACAGAGGCAATGCTGTAGAGGCGAGTTTTCCGGTTGCCATTGGCAAGCCAGGGTGGGAAACGCCTACCGGAGAGTTTGAGGTATTTTCACAAATTAGTCAGCCAGGATGGACAAATCCTTTCACCGATGAAGTGATGCCGCCTGGTTCAGAAAATCCGCTGGGCGATCGCTGGATCGGTTTTTGGAGTGATGGCAACAACGTTATCGGATTTCACGGCACCCCCAACCGGGACTCTGTAGGGCAGGCGGCTTCCCACGGCTGCGTTCGTATGTACAACGAAGATATTCGCCAGCTGTTCGATATGGTGAAGTTGGGAACCCCAGTCATTGTTGAGCCATAGCGTTTTTTGCTCGTACGTTATCCTGCTGGGCCGAGCCAAACATCTTACTTAAATTACGGCTCTAAAAAAGTCCTCTCTCCTTCGAAGGAGGAGCTAAGGGCTCTTTTATACCAAACGGCATACATCCAAGAACACACTCTGTTCGTTATGTATGTAGAGTCTGTCGTAAAAAATTTTGCGATGGCATCCACATGACTATTGATAACTACGAACGATTCTCAGGAGATGCCGATATGAAGCAACAGAGATCACTGTTTGCCTCGCGCCGAAGTTTGATGAAGTGGGGGGCTTTAGGCTTTGGAGGGTTGATGATTGCGGCTCTTCCTAAGGCGGTCAGCGCCCAGTCTGGCGGCAGTACCCTCACCTTTGCTGCCAACGACGAGGGTATTCTTAATTTTGCCCTGCTGCTAGAAGAACTTGAGGCTGCTTTTTACGCCGCTGTCGTTGACTCTGGCCAAATTTCCGACAGCACAGAACTGGATTACATGCAAGTTTTAGGTGCTCAAGAAGCGGCTCACGTCACATTTTTGCGGAGTGTTTTAGGCGACCAGGTACTGTTTGAAACAACTGATCTCAGCTTCAATTCCTCTGGCTTAAATGCTGTTTTAAGCGATCGCAGCACCATTCTCAACACAGCGGTCACCTTAGAAGACGTAGGCGTCCATGCCTACAACGGGGCTGGCCCTAGCCTCACCAACCCCACCTACCTGCTGGCCGCAGGCTCAATTGTTTCGGTCGAAGCCCGCCATGCTGGTGGTGTACGAGCGCTGCTGGGGAGACCCACCACTGAGCCAGACAGCGATCGCTTGGTGAGTGATGACGACTTAGTCGCTAGCCTCAACCCATTCAAGGGCCGAGCTTACGATGAGCTTTACAGTCCCAGACAAATCGTGGACATCGTCGGCTCCCTCGACATTCTCAACAATCCCATCAATGGCGCGCTCGTTGCATAAGGAGACCATCAGTGAAAACACGTTTTAATTCAATTTCTCAACCGATAAACCAGGCCCTGCTGCCCTTGTTCGACAAGCTGACAGCTTTACGCGATCGCTGTGGTCAGCAGATTGAGCAGATGCAGCACCTAGGGCGCACCATAGGCCTTGCTCTGCCGCTGGCAATGCTGTTGTTCTTCTGTGTTGGCCCGACCGCTGCTGCCCAAGCCCAGGGAACGGTCTTGTCCCCTCGACAGGTGACTGAATATGCCCTCACCTTGGAAAAACTAGAAGCTGACTTTTATCGCCGTGCGGTCACGGCTGCTCAAAGCGGTGGTCTATCTGGCATTCCCCAGGCAGCGAAAGATATCATTGTTTCCTACGGTCAAGACGAAGCCCGGCACGTAGCCGATCTTTCAGCCGTCCTGCCTTCGCTAGGTGGTAATCCAAATGCGGTAGTGATTCCAGCTAACCCCAATTACGCGGCTATTCTAGGCCGCGACCCGTTTGCTAACCCGGCTGACTTTCTGCTAGTGGGTCAGTACGTCGAAGATCTAGGTGTTGCCGCTTACAAAGGGCAAGTACAAAACCTGTTGGCCGCAGGTGAAGCCGGTAAAACCGTATTGGCGGCCGCGCTAGAAATCCACAGTGTAGAAGCTCGCCATGCCGCCGGGGTCAGGTTCCTGCGGCAGACCCTGCTAGGCGCTGATGTTAATCCCTGGATTTCAGAGAATGCCAGGACCAAACAGAACGCCAACAGTGTTGAGGTTATTTACAACGAAAATCGGCCGGGTTCGCCTATTCCCTTTAGCTCTGACGCATTCGACGGTTATGCAACTCAGAGTGAAGTCTTGGCACTCGTCGGCCCGATTTTGACTGAAGCTCCTCAAACTAACCAACCCAGGTCTCAAACGCCAAACAACCCGAGCCCAACGCCAAATAACCAGGGCGGGTCTACACAAAATAACGCTCCTCGGGCATTGTGGTAAACCCACTTTGGTGACAACCGTTACGGAGCTAACCAGAGCCGTTTACAAACCTCTGCTTTAACTCAGCAAAAGCCGTTGCTCTATCGTGAGCAGCGGCTTTTGTCTAGTTTTAGACAGTTAAGGGCAGGGCTTTTTGAACTGGTCTGGCCTCCCGTACCTCAGAAACAGCTATCTTGAAAGCTGAGCATACTTTTTAGAAAACATTACGGAAACCATAGACGCTGTTTAAAGGGCTACTAAAAATCGTATGGTTTTTAAGGGACGCCGTTCTTCTACAGCGGCCTTCTAATATTATTTGTGTTTGCAAGAGACTTAGCATTGTCTATGGCTTCCCCCACCATCGAATCAATTCTCCACGAAAACCGCCTGTTTTCGCCGGCTGATGAGTTTGTTCAAAACGCATCCATCAAGAGCCTAGAGGAGTATCGTGCCCTGGCCGAACGGGCAGCGGCAGACCCAGCTCAGTTTTGGGCAGAACTCGCCAGTCAGGAGCTGCACTGGTTTAAGTCTTGGGATACAGTGCTCGACTGGCAGCCGCCCTTTGCGAAGTGGTTTGTGGGGGGCAAAATCAACATTTCCTACAACTGTTTAGATCGCCACCTTACTACCTGGCGACGCAACAAAGCCGCCCTGATTTGGGAAGGGGAGCCGGGCGATAGCCGCACCCTGACCTACGCCCAGCTGCACCGTGAGGTGTGCCAGGTAGCCAACGTGCTCAAGGGGTTGGGGGTACAGAAGGGTGATCGCGTCGGCATCTATATGCCCATGGTGCCTGAGGCGGCGATCGCCATGCTCGCCTGCGCCCGCATTGGTGCCCCCCACACCGTCATCTTTGGCGGCTTTAGCGCCGAAGCACTGAAAGATCGCCTCAACGATGCTGAGGCCAAAGTAGTAATTACAGCCGACGGTGGCTTTCGCAAAGACAAGATTGTGCCGCTCAAAGCCGCGGTAGATCAGGCTCTGGCCGACGGCGGTGTGCCCAGTGTGTCTAGCGTACTGGTGGTGCAGCGCACCAAGGCCGAGATGACGATGGTTGAAGGACGCGACCATTGGTGGCACGAGCTCCAAGCCACTGCCTCAGCCCACTGTCCCGCTGAGGAAATGGACGCCGAAGACCTGCTGTTCATTCTTTACACCAGCGGGACCACGGGCAAACCCAAGGGGGTGGTGCACACTACCGGGGGCTACAACCTATACACCCACACCACCTTTAAGTGGACTTTTGACATCAAAGACACCGATGTTTATTGGTGCACGGCTGACGTGGGTTGGATTACGGGACACAGCTACATCGTCTACGGCCCGCTGTCGAACGGAGCGACTACGGTGATGTATGAGGGGGTGCCCCGGCCCTCCAACCCCGGCTGCTTTTGGGATGTAATTGAAAAGTACGGCGTCACCATTTTCTACACCGCTCCCACCGCCATTCGCGCCTTTATCAAAATGGGCGACGAGTTGCCCAAGGCGCGAGATCTGTCGTCGCTACGGCTGCTAGGCACCGTTGGCGAACCGATCAACCCAGAAGCCTGGATGTGGTACCACCAGGTGATTGGTGGCGAGCGCTGCCCCATCGTCGATACCTGGTGGCAGACGGAAACCGGCGGCTTTATGATTACGCCCCTGCCAGGGGCGATCGCCACCAAACCCGGTTCCGCGACCCTTCCTTTCCCCGGTATTTTGGCCGATGTGGTCGATCTTGACGGCAACCCGGTGCCCCCGGGTGAGGGCGGCTACCTAGTGATCAAACATCCCTGGCCCAGCATGATGCGCACGGTCTACGGCGACGACGACCGCTACCGCCGCACCTACTGGGAACACATTGCCCCAGTCAACGGCCAATATCTATACTTTGCGGGCGACGGTGCCCGCAAAGATGCCGACAGCTACTTTTGGGTGATGGGTCGGGTGGATGACGTGATCAACGTGTCGGGCCATCGCCTGGGCACCATGGAGGTCGAGTCGGCGCTAGTTTCCCATCCGGCGGTAGCCGAGGCTGCCGTGGTGGGTCGCAAAGATGACCTCAAGGGCGAAGATATCTTTGCCTTTGTGATTTTGGAGGGTCACTATAGCGCCAGCGACGAGCTAAAGCAGGAACTCAAACAGCACGTGGTGAATGAAATTGGCGCGATCGCCCGACCCGGCGAAATTAGGTTTGCCGATGCGCTGCCCAAGACGCGATCGGGCAAAATCATCCGTCGCTTTTTGCGCAATTTAGCCAGCGGCGAGGCGATCGCAGGTGATGCTTCCACAATGGAAGATCAAAGTGTGCTCGATCAACTTCGCCAGGGCTAACGTTTAGCCTCGGTTCCTTTTAGCAAATCCAGCATTTCCTTGAGTAAAGGCGCACTACTGCCATGGCTTCTGCCAGCATAGTGCGCCTTTCTCGCGCCGATTTGTTTATACAACTGACTGAATAACTAGTGCTTGACCAAGACACCCTCCCTGGGAAAGAAGTGCAGTGTTTACTCCACTCAAACAACTCTAAACTGGGGCGCAATGACCTCTATCTTGAGATAGATTTGTAAAAAAACTATGCTAATTTTGAGCCGTTCTTGAGGAAATTTTGTTCTTCAAACAGGTTTAAAAGCAGGGAGAGATAGTTTTGAGCGATCGCGACACCGTAACTTTACGGGCATCACTCGTAGCAACCGCTTGCAAGTTAGAGTGGCAAGCCCAATCAGGTTTCTTGCCCGTCCAACATATCTGTAACCGCTGAAGGAAAACCTGTAGTGAGTAAAAGTTTGGTTAGGGCGATCGCCTTCCCTTAATATGGTGCTTGCATCGTTCCCAGCCCCTAGCCCTGCGGGAGCTGGCGCTTGTAAATCCCTCAGAATTGGAGAATTTACGGGGCTAAATGATTCTAGTGATAATGTGGGTCGAGCGGGTTGAGCAGGGTTTTAGGGGGGTGTTTTAAAAGTCTTACCCTGGCTAGCAAAGGTTGAGATCCCCCCAATTTTTTCCTTCCAGTGGGCACGTAGAGACTAAAAAACCCCTTTTAAGAAGGTCAGGGGAAACTAGCAGGGGACAGCATTACGGCCAATCCTTTTCTCAACAGCCTCTCAATGCTCTGCGCCTTTGCAATAGTTGACTATCCCTATCGCCATTCATGCCTTTTTCCAATCAGCAAAGCCGCGGACTGAGAGTCTTGGACCGGGCGTTAAGCACACCAAATTTTGATAAAAACGGGGAAGCTGGGTAGCAAGGAGAAGTAGGGAATGTCATCGGGCGAGTAATTAAAAGCAACTCAGACAGTCTGAATAAGCGCTTGCAAAGTCTAATATTGTGACCCTGGACCATGGCAGAGTCGTAGAGCCTGGCTTTTCTGAAGCTACCCTGCTCCTATAGTAGAAATGAGCGGAGAAATAAAATCAGTCAAAGCTGATCTAAATCGTTTGTTGTTTGGGTGACAGCCTCTAATACTTTGATTATAATTAGTTGTGCGAATGGGCAGATTTATTTGCTATTATTCTTCTGCTATTCCGCAATGGTCGCCACCCTTATTCCCAGGATCGACCTGCCGTTTTTTAGCATTCAGCTTCACGTCTTACACAAGGATTTTCCCTGACAATGGCAGAAAAACCCAATCCCCTGACCGGCAAAGCATTGCTTCAAAAGGTTAAAGACCTATCTAACCTAACCAAGCGCGAAACCGCTAAAGAATGCGGCTACTACACCCTAACCAAAGACAATCAGGTACGGGTCAATTTGTCTGGCTTTTACGATGCGCTACTAGAGGCTAAAGGCATCAACCTCGATCCTGAAAGCAGTAAAGATGGCCGCGGCCGCGAACCCACGTATCGAGTTAGCGTCCACAAAAATGGCCAGATTGTTATTGGTGCCACTTACACCCAAGAAATGGGCCTTAAGTCTGGCGACGAGTTTGAGATTAAGCTGGGCTACAAGCACATTCATCTGAAGCAGCTCGACGCCGACTCTGACGAAGAATAGTACTGGCTTACTATGGCAATCCTGTCTGTGAATATGTCAGCGATCGCGCATCTAATTGTTTTTTTTTAAGCTGGATTACCCTAGGGGTTCCAGTTTGCTTATTAGTTGCGCGGATCGCTCGCGTGCCGCTCACCTACCCCGTTGCCCCACAGCATAAGCTGCCCCTGCTGCTGCCTTTATATTTGCTGGCTCCCGTAGCGGTGGAGGTGCATCGTCGCCTCGCCAATAGCACTTGGTCAGCCTACGGCATCGCTTGGGATTGGCCCTTTGCCAAAGCTACCGCTGCCGGGTTTGGGGTAGCCGCCGGAGGTGTAGTCCTGCTAGTGGCATTGCAGGTGGGGCTGGGCTGGCGACGGTGGCAGTCGATTGATCAACCCGTTGCCTTGGAAGGGGCTGAGCTTTCCCCTACGGGCCATACTAATGCTCAAACCATATCTAGTCCTTCGCCAGGGGTAGTGCTGCTTGCGGTACTGCCCCTGGCGCTGTTTGTGGGCTGGATTGAAGAGCTGGTATTTCGCGGCGTCTTAGTGAACGGGCTGGGGCAGGCGCTGCCGGTGGGGCTAATGGCGATCGCCGTCTGCCTCATTTTTGCCTTCTCTCACCTACTGTGGGATGGCCCCGCTGGAATGCGCCAGGTGCCAGGGCTGGCGGTGATGGGGGCGGTGCTGCTGCTAGCTCGCTGGGTCGGGGGTGGTAGCCTGGGCTTGGCCTGGGGGCTCCATGCCGGCTGGGTGTTTGCGATCGCCGCCATTGATGCCCTGGCCCTGCTAAAGCCCGGCAAAGATGGCCCAGTTTGGCTAGTAGGGCTGCCCGATCAGCCGCTCACGGGTTTGCTGCCCCTAGGGTTGCTGGTGCTTACAGGGGTAGGGGTGTGGGCTTTAGGATAAACAGACGATGGCTATATTACCTAAGAGAATTAGGGATAGTTCAGGGTGATGATGGTAATGGGGGTGAGGGGTTGCCAGCGGGTCAGTGCTCCGACTCGAACCCCTTGCTGTACCTGAATTTGACGCAGATCTACCGGCCAAGCAGAGCGACCGTCTGCGGTTCCGCTGGCCCAGGACAGCGCCGTGCTGGTGTGCTCTAGGGTCGCTAAGGCTAAGACAATTCGGCCCTGGGGTCGGAGGCGTTGAGCGCATCGATCGAGAATTTCAGCCAGGTGGCCGCCGCTGCCGCCAATAAAGATGCGATCGGGGTCGGGCAGGGCTTCTAAGGCTTCAGGGGCAGCCCCATAGATCGGGTGTAGGTTAGTATTACCTAGACGGCGCTGGTTTTGCTGAATTAAGCCGTAGCCAGCGGCGGTTTTCTCAATGGCGTAAACCTGGGCGGTGGGGCAGAGGCGATTAATTTCAACGCTGACGGAGCCGGTACCGGCCCCAACATCCCAAATAGTCTGCCCTGGCCTCGGGTCTAGGTCGGCCAGAATTTGAATGCGAATGTCGCGCTTGGTAATTAGGCCGGGGCGATCACTAAAGGTAGCAAAGGCGCGATCGGGCAGGCCAATCAGCGGCAGATTTTCGGCATCGAGCCCTGCCTCATGCTGCCGCTGGAGCACCACCACGTTGAGGGCCGCAAAGGTTTTACTCGCCGTAGTTTCAGGCGTCAAATGGTGAATGGTTTCGGCGTCATCACCCAAATTTTCACAGATCGTTAGCCGATAGCTATAGGGCAACCCCAGCGTGAGAATCAGCTTTCCTAGGGCAGCCGGATTGTGAGTCGGGTCGGTGAGTACCGCAATCAGTGCATCCCCGCGCCGCAGGGCAGTAGTAAGTTCTTCGGTAGATCGGCCGTGGGCGCTGATCAGCGTCGCCCCCTGCCAGGGGAGCTTTAGCCGACTAAAGGCCAACTGCACCGCACTCAGGTGGGGATGAAAGGTTAGGCTCTCAGCGGGCAGGTGGTCGAGCAGCAACCGCCCTAGGCCAAAAAAGAGTGGGTCGCCAGAGGCCAAAACCACGGCAATACCGGGTTTAGTAGTGTCTAACCACTGACGGAGGCGATCGAGGGTTGCTTTTAGATCTCCTAAGACCCAAGTTTCTGCCGTCGCGTCAGGAAAGTAACTGAGATGTCGGGGACTGCCCACCAGCACTACCGCTTGGTCTATGATTTGCAGCAGTTTGGGCGATAGCCCCTCTCGCCCATCCAACCCAATTCCCACCACTTGAATTGGGGTCATACCTGCTGCTCCCAAGCCAGCACCAGCAAGGCGTTGAGGATGGCCGCCGCCACCGGCGAGCCCCCTTTGCGGCCCTCTACTCGAATTTGCGGCACCGGGGTCTGGGCCAGGCGCTGTTTTGAGGCTTCGACCGCCACAAAGCCAACCGGAGCACCGATAACTAAGGCAGGGTGGGCCTGACCTGAGGCGATGCGATCGCACAGCGCCATTAGCGCCGTCGGCGCATTGCCAATTGCCACCAGCGCGTTGGGATGCTCCTCCAAACACCGCAGCAGTCCGGCCTCCGTACGGGTGCGCCCATCCTCTGGCGAATCGCCCAATGTCACAGCTGTCAGCAGAGGATTTTGAAACGTGCGCTCAACCATGCCCGCCACCCCTTGGCGCACCATCGTCACATCTACAATGATGGGGCCGCCATTTGAGAGATGATGGGTCGCCGTGGCGATCGCCCCCTCGCTAAACCTCACCAACTCCTTAAAGTCAAAATCGGCAGTACTGTGAATGACGCGCCGCACCACCGCATACTCCGCCGGAGTAAACCCATGCTCGCCCACTTCCCGGTCAATCAGCGCAAAACTTTCTTCTAAAATAGGGCTCTGCCACAGCTGCGCCATAAAATCCCTAGATACCCTTAGCCCCAACAAACCATCCCAATCTCAGACGCCATCATCCCACACACCCCACTCCCCCACCGTCCCCATCTCCCTTCACTTACTCATCTACTCCCCTCCCCATCCACTCATCCACTTCCCACCTCCCATGCCCGCCTACTACTTCTGGGGCGACGACGACTTTGCCCTCCAAAAGGCCGTCCAAACCCTACGCCAGCGCACCTTAAACGAGGCCTGGGCCAGCTTTAATTACGATGTGGTGCCAGCAGAGGCTGCCAACGGTCCAGCCCAGGCTCTCAACCAGGCCATGACGCCTCCCTTTGGCGAGGGCCAGCGGCTAGTGTGGCTAATGAATACCAGCTTGGGGCAACGCTGCCCAGACCCCGTTCTGGCCGAGTTTGAGCGCACCCTACCCCAGCTGCCCGACACCTCAGTACTGTTGCTTACCAGCACCGCTAAGCCCGATGGCCGGGCTAAGTTCACGAAATTCTTTAAAACCTGGGGTGAGGTGCGCGAGTTTGCCACCATTCCCCCCTGGAAAACTGATCAGATTCACCAGCAGGTCGCCGCCGTAGCCAAGGAACGGGGCATGAACCTGGAGTCTGGCACCCTCGATCTGCTAACGGAAGCGGTGGGCAACGACACCCGCCAGCTCCACTTAGAGTTGGAAAAGTTAGCCCTTTACTGGGGGGCAAACCCACAGCCTATTCCCCCTGCCGTGGCCGCAGAGCTGGTGACGGTATCGACCCAGACCAGCCTCAAGCTAGCCCAGGTCCTCAAGCAGGGCGATACCCCCA
The DNA here is from genome assembly GCF_039962255.1 of Leptolyngbya subtilissima AS-A7. Classification (NCBI taxonomy): domain Bacteria; kingdom Bacillati; phylum Cyanobacteriota; class Cyanophyceae; order Leptolyngbyales; family Leptolyngbyaceae; genus Leptolyngbya; species Leptolyngbya subtilissima. The sequence continues at coordinate 361,539 of NZ_JAMPKY010000001.1, read as the reverse complement.
CCGCCCTGGGGTTGGTCAACGACCTGCTCGATCGCAACGAGCCCGCCCTGCGCATTGTGGCCACTCTAGTCAGCCAGTTTCGGCTGTGGCTGTGGCTTAAAGCCCTAGTTGGGGTAGCCAGCGACGCCGAGGTGGCGGCGGCAGCAGAGATCGCTAATCCCAAGCGAATTTACTTCTTAAAACAAGAGGTGCGATCGCTGAGTCTCACCCAATTGCAACGGAGTTTGCCTTTGCTACTAGAATTAGAGTCTGATCTAAAGCAGGGCAGGGATGAACGCGCTACTCTACACACAAAAGTGATAGAAATTTGTCAGTTGTTTAGGCCCGGTAGTACCTAGCCTCACCGCTGGAACTCACAGGGGTGCTGTCCCGTCTGGGCTGTGAGATTCGAGCGATCGCGCCGAGGGTGGCGTTTACCCAAAAAGAGTTTTGCTTTGAGAGCCTTCTTTTTTGTTGGAGCACAGGGCCATTCTGGTTGATACCAGCACAGGAGATATAAACATAATGATTCACTTATTGACTTACCCTTTATCTGCTCACCGTCGCACCCTGGTCTTGGCCACTGCGATCGCCAGCTTGACCGTGCTAGCCGGTGGCGCGGGCGTTTCTATTCCCACAGCCACGGGCAACGTCACCTTGGGAGCCGCTGCCCAAGCCCAAAACAGTTCGGTCTCCTCTGAGGAAGTAACGGCCTACGCCGCCTCAATTCTTGAGATGGAGGCCCCGCGCAACGAGGCCTTAAGCCAAATCAAGACCCTGCTAACCGGCACCAGTCATGACATTAGCAGCATTGATATGTCCTGCACTGGCACCGCCAACCTCAACCAGCTGCCCCGCAACCTGCGTGGCGACATCCGCACGATCATCGTCAACTACTGCAACCGAGCCAGCGAAATTGTGCAGTCCCATGGGTTGCCAGGACGACTGTTCAACCGGATCACGGCCACCTATCCCCAAGATCAGGCTTTGGCTGAGCAAATTCGAGCAGCAATGATCCAGCTTCAGCAACAATCTGTCAACGGCGCTGAATAATGCAGTTTATCGACCAAGCTGAAGTTGAGGTCGTTGCCGGCGACGGCGGTGATGGCGCTGTTGCCTTTCGGCGTGAAAAGTACGTTCCCGCTGGCGGGCCAGCGGGGGGCAACGGTGGCCCCGGTGGTTCAATCTATCTGCGGGCTACCCAGCAGCTCCAAACCCTGCTTGATTTTCGCTACGCCCACCGATTTAAGGCCGACAACGGTCAGCGGGGCGGCACCAAAAACATGACTGGTGCCGCCGGAGTCGATCTATACCTCGATGTTCCCTGCGGCACCGCCATCTACGATGTCGCCACCGATCAGTTGATGGGCGATTTAGTCGAACCTGGCCAGTTGCTCTGTGTGGCCCAGGGGGGCAAGGGAGGACTGGGAAACCGCCATTTTCTCAGCAACCGTAACCGCGCCCCAGAGCACGCCCTGCCTGGGCTGCCTGGCGAAGAGCGGCGGTTGCGCCTAGAGCTTAAGCTGCTGGCCGAGGTCGGCATTGTCGGCCTGCCCAATGCGGGCAAGTCAACCCTAATTTCAGCCCTGTCAGCGGCACGGCCCAAAATTGCCGACTACCCGTTTACGACTCTAATTCCCAATTTGGGGGTGGTGCGCCGTCCTTCGGGCGACGGCACCGTGTTCGCCGACATTCCTGGCCTAATTGAAGGGGCACACCAGGGGTTAGGGCTAGGCCACGAGTTTTTGCGCCACATTGAGCGCACTCGACTGCTGCTGCACGTGGTCGATGCCACTGCCGAGCAACCAGTGGAGAACTTCCAAACCATCCAGCAGGAGTTGGCAGCTTACGGACGCGACTTAAGCGATCGCCCCCAGGTTTTGGCCCTTAACAAAGTCGATGCCCTCACCCCTGAAGCCCTAGCCGAGCTTATCCACCAGTTCGAAACGCTGGTGCCGGGGCCAGTGTATGGCATTTCAGCCGTGGCCGGTACGGGCTTAGGCCCCATGCTTCAGCAGATTTGGGATCTGCTTGACCAGGCCAAAGCAGCAGCGGCAGCGGCAGAAGCGACGGTCTTTGCCATACCCCAAGACTGAGCGCGATCGCAACCTCAGCACCAGCGCCTATACCCAGAACCCACAGACGGTACGTAAAGATACCGTCTGCCCCTATCTACCGTTACTTCAGCCATCCCCGTCGGGCATGCTAAGCCTGTGTTTCATCAGGGATTGGGCTTTGGCCATGAGCGTTTCTGTGTTTCCAGTGGTGCCCGAGGGTAAAGCGGCGAACGAAGCGGCAATTCCCCCGCAAATCTGGCCCTGTTGTTCCCTCCAAGGTCTGTCCTGGGCTGAGCGTCAGCAGCGGCGCAGCCAGGCGATCGCTACCCTTGAGCTCAGCTCACCTAGCAGCGTCCCCGCCTGGGAAGAGGCCGTCCAAATGGCGGCTCGCTTCCTCGGCGTCCCCATCGCCGTGGTTACCTTGGCCGACAACCAGACCGAGTACGTGCGAGCGGCCCACGGATTGTCATCCCTGGGGGTAGGCAACCCCCTATCGCAGCAGCGCCAGCTTCCTCTCTTGGAGGGGTTTGGGGTCTACATTCTCGACAGCGAGCAGCCCCTGCTGGTGACCGACACGCTTGAGAATCCAGTCTTGGCCCAAAACAATTTAGTCGTGGCCTATGGCATTAGAGCCTATGGCGGAGTGCCGCTTATGACTGGTCAGGGCACCTGCATTGGCACCCTGGCCGTAATGGATGTGCAGCCGAGAGTGTTCACCGCCCAAGAGCTAGGGTTTCTGGCCATGGCGGCTCGTTGGGGCATGAGCGAGTACGAATGCCATCGGGCCACCTGCCTAATTCCCACCCCTCAAGCTCCCTTAGAGTCTCTAGTAGATCAAGTGCGCCTTAACCTAATTAGTCAGCTCACCCAGGATCTGCGTAGCCCCCTGACCACGGTGCTTGGCATGACCACCATGCTCAGCCGGGAGATCTACGGCCCCCTCACCCCCAAACAGCGCGAATACACCGACATTGTGCATCGCAGCAGCCAGATTTTGATGGCTCTAGTAGAAGAACTTATCGACCTCAACCCCCTGGAGACCGAACGCTTTGGCCTGGTGGCTACCGCTGTCGATATTGAAGCCATAGGTCAGCAGGTGCTAGCCACCCTGACTCCCCTGGCCGAAGCCAGCGCCCAGACCCTCTACCTCTCTGTAGAACCCGGCGAAAACCACTGGATCTTAGACCAGCGCGTGGTCAAGCAAATCCTATATCACCTGGTCTTCAGCATCATGCAAGTGGCCGGGGAAAACGGTGCTCTACGCATCCATGCCTGTCGGCGGGGCAAAACCTTGGCTCTGGCCCTGTGGCTGTCTAACCCTTGGCTAGGGGAAGGGCTACCCCAGGAGGTAGTGACCGTACTGCAGGCTTCTCCAGTACCTCGTCAACCCCCTCGCTCTCTGCTCGGTATCTTGCTGGGCCAGCACCTGGTGCAGCGTCACGGCGGACAGCTGCTCATCCAAGGAAGTGGGGATAGCGACTGTCGGCTGATGGTGCTGCTGCCGGGGTTAGAGACCACCAAAGCGCAGTCAGAGCTAGGTTACCCGGCCGCGGCCGAGAGCGCTTGTCAACGGTAGGTAGGGGCGAGTTTACGTAAGCTTAACCAGAACCCGATGTTTCCTTAAGCTAAGTCCGACACGATAGCGGAGTGGTGCAGACGCCGAGCCGCCAACTGGGCGGCGGGCAAACGCCACGGTTGACGAGCACTCCCTGGGTTACAAGCTAGTCTCTACGGGAAGCGATCGACCGTGGTGCGCAGTCTGCCTGCGTCTGTTCACGCTCCGTTAGGCTGGCTGTGCTGTGCAAAAAATTTCTCCCGGTCGATCGTCGTTGTCGACAGTGCAAGAGCGTATTTTAATCATTGACGACGAAGACCTAATTCGCGAAACCGTAGCTCTGGCGCTGACGGAGCAGGGCTATCAAGTGGTCACTGCCGAGTCAGGCCATCGCGCCCTGGAGCTGATGTTTCCAGCGGCTGGGGATAATTTTGCCGGCTTGGACATTGATTTAGCCATTGTTGACCTCATGCTGCCCGGCGTTAACGGGCTCGACATCTGTCGGATGATGCGCCACCACAATCTGGACATGCCGATTCTGATTTTGAGCGCTAAGGGAACTGAGATGGATCGGGTAGTGGGTTTGGAGGTGGGCGCCGACGACTACTTGCCCAAGCCCTTTGGCATGCGCGAACTGATTGCTCGCTGTCGTGCCCTACTGCGGCGATACCAGTGGTCAGCGACGCAGCCCGATAAAGCCATTCTGACCTACCGCGACATCGTGCTCCACGCCACAGAGTTTAGGGTGCTGGTGGCGGGGCAAGAGGTGAATCTATCGCCTAAGGAGTTTCGCATTCTGGAACTGTTTATGCAGAGCCCTAACCGGGTTTGGTCGCGGGAAGAGCTGATTCAGACGGTGTGGGGAGCCGATTTTGTGGGCGATCGCAAAACCGTAGACGTGCACATTCGCTGGCTGCGCGAAAAGATTGAGCACGACCCAGCCCACCCGCAGTACGTGACGACGCTGCGAGGATTTGGGTATCGGTTTGGGTAAGGGAGCAAGGAGGTAGATGGTTTCCCTTAGGGCCGCTAGAGGCGATATGATCGGTAAAACTCAAGCTGCAATGGGAGATACGCCGTGCGAGAAATTTTGATTAGCCTGGGAGTTTTGGCAGCCTGCTGCGTAGTGCTGCTGGTAGCTCAATTTACCAGCCCCCAACCCGAGGCCATGGCCGCAAGTTTAGACAATCTCCAGGTTGCCGAAGAGGTCATAGCTGCGCCCGTTGCTCAACTTGCCCAGGCTGCTGCTGACCTAGTTCCCGCCGATGAGGATGCCTCGACCATGATGCCCGAAGAGAATTTGGTGACCACCGACTCTGGCCTACAGTACGTTGACGTTGTTGAAGGTACAGGGGCCATGCCTCAGCCGGGGCAGCGGGTTACGGTGCACTACACCGGCACCCTTGAAAACGGAACTAAATTTGACAGTTCCCGCGATCGCGGTCGCCCCTTCACCTTTCAAATTGGGGTGGGCCAGGTGATCAAAGGCTGGGATGAAGGAGTTGGCACCATGCGGGTAGGTGGTCAGCGTAAGCTGGTAATTCCCTCGGAACTGGGTTATGGCAGCCGTGGCGCTGGGGGTGTGATTCCCCCCAACGCCACCCTGCTCTTTGATGTGGAACTGCTGCGTATCGGTTAACCTTCCAGCACAAATTCCCCTAAGCAAGCCCTAGGATGCCGCGAAGCGTTCTAGGGCTTGCTGTAGATCTAGGGTCTCGGGCACCCGCAGCCCAAACTGATCGCTCAACACGTCGTGCAATTCGGTGGCGGTGGTCAACAGACGCTGCTCAGAGCGGCCGTCGAGATAGCGCGTGGTCAACTGGTTGTTGAGCAGGGCATAGCGGCAGCCATCCCCAGGTCGAGCCGCAATCAGCGCATTGACAAACAGCGATTGAGGATAGGTGGATACGTACCAATTGCTCACTTCGTAGTCGCAGCGCTGCTGCGCTTGCAAGTCAAAGCAGTACAGCCGTTTCCACTCCTGGTTGAGCTGTGCTTCTAAGCAGTAGGTCTGTCCAGCTACCGTCAGGCGGTAGGGTTCATGGGAGGTAGATTGCGGCCGATCTGGCACTAGCATCAGCGGTTTTGTCATCGTTAAACCGCCAAAACCTACGTCGACAATGTACGAAGTTTCATCAATATCTACTTTCAGCAGCATGTGGCTGCGGGGCGTGATGATGTCCTCTGGCAGATTCCACCGCACGCGGGCGGCCAAGTTTGTAACTTGAAAGCCTAGAGCCACAAGCACCGATCGCAGCAGCAGATTTTGCTCAAAACAGTAGCCGCCTCGCTGGTCATGGATGAGTTTCTGCTGCAGGGCATCCAGGTCGAGGGACACGGGCTGGTGGAAAAATGAGCTGAGATTCTCAAAGGCAATGGTGCTGGTATGGCCTTGGTGAATGGTTTTAAGGGTATCTAAGGTAGGCGCAAGCGTTCCATTCTGGAAGGCTTGGCCCAAAGCACCACAGTCAATGCGATCAAAATAAGCCTTTAGATCGAGAGTCGCCGACTCTGCGTTGTTGAGGGAATCTTGTGCCATAGCTGTCGCTCCCAAACTAGCTCAAAAATCCTGTTGCCCCGACAACCCACGACTTGGCAGTGTCAGCGTCAGGCGATCGCCTAGTGGCTCCGAAAAAGCATCAGGTCAACGGATGACTGGGCTAACCTCAGCGGCTAGAGTCTTTAGACCGCTGGAAGTCTCGCAGAGCGCGCTGGGTTTTAGGCCCCGCCACCCCATCTACCGGGCCAGGGTCATAGCCGCGCTTGGCCAGCTGCTGCTGCACCTGGCGAGCGCCCTCGGCCAGACTTTCATCTAGCTCTTCAAGCAGCTCTAGGGCTTTATCGCCGGGGTTAGCCGTCTGGGTGAGGTCGAGCAGTTCGCGCAGCCGCGCCTTGAGATTTTCGTTCACCGAGGCGTAGACCCGCGTGGCGCTGCCCAGACCAATAGCGTGGTCGATGAAGTGGTCGGCTTCATTGATCCAAAAGTCGAGGCGGCCATCGTCTTCAGCTAGGGCAAGCAGCTCATCAAGGCGCTGGCCTTCAGCATCGCTAAGGCTGGGGCGAACCGCCAATCGACAGTATTCTTGCACCAGAGCCAAACACTCGGCGTCGGCAATGCCCGGAATTTGCTGCGTTAACGATTCACCCATAGTCTGACTCGCCTGTGTTGGTACGGTATCAACAAAGCATGCAACAAAGCTAGATATGTAGTTTACCCGCTGCTAGACCGGCTCCACGAGGGGGAAAACCCCCAAAGGCATTAGTGACCAGCCATTTTGTGGCCAATGTCGGCAACGTTGGCCTGCTCAACAGGGCTCTCGTAGACAAACTGCCCTTCGCTAATCACCAGAATGCGATCGCCTAAGGCCAGCAGTTCGTCGAGATCCTCGCTCACCAGCAGCACCGCTACCCCACGGTTGCAGGCCTCTACCAGGGCGTTGTGGATCTGGTCTACAGCCTGAAAGTCGAGGCCGACGCAGGGGTTGGCGGCAATCAGCAGATTGACGTCGGGGGACGACAGCTCCCGCGCCAGCACCGCCCGCTGCACGTTCCCCCCCGACAGATTTTGAATCGGGGTATCGGGGGAGGGGGTCTTGACAGAGAATGCCGCAATTAATCCCTCAGCCGCCTTGCGGATAGCCCCGAGCATTAGCCACAGGCGAGCGCGGGCTTGGGGAGGGCGATCGAAGGTGCGCAGGGCCATGTTTTCGGCTACGGACATACCGGGCACGCAGGCGTTGCGCAGGGGCTCCTCGGGCAGAGTGCAGACGCCGTGGCTAAACATTTCGCTCCGGGTGGCGCGGTAGGGGTCACCGTTGACCTCGATGTGGCCATGGGTGGGCGATCGCTGCCCTGCCAGCACCTCCACCAGCTCCCGCTGGCCGTTGCCCGAAACCCCGGCAATGCCGACAATTTCGCCGCTGTGCACCGTCAGGTCGAGGGGGCCAAAGGCGGATAGGCCATTGTCTTTGAGCGCCCCCAAGCCATGCACCATCAGCACAGGATGGCGCTCTGCGATTGGAGCTTTATCGACCGACTTGGTAGCCCGCTCGGTTCCCAGCATCATCCGGGCCATATCGGCCACGGTCAGGTCAGCCACAGCCCCGTGGCCCGCCAAATGGCCTTTGCGCAACACCGTTACCTCATCGGTAAAGGCCAGCACTTCGCGGAACTTGTGGGTGATCAGCAGCACGCTGAGGTGGCCCGATTGCACCTCCTGGCGCAGCAGCCCCAGCACCTCGTCGGCCTCGTCAGGGGTGAGCACCGAGGTGGGCTCGTCCAGAATGAGAATGCGGCTTTGCAAGTAGAGCTGCTTGAGAATTTCGAGCTTTTGCTTTTGCCCCGCCGCTAGCTGGCCTACGGGCGTGTCAAGGTCGACCTGGAAAGGCGATCGCTCCATGAAGGTGCGCAGGGCAGCGTACTCACGATTCCAGTTGATTACTTGGGTGCGATCGTAGCGGCTGAGCACCAGGTTTTCGGCCACGGTCATGGCGGGCACCGAGGTAAAGTGCTGATACACCATGCCAATGCCGCAGCTGTGGGCATCCTTAGGACTTTTGATCGGGTAAACCTGATCGTTGACCAGAATTTGTCCGGCGGTAGGTGAGTAAAAGCCCATAATGCACTTCACCAGGGTGCTTTTACCGGCCCCGTTTTCCCCCAGTAGCCCGTGAAAGGTGCCGGGTTTGAGGGTGAGGGTGACGTCGTTGAGGGCTACTAGGCTACCAAACCGCTTGGTCATGTTCACCACCTTGAGTTCGGGGGGTGAACTAAGGTGCAGCAGAGGCGGAGCAACGGTGGTCATAGGTAGCTCAAGAATCTCGACGGGAATCGCTACAGGGCAACTATCCAGGACTCCCAGGCTAATTGGCCCAGGCCCGATGCCAAAATTGAGGGCATCATACAGCCACAGCCTGGCCCAGGGCTGTTAGCAAGCGCTCATTTTCATCAGCGGTGCGCACCGCCACCCGAAAGTAGTCTGCCCCCAGCTCAGGGAAACTCAAACAGTCGCGAATCAGCACGTGATGGCTGCGCAGAAGTTTTTCTTGCAGTATCGGGGCAGGAATCGTGGTTCTAACCAATAGGAAGTTGGCCGCTCCTGACAAAGGCCGCAGCTTAGGAATAGCCTGCAATTCTTTGAACAGTGCGGTACGAACGGGGGGCAACCAATCCCAAGTGCGGGTTTGAAAGGACTTATCCTGCACCGCTGCGATCGCCGCCGCCGCCGCCAGGGCATTCACCGGCCAGGGGTCGCGCCAGCGCTGCCAGCGGCGCAGGCGGTCGGGGTGGCCCAGGGCGTAGCCAATGCGCAGACCCGGCAGGGTATAAAACTTGGTCAGCGATCGCAGCACCACCAGATTCGGGTAGCGATCAAGTTCACCGACCAACGACTGCTGCTGCTGTGGCGGCACAAAATCCATAAAGGCTTCATCCACAATCACGGTGCCAGCGCGATCGAGCAGAGGCTTGAGGCTATCTATGCTAAATAAACGGCTAGTGGGGTTGTGGGGATTGTTGATTAAGATGCCGGCTACCTCGGCATCGGGCCAGGAGATAGCATTTTGAGAGGTACCGTCCTCCGCAATCTCTTCTAGAGAAAGCGGCCAGGGCTGAATAGGAACCCGAAAGGCGGCTAAGGCACGTCCATAGTCGCCAAAGGCCGGAGTCAACAAGTAGCAGCCCACAGGGGCAGGCCCCTCAGCCAGATCTCGAGCGGCCCAGGTGAGCAGTTCAGCCGCACCGTTACCCGGCAGCACCCAGTCGACAGGCACCTGGTGGTAGTTGGCCAGGGCGCGGCGTAGGTCAACATAGTCAGGGTCGGGATAGTGGCGCAGCTGCCCCAGGGCCTCGGCCATAGCTAGAACTACCGACTCGGGCGGCCCTAGGGGGTTGATGCTGGCCGAAAAATCTATAAGAGAATCGGGGGAACAGTTGGCGATCGCAGCCGCCCAGACCAGGTTTCCCCCGTGAACGGGTCGAATTGAAGCTGTGGGAGCAGACGGGATGAAAGTCAAGGGGGTGGTTACTTGGCCACTTTTTCTTTGAACAGTTTGCCAGCGGAAAATGCAGGTACCTTAGTTGCCGGAATGACCATGGTGTCGCCGGTTTTGGGGTTGCGCCCTTCCCGCTCTTTGCGTTCGCGGCGCTCAAAGGAGCCAAACCCTACCAGGGTGACTTTTTCGCCTGTAGCAACAGCTTCCATAATGGCGTCAATGGTGGCCGTAATCACCGAGTCAACGTCTTTTTTGGTCATAGACTTATCGCCGGCAGAGGCTTTCTCAGCCACCTTATCAACGAGTTCAGCTTTGTTCATAACTGTCTCCTATGGGCAAAGAACACTGGGATAGCAGCCGCAATTTGACGATAGACCCAGAGCACGTACAACGGCCCCGGTAGCCAAAACGGCTGAAACCCCTGTCAATTCAGAATTTCACTGCCCCATTCTAAGGGCATCCCTAGAAAAGTGGATCGCCAAAACCTTTAATTTATGTGGATTCCGGGGTTTTTTAAGAAATCTAAACAACTAAAAGCCCTAGACCACTGCTGCTAAGCGGTCTAGGGCAATGTTCCAAGCCCTTGCCTATTAAGGGATACAGAGGTTTGATGTCAGTCTAGCTAGCAGGGCTACCCGACCAGTTAACCCAATCCTGGGGCTTAAGAAATACGTCGTATAGCCGAGCTTCAGGGCTCTCAGGCTCGGGGGTATAGCCGTATTCCCAGCGCACCAGCGGGGGCAGCGACATCAGAATCGACTCGGTGCGCCCATTGGTTTGCAGACCAAAGATCGTGCCCCGGTCATACACCAGGTTGAACTCGACGTATCGGCCCCGGCGGTAGAGCTGAAACTGCCGCTGGTGCTCGCTGTACTCCGTAGTATGGCGACGCTCCACAATGGGTACGTAGGCCGGCAGGAAGGCATTACCGCAGTCGCGGGCAAAGGTAAACAGGTCGTCCCAGCTGCGGGGGGGAAGCTCGCCAATGCCCTGGCTGGTTTGGTCGGCGGCTTTGTCCGCATCGGGACCTCGGTAGAGCATCCCCTGACCATCCTGGTAGTCAAAGAAGATGCCGCCCACGCCCCGGGTCTCGCCGCGGTGCTTGAGGTAGAAGTACTCGTCGCACCAGGGTTTGAAGACCTTGTAGTAATTGGGATTGTGGCGATCGCAGGTATCCTTCAGCGTTTGGTGAAAGTGCACCACGTCTTCGTCGAAGGGGTAGTAGGGGGTGAGGTCGATGCCGCCGCCGAACCACCACACTGGGCCGGCCTCAAAGTAGCGATAGTTGAGGTGCACCGTCGGAATGAGCGGGTTGCGGGGGTGCAGCACCATGGAGGTGCCAGTGGCATAGAAACGGTGGCCTGCCGCCTCGGGGCGCTGCACCAAAATCGACGGCGGCAGGTGGTCGCCCCACACTTCAGAAAAGTTAACGCCACCCTGCTCAAAGATATTGCCCTGCTTGATCACGCGCGATCGCCCGCCGCCGCCCTCGGGCCGCTCCCAGGCGTCTTGCTGAAATTGGGCACCGCCATCGAGGGCCTCTAGCTTTTGACAAATGCTGTCTTGCAGCTGCTTCAGCATGGCGCTGACGCGATCGCGAGAATCCGTTGGAGGTGCGGTATTGGCAGCAGCGGGCTTAGATACAGGGGTGGTGGTCATGGGCGTGGAGAAAACAATATGTTATGTCGGCACCGGGTCGAATATGTCACACTGTGGAATGGCCTAAACAGGGTTTGCGGATCCAATTTTTCCCGCCGCCTGTATTTGCCCGATGGCCGTCTAGGCAGTTTGGCCTTAGGCAACACCATGTCACGGTACCCAGTTTTCACACGCTACCGTGAAACCCGACCCAACACCAACCTCATCCGCCAGGTTGAGAAAAATGTTTAGAAACGCAACGTTCTGTAACGACAATTCGGCCTAGCCCAGCTTTGTTTGCCCCCGTAACGCCCGCCATGATCGTCTTGCCAGCCCCCTCAATTTGTTATAGCCTTCAGGCTCAAGCCTGGCGGCCCAGCGATGGAGGGCATCGCTATGTTTAGCGTCGGGCGTTTTCCCCGCCCGTTTTTGACCCTCTTGCACCTGATTCACCGCTGGGTGCAGGTGCAGCAGCAGCTTGAAAAGTCTTATCTAATCGTGAGCACCGCCTCGGTCGAAACCCTCTGGCAGACGATCATGAACCTGGCTGATGTCTCCTGGCATCCGTTGTTGACCAGCACCAACGCGCCCCAGGGGCTAAAACCTAAGCCGGGGCTAATCTACCGAGCATTCACCAGAATTTATCCCATTCCCGTCAAGATTTTTGTAGAACGGGTGCAGCCCCATGAGTTGATGAGCGTACGGGTACTTCCCATTCCTGGTCTGGAAGAGCGGGTCACCTACCACCTCAAATCCACCGTGCGGGGCACTCAAATTTCTTATTCAGTCACCCTACGGGGGTGGCTGTCGCCCCTGGCCTGGTCGCTGCTGCGCCCCTACGCCGCCAAGGTGGCCTCGGCCTTGGCCGAAGCCGCTGAGCACCCCAATCTGCTCAACGGCCCCAACTCTCGCTTTCAAGTTTGGTAGCACCGCTTGCCCTAAGCACTTGTGCTCAAGGGGCGACCGGGCAGCTTAAGATAGGGGATGGTTTGCTCAATCTCGTGACGTGCGAGAGGAGCAGCGTTGGGCAATGCCCACTCTACCGATCGTCAACAATTGTTTACAAGGGTTGGTGATTCAAAGCCGTCTACTGTCGATGTCGTCCATTCTTTAACTTGCTGGCCACTCCCTCAACTCCATGAGCCCAACCCTCTCCGAAGCTTCTGTTTTAGACGTGCTGCGCCCGGTGCAAGACCCGGAGCTGCAAAAAAGCCTGGTAGATCTCAATATGATCCGCAATGTGGCGATTGCAGACGGCACTGTCAGCTTCACCCTGGTGCTGACTACCCCCGCCTGCCCCCTGCGCGAGTTCATCGTTGAAGACTGTCAGAAAGCCGTGCGATCGCTGCCGGGGGTGGAAACAGTCAAGGTAGACGTCACCGCCGAGACGCCCCAGCAAAAGGCCCTGCCCGATCGCACCGGCATTGGCGGCGTCAAAAATATCATTGCGGTTTCTAGCGGCAAGGGCGGCGTGGGCAAGAGTACCGTAGCTGTGAACTTGGCCGTTTCCCTGGCGCAAATGGGCTCAAAGGTCGGCCTGATCGACGCCGATATCTATGGCCCCAACGCGCCGATCATGATGGGTCTGACCGAGGCTCAGGTGGTGGTCAAGCAGGGAGAAGTGCTAGAGCCCGCCTTCAACCACGGCGTCAAAATGGTGTCGATGGGCTTCTTAATCGATCGCGACCAGCCGGTGATCTGGCGCGGCCCCATGCTCAACGGCATTATTCGCCAGTTTCTCTACCAGGTGGAGTGGGGCGAGTTGGACTATTTAATTGTGGATTTGCCCCCCGGCACGGGCGACGCCCAGCTCACCCTGGCCCAGGCAGTGCCCATGGCCGGAGCGGTGATCGTCTCTACCCCTCAGTCGGTGGCTATTTCTGACGCTCGTCGAGGGCTGAAGATGTTCCAGCAGCTCCAGGTGCCGGTGCTGGGCATTGTCGAAAACATGAGCGTGTTTATTCCCCCCGACGCGCCCGACAAGCGCTACGACATCTTTGGCTCTGGCGGCGGCGAGCTGCTGTCTAAAGAGCTAGACCTGCCGGTGCTGGGCTGCATTCCGCTGGAGATGGCGGTGCGCGAGGGCGGCGACCAGGGCATACCCATTGTGGTGCAGCACCCTGAGTCCGAGAGCGCTAAGGCGCTGCGAGCTATGGCCCAGCAGGTGGCGGCTCGGGTGTCTGTGGCGGCGTTGGCGTCTTAGGTTGGGGTTTAGGGTGCAAGGTATAGGGTTTAAGGTCGTCCCTTGAACCCTACGCCTTGCACCTTCTGCCGCTTGTTCTTGGCATAATCAATTGGGCGAACTGGTAGGCAACGGCAATGTTTTTAACCGATGCGCAAAAGCAGTGGCGATCGCTGGCGGTAGGCTGGCAGGGCATCGATTGGGTGCTGGTGGCGCTGCCCGTGGCGCTCACGGCTTTTGGGGCGGTTGTCATTCATAGCATTCAGCGCAACACAGTTGACGGCAACTATGGCTTAAACCATGGCGTGCTGGGCCTGATCGGCTTGAGCATTGCCCTGTGGGTGTCCCGCAGTCGCTACGAGCACCTGCTCAACTGGCAGTGGATTATCTACGGCATCGTCAATCTGCTGCTGGTGGCGGTGATGTTTATCGGCACCGTGGGCGGCGGTGCCCAGAGCTGGATTGCCCTGGGCGGCTTCTACGTGCAGCCTTCAGAGTTTGCCAAGCTGAGCATCATTATTACCCTGGCGGCAATGCTCAGCCGCCGCGACGCCTCCACGCTTTGGGGAGTTGGCAGTGCGATCGCCGTCATTGTGCTGCCGTGGGTACTTGTCTTCGTTCAACCTGACCTAGGGACTTCGCTGGTGTTTGGGGCGATTACCCTAGGCATGCTCTACTGGGCCAACTGCAACCCCGGCTGGTTGGTGCTATTTGTGTCGCCCTTAGTGGCGGCGATTATGTTTCACCTGGTGCTACCTGGCTGGCTGGTGTGGAGTTTGGCTATGGGGCTGACTGCTTGGTTTACGCTGCCCTGGCGCTGGTTTAGCACCGTGGTCGCCACGGCGGTGAACCTGATTGCAGGCAAACTGGGCGACGTGCTGTGGGGCCTGTTGCAGGACTACCAGAAAGATCGTCTGGTGTTATTTCTCGACCCGCACAAAGATCCGCTGGGGGGTGGCTACCACCTGATTCAGTCGCGCATTGCCATTGGGGCGGGTAAGCTCTGGGGCCAGGGTTTGGGCAACGGCACCCAAACTCAGCTCAACTTTATTCCTGAGCAGCACACCGACTTTATCTTTTCGGCGGTGGGCGAAGAGTGGGGTTTTGTGGGGTCGATGGTGGTAATTCTCACCTACTGGCTAGTTTGCTATCGCTTAGTGATTATTGCCCAAAATGCCAAGGATGACTTTGGTTCACTCCTGGCGATTGGGGTGTTATCAATGATTGTGTTCCAGGTGGTGGTCAATATTGGCATGACCATTGGTCTGGCACCGATTACCGGCATTCCGCTGCCCTGGCTGAGCTACGGGCGATCGGCGCTGCTGACAAACTTTATTGCCCTAGGCATGGTTGAGTCAGTGGCAAACTTTCGCCATCGCCTGAAGTTTACAGATTAGGGCGAGCGCCTAAATTCTCCACCTTCACCCTTGCCAGACGAACCCTATCAGCGCTGAACCTAGCGACCGAGGGACCGCTCAGTCCTGTAAGAAGCGGCAGATTGTGGAACCGTCTCTATGGGGCTCTCAAGCATGAGTTGGTCTAGCTGGTTTACCTACAGTCCTTTTTGGCCACCGTTCCCGTTTCCGATTGAAACTGAGTTGCTCTCAACCTGCTTAAGGTGATTTTGCAGGGTAGTAATGGAGCGGTGGTTGCTCTCTACGAACTTAGGCACCAGTCTCAATTGAGTGACTACTTTCTCCAAATAGGAAACACGCCCTTCAAGAGCCGTTGTTTGTTGGATGGTAGGTTGAATTACCTGAAAGATTTTATGCAGATTGGCGCGGTGCTGCTCCTCGGTTGTTTCAGCAGCGGTTTCGACAGTGTTTAAGCGAACGCTAAACTCAGCAATTTGCTGGGTCGAGGTTTGTGCCCACTGCTGAAGGTGGGATTCGTTTTCCAAAGAGATCGCTAAGGTCTCCGAGATCGTGCCCAGGTCAACCTGTTGCAATATCTTTTCTACTTGGCTGAGGCGGCCATCAAGTTTGACCACCGCCTGATTGAGAAGTTGAATAGAGTCTTGCCAATCTGGAGTGCCTTGCCGAGCAGATTCAAGCTCCTGAAGGCGGCTTTCAAGCAGGGCAATTGACTGGGTGCGATCGCAAGCTTCCTCAATCAAAACGCTAAACTTTGCCAGCAGCTGGTCTACCACACTCGCTTGGTTGGTCTCTTCCAGTGGTGGAGCCTCGGCACTGGCCACCTGCTCCTCAGCTGGGTCGGCCGGCGGGGGAGGCTCTGGTTTTGGCGAGGTTGCTTGCGTTTCGAAGGTGCGATTTGCCAGGCTGATCAACCATTTCGCCACCGCCATAATGGTTTCCTCAACCACCACCTGAGCCATCGACTCCGGTGGTGGGCTTGGGGAAACCGGCGAGGCTGCCGTCGGCTGACAGATTGGCACTTTTTTTCTGATCAACAGTCGAGATAGCCAGCTCATAATCGACGTCCTGCCGTGCCGATAGGGTTCATTGGGGTGCCCTTTGTTGCTCGAAGTTAGGCAT